>JBNRMR010000130.1:0-16791 GCA_050309705.1 Christensenellales bacterium | reverse complement strand
CTTTATATTTAATATTATCATGGACATTTTAATTATAATCTCATGACTGCATTTGTTCTGTCAATACTTCTTTCAGTTTTTGTGAAAAACGGGCTATTAAAGGCCCTTGAACACCAAAAGCTTGTTGAGGGTGAAGTTCACGCCCATCGAAAAAACGACTGCTGCGCCCTTTGATATCAGGTCGTTCGTAAGCAGCTTTTCCTTAAATATGAAAAGCACCGCCATTGAAACGCCCAGTGAAACAAGGTTGACCCCAAAGAAGGTAAGCACCCTTTTCGCGCCCATGCTTCCCTTTTCGCGAAAGGTAAAGTTTTTGTTCATGAAAAGGCTGTTCATAACCCCGCAGGTATATGCTATGGCCTGGGCCGGAAGATAATGCACCGCAAAAAACGGCGTCAAGCGCAGCAGAAAATAGACGCCCCAGTCCACCAATGTGTTTATTACGCCCACCATGGCGAACTTTATTCCCTGCCCAAACAGCTTTTTCAAACTTTCCATAACCGCCTTCTTAGCTCCTTCCCGCTACATCAATAATTCCATATCGTCCAGGTAGGCAGCCAGCGAGTGAGCCTTGCGTACCACACGGGCATGTCCATGCCGGATATCACCGGGTAGAAGAATGCGAAAACCACCGCGACAACGCCTATGTATATCCCCAGCGCGATTTTCAGCTTCCTCTCGTCCACCTTTTGACCATAGCCGGTCTTTACGTCGATGAAGTGGCAGATCATCAGTATTATAAAGGGCACGCAGGTGAAATAATGGTAAATGAACGTGCATCTTGTCACCACCACCCATGGCAAAAACTGTGAAGCGAAGCCAATCAGCAGCAGGGCGCCAATATAGCTGATTTCCTTGTTCTTTGAATTGTCACTAAACCCTTTTATATAGCGCACCACAAGCCAGACAAGAGCCGCAAAGCCCGGCCACCATACGGCAGGGTTTCCCATTGTGTTTATCGTGGCGATAAGTCCGCCATGGTTACCCTTGTACAGCCACATGGGGCGGATCATCAGCGGCCACTCATACCAGGGGGATTCGAAGTCATGGCTGGCCTGAAGTCCGCTGTGGTATGTGTACATATATTCTTGTGCCGCCCACCAGTCCGCAATGGTCTTTCCACCCTTTATCTGGAAATACTGGAAGGATGACGCAAAGTATATTCCAAAGGGGATTATCACAAAAGCCAGCACGCAGAAAAGGCATGTATAGGCAAATTTTTTAAACCACTCCCCCTCTTTGCCCATGCGCTTCGCTTCTTTATATCTCCTGTAAAAGGTGTAAAATAGTATCACCGCCAGGCCTGCACCGGCGTATATGCCCGTCCACTTGCTGGCGCTGCCCAGGCCAAACATAATTCCCGAAAGCAGCAAAGGCAACAGAGTCTTTCCAAGGTTCATTCTGTTGAAGTTATATAGCAAAGCATAGCGCAGCATGAAATAATACATCCATATGATGAACATCACCACGAAGGAGTCTATTGTGGCCAGCCTTGTCTGGGCAAAATGCATGCAGTCAAAGGCCATCAGCAGCATGGCGAGGGCGGCAAGATCACGCCTTTTGAAGAGAAGCTTGGCCAGCATGTACATCCCCGGCAGCATTATTATGCCCGCAACTGTTCCCGCCAGTCTCCAGCCAAACGGCGTCATGCCGAAAAGCATTATGCAAAAGGACATGAAGGCTTTGCCCAGGGGCGGGTGAGTGGTTTCATACCATTGCATGCCGTGTACATGCTCATATGCCGTGCGCGCATGATAGATTTCATCGAAGTACATGGAGTTCATGAAGGATGAGCGCTCCGGCACAAGCTGCTGCTCGTCAGCTATGAGGGCGGGGTCCATTGCTCCCTCCTCCCGCTGATCATGGGCGGAAACCGCCGCTATGGGGATCACTCCCTCCCCGTCAAAAAAGGCTGCCTCAATGATGGGAATCCCTGCGCCCAGGAAAACGATACGGGCATAATGGGCCTGCTCCTCGGCCAGGTCATAGTCATGCCACATGAACATCGTGTTCACCGCAAATTCTATCTCAGCCTCACGATTTGCACCGGTGGAAGAAATGATATCGGCCGTACGCCAGCTTTCCCCGTCGTCGGAGAGCTGAAGCGTCATGTGACCGGAGCCGATGCCACCATAATATGTGAATTTGCTGACTTCCTTTTCTTCTCCAAAATCAAACACAACATTTTCCGACGCCCGGGAGCTTTTGTATTCCGTTATCGGCGCCTGCATATCCCCCAGGTTTATCAGCGCCAACACCGCATACAGCACCGTCACCACCGCCATTAAAATCAAATCGAATCGGGTTATCCTATGGTCGCGCTTTTTGTCTATTTTGTTTTGCACTTCGCTGCCCCCCAAGTCTTCGTCCTGCATAGGCGAATCGCTTTGGCTGCTCTCAGCCATAATTTTGCCCTTTTTTATCCGTCCTGCAGAAATATCCCAGCAGACGGCTGCCAGCCAAGCAAAAAGCGCCAGGTTTAACGCCGAAAAGATGAATGTGACGGCAAAATGCTCCTGCAAAAGATGCTGATGGTTTAAAACCATGGCCACGTTCACAAAATGGCTGGCGCTGTAGAGCACAAAGATTGTCAAAAGGCGCTTATCACTGTAAAGGATATAGGCCAGCAGCAAAAGCGCAAGGGCGGGAAACATGTAGCGCTCGTGCATCCGCACGCCCAGTACAAAAACCCCGCAAAGGAAGGCAGCTCCCGCAAGGGGCAAAAACCTTCTATCCTTTGCTTTAAAATATATTAAAGCGCTGAAAACGAATGACAGAACCATGAAAGCCGTCCCCGCTAACTTATATGAAACACCGATGAAGATATCGCTTTGGGGCTTCCAGTTGGCGCCAAACATGGCAAAAAGGTTCATTGCGTTCACCGTGGCGTACTCATAGCTGCCCAATGTCCCCAGATATTTTTCCATCAGCCAGCTTATAGGGCTTCCGTCCGCCACCGGCAAGGCCGCCAATATACACAGGCCCGCGCAGAAGGCGAATGACCCAATGAGCTTCAAAACACCCTTCTTGTTTTCCTCGCGCACCGTGTCCACAAAGGCAAAGGCCAACAGCGGCCCAATCATCAGCCCCTGGGGCTTTATCAGCACCGTCACCGCAAAAGCAACCGACGCAAAAAACATCTTCCGGTTTACCATCAACCATACCGAGAGCAGCGCGCCAAAGGCCAAAACGCCGTCTATCTGCCCCCAGGCGGCGGAGTTGACCATGACCGCCGGATTGAAAAGGTATAATGAAGCAATCAGCAGCGCATAGTTTTTCTTGATATGCTTTCCAGCTATTTTATAAATGAGATAGCCTGCCAAAATGTCGCAGATTATGGCCGGAAGCTTCACCATCAAAACAAATATGCCCGAAGTTTGATCAAGGCCGAAAAGCCGCCCCAGGCCGCCGATTACGCTCAATATATACATGTAACCCGGGGGATAGTCGCAAAAATAATCCCCCTGATAGAGTGATGCAACCCCCTCCGCCGCAGACTTTGACGCCCATGCCGTGAAGCAGCCAATGTCGTAGCTGTAGCCGGTGATGATCGCCGCAATCAGCAGCCGCGCAAACAACGCGCCAATGAGAATCAGCGCCAGCGCGCTCATCCCTTGTTGCTTTGCCTCGCCCATAGGAGAAAGCCCCGCGCCTTGGCCAAGCCTTCGGGAGGCTGCCATCCCTGCCATGGCAAACAGCGCAGCCACGCAGAGTATCAGCGCCGTGTAATTATCCCTGGGGCCTTCATCCTCGTCTGAGGAGTAGGCCGATGATTTTATTTCAGAATAGTCGTAGACCACCGCACCGGCAGGGGCCTTTTCAACGGCCACGGCGGACACATCCTTAAACCAAACCTGGCCCTTGGCGTCATTGGCGAAAAAGCCCAGCCGAAGCTCCACCCCCATCTCGGTTTCACCCCGTGAGTTCACATAAAGCTCCACCTGCTCCCATTGGCCGGCCGTGTCGAAAAGCTGGCGGGAGGCTATGAAGCTTTGCGCAATGCTTATCCCCGCGCCGTATTCGTCGCCGCTGATTCCCTGCGCTTTGATCCTCGCAGATATTTTGTAAATTGTGTTCTTGTCGGTGGGAAAGCGCTGAACCATGCGGACATCGTTCAGTTCATGGCTGGTTATGTGCAACTCGCCGTCCAGGACTTCCTGCACGGATATCATGTCGTCATAGATGTAGGCCTCATGCTTCCAGCCTTCGGGCAGGCCATGTTCGCTTATGGCGGAGAAGTCGGCGTTTTCCAGCAACTGGCTTTCATAGGCGATATCCCTTGTAGCACAGCCTGCAAGCATGGCCAAGGCCGCCAGAATTACCACTATAAAGACAGAATTTATTCTCTTTCTCATGTCACCTGCCGAAGTCCCTTCTTTATCATCTTAAACAAAATATGATCCGCTGCTATACGGAAAAGCGTTTTCATAATGCTCGATAGTCATCTGGGGAGGCGTTCCTATTATTATAACGGCGTCAAACCTGCATGCTGTTTCAAAAAAACCCCTCGATTTTATATAATGCAGCGCCGTTTTTGAAATTCTGGCTCTTTTGCCCGCGTCTATGGCCTCATATGCGCTGATATCCGCCGAGTATACCCGGGTTTTTACCTCCACGAAGACTATGCCGTCACCATCGCGCATTATAAGATCTATTTCGCCGCCGGGTGCGCGATAGTTTTGCTCCAGCAGTTCCATGCCCTTTGAGAGCAAATACTCAAGGGCGATGCTTTCGCCCACATTTCCTGTGCGGGCATTACCCGACCGGGGGCTCATACGAAGTTCCCCGTGAAGGAGCGCCGGTGATATTTGCACAGGCCGTATTTTTTGATGGCCTCTATATGCTCCTTCGTGCCGTAGCCTTTGTTCTTCGCAAAGCCATACTGGGGGAATTCCTCGTCCAGGCGGCGCATAAAGGCATCCCTTTTTACCTTCGCCACAATTGACGCCGCCCCGATCAGATACGAAAGGGCATCGCCCCCGGGGATTAATACCTGTGGAACCTCCGCGCTTAATATGGCCTTGTCCACACCGTCCACCAGCAGGAAATCCGCGCCTGCCTTTTGGGCTGCCATTCGCATCGCCTGAAGAGTGGCCTGACGGATATTGATATCGTCAATAACTTTTTCGTCGCATACGCCAATGCCCACGCCCAAAGCCAGCTCCATTATGCTTTCAAACAGAGCTTCCCGCTTTTTTTCGCTGAGCTTCTTGGAATCATTTATTCCCTCCAGCAAAGGCTCTTTGGGCAACACCACGCAGGCGGCCATCACCGGTCCCGCCAAGGGCCCTCTGCCCGCCTCGTCCACGCCGCCAAGCCTTATCCCCTGCTCCCACAGCGGGCGCTCATATTCGGTTAATTTGAATAGCCGCTCCGGCTCGGCTAGCCTTTCACGAAGCGCCATTTTACTCCTCCTGGGGGACTTCCAGCGAGACCTTGCCCAGCTTTCCCCCTCGAAACTCGTCCAAAACCGCTGTCGCGCCCCGCTCCGTGTTCAGCCTGCCACCAGACATTATCCATCCCCGGCCACGGCAGGCCTGCTGGAGAAGCTCGTAGCCGCCCTTAGAGGGCTCTTCAATGTTGAATCGCTCAGTCACAGCCTTTGGCGCCAGCTTTACCATGTCCGCAAGGAATTTACATGCCAGTTCCTCCACATCCATGATATTATCCTTGACCGAGCCCAAATACGCCAGCTTTAGGGCCGCTTTCTTGTCCTCGAACTTAGGCCAGAGCATTCCTGGCGTATCCAAAAACTCCAAATATTCGTTTATCACAATCCACTGCTTGCCCCTTGTGACTCCTGGCCTGTCGGCGGCTTTGGCAGAGGCCCTCCCTCGCAAATTGTTTATAAATGTTGACTTTCCCACATTCGGTATGCCCACAACCATGGCCCGGACAGTTTTTTTTGCCCCCCTGGCCTTCATTTGCTCCACCTTTTCCCGCATTATCTCCTCCACCAAGGCGATAACGCCCTTCACATGGCGCCTGTCCACGGATGAAACCGCCAGACAGCGATAATCCTTGCCCTCGAAATATTCCCTCCATCGGGCTGTGATATTGTCGTCGGCAAGATCGGCCTTATTCAGCAGAAGAATCCTGGGCTTTCCCCTAAACATCGGCTCAAAGTCCGGGTTGCGGGTGGAAAGAGGCGCCCTGGCGTCAACTATCTCAACTATAACATCTATTACCTTCAGGCTTTCAGCCAAAAGCCGCCTGGTTTTGGCCATATGGCCTGGAAACCATTGAATGTTCAAACTCTCGCTCCTTTTTAGCCTTTTAATTGAAAACATTGAAAATAAAGGCAGTATCTTCATAATAATATCATCCACGCGGACTTTTTTCAACAGTGCGGCTTTGCCCCCTACATATCATTCTTTCCCAAATATGTAACAATAATCTGTTTTGCAATCATCGCTCCAAAGCAAAGGCGGACAGCATTTTCAGCCGCCCGCCGCTTTTAAAAGGGTTTATGGCGCTTCCGCCAGATACTCCGTTTTCACATAGCCGATGTTCACGCCGTAAATCATCTTGCTCCACTCATCGCCAATTTCCAGCACGTTAACAGGCGTTCCCGCTCTGACGGTTGCCAGCCTGTCCGAGCTGGTGGATGCGCTCTTTCTGAGTATGACATCCGCCAATGTCACCATCCTCCAGTAGGTGAAGCCAGAGCTTCCCGACTGGGTGGCCGAAGGATCGTCCAGATACTTCGTGGAAACATAGCCCTCTCTGCCGTTGTAGCGCACCTTAGTCCAGTTGCTGCCCTTTTGGATGACCTCAACTATGGTGCCCTTTGCCAGCGTGGTGATCTTGTCTGCCGAGGTGGATGCCTCAACCCTCATATTCACCGATGCGTTGGTGGTGAGAGTGCCGCTGGAAGCTGTTGACGAACCCGAACTGCTTTCGCTTTCGGCAGCCGTTGTCAGATAATCGTTTCTAATGTAGCCTGTCTTGCCGCTGTAAGTCACCTTGCTCCAGGCGCTGCCCTTAGAAACCACGCTTACCTGTGCGCCCTTGGGAACCGTGCCAAGGCTGTCGAAACTGGTGCCCTCGCCAGAGCGCAGGTGCACATTTGCGGTGGTGCTGGCCTTATCGCCCGTGGCTGCACCGCTGCTATCGCCCGTGCTTATGGGCGGGATGTCGGGGGTCTGCGTCTGAGATCCTCCGGATGAGCCCGACGAACCGGCCGCGCCCATATCCAGATATTCGTTCTTTATGTAGCCGGCGTAGCTGCCATAGGAAACTTTGGTCCACTCGCTGCCCCTGGCAAGAACTGTCACCTTTGCGCCGCCGGGCACAGTGGTCAGCCTGGAGGAAGATATGCTCTCGCTCTGGCGCAGGTTCACATTGGCAGTTGCCGTTGCGGTTGATGTCGTCTCCTGCGCGGGGGGCGTTGTCACTCCGGCGGATGCGCTGGCAAACTTTAAGTATGTGTTTATTATATAGCCTGTTTTGCCGTCGTAGGAGACATTGCTCCAGGAACTGCCCCTGCTTATGACCGTTACATTTCTCCCGCCAGGCACTTTTGTGACTATAGAAGCGTCAGTGCTGCCCGAGGCGCGCATGTTGACAGTCGTCGTCGTCTCGGCTGTCGAGCCGCTGCTGGCAGGAGGAGTCGTGGTCCCGCCGGAGGAACCGGAGGAGCTGAATGTCAGGTAAGCGTTGTTAATGTAGCCTGTCTTCCCGCCATATGAAACTTTGCTCCAAAGAGTGCCGCGGCTCAGGACAGAAACCGTTTTGCCCTTTGGAACCAGTGTGATAATAGAAGAAGTGGTGCTCTCGCCCTGGCGCATGTTCACACCCGCAGTGGTCACCGCCGTCGAGGAGGAGTTGACATCCGTGAAGTCCCCGCCCGTGTTGCCGGTGCTGCCCGTGTTACCTGAGCTTCCTGAGGATTGTGCGGTTACCCCATCGGCGTGTTTCATCTCTATCCAGCCGCGCATTGCGTTGATCTTTATCCTGACCATGCTGCCGCTTATCTCGGTTACTGTAAAGGCCTCGCCCTTAGAGAGTTTTTCGCCCGAGTCCTGGGTGCCGGCAGCGTCGTTATAGACCGTGCAGGCTGAAGTGGCCTTGGATGCGATGTTCAGCTCTGTTGCGGTGTTCCCACCTGGAGCTGTGGCTGTGCCTCCGCCGGACGAGCCGCCCTCCATGGGCATATATCCGCTTATGTAGGACTTGAGTATGAAGCCGCGCCTGCCGCCTGCCTCCACGCTGTAAAAGCCGTTCTCCTCGCCATATATGGTCACAAGGGTTCTGTCAAACACCAGGTCGATGGCGGACGAATTTTCGCTGGCCTGCTCTCTGAGTATCACCGCGGATGTGGTGGTGTTCAGAGAAACGTAACCATAGGCTATGGGGTTTGCGGATGTTCCCGAATCCGAGCTGCCCACATACTGAAGATTGGTCAGATAAACTGTCTGCAGATAAGCTGTTGCTCCTTGGTAATCCACCTTGGCCCACTCGTTTTCAAAGGCGTATATCTGCACCTCTCCCCCGGCGGAAACGGTCCCCAACCTGGTGGAGGCGATATCCTTTTCGCTGTAAACGAAGGCGCCGGTGCTATTGACTATGTTGGCCTTGGCGATTATGTTGCCCGAGGGCGCGCTGCCTCCCTGCTGGCTTGTGTAGTTTATGCTGCTGAGATATTGGGCAGAGACATAGCCCATGCCGGAGCCATACTGTATCCGCGCCCAACCGCTTTCCATTGAGAGTATATTTACAACCTGGCCCGAAGACAGCTTGCCCAAAGAGCTTGCCGATGTGCTGGCAGAAGCGCGCACATTCAGCGATGACGCCGACACTGTCGCCGTCGCTATGACTGGAGAGCCTCCCACCGTTCCCGCGCCTGAACCTGACCCTGAACCCGGGTTGACACTGGTGTAAGGAGTGGGGGAAGTTTCGCTCAGCTCATACTGCCTAAGAACGACGCCTTCATAATAGAAGGAGAGTATCTGCTCGTAGGACCAGCCCTCCGTGGCCATCTGCTGGGCGCCCCTTTGGCTCAGGCCAACGCCGTGTCCGTAACGGCAAAAGTCCAGGAAGATGAAGCCTGAAAGATTGCTTGTGGTGTCCAGACGCACCATGCGCAGGTTATAATCCAAGTTCAAAAGGGGCTTTATCTCATCCATGGCGCTCAATGAAACCGTGTATTGGCCCATGTTTGTCATAACGGTGACTTCAACCGTCTGGTAGTTTATGCTGTTTGAATATTGGGGATTGCTCAGCTCCACGCTCATATAGCTTGATATGGAGACAGAGCTGGCAGAAGTCCCAACTCTTGAGGCCACCTTGCTCTTGATAAGATCCTCCACCTTGGTGCTGCCCGTATTCCCCGACGAGGTAAAATAAACGCTGGAGATGAGGCTCAGGTTGTTCTTGACGTCGTAAGGATCCCGCTTGACCACATAGCAGCCCGGCGAAGTTCTATCGCTCCAGGCCCTTGATGGGAGCTCAGTCTCACCGCCGTTGGAAGCGCCATAATATGTAACAAAAGGTTGCCCACCATATGTAGCTAAGATTCCCTTCGTTGCGTTGACCGCCCTTATGACCACGTCGTCCGAGGAACGGTAGCCCTTGTAGACCTGATCGCTGGCCGTGTCGCCAATATCATATGTGCCAGAACTTTTCATGTTCATGTAGGCATATGTGCGAGCGGCCACCGCCTGGGCCTTCAGCGCCTCAATGGGCCAGGCATTGTCCATCTCGTTGCCCACCACGCCTACCAGGTAATGCTCCATATAAACGGTGTTCACCACAGTTAGCGTGCTGCCGGAGGCATAGAATGTGAAGTCGCCCATGTAGCTTCTGCTGCCAAAGGAAGCATTGCTGATGGTGACGAAGCCCGCATTGCCGGAAGAGTCGCTGTGGCGCTTTAGAGTGAACGAAGCGCCCATGCTGTGGCTTGTCCCATCCGCGGTCAAAGTAATACTCCCCCCCGAAGCGGTGACAGTCATGGACGTCCCCGAGGAAAATAGCTGTCCATCCGCGGAGTAATAGCCGGAGACCCTCATATTAACAGAGCTGACAGTGCCAAGCGAATTAAGCCTGACTCTTATCATGCCGTTTTGCGAGGCCTCCGCCTTTGGGGTGGGGATTATTGAAAAGATCAAAAGTGCTGTCAATAGCAGCGCCGTTATTCGTTTGAGCAACTTGAACCTCCAAGAAATCATAGTATCCTAATTTATATATTACAATACTATTAACGATACTGCAATAATTATGGTTGCACATATTCGGCAATTTGCTCGCATTTATTGTGCAATTAACACTAGATATTACAATTTATTGCATATTTCAAAATATTTTTTTCAACAAATTACCTTAAGATATACTTTCAAAATAGGAACTAAGACAAAACAAAGACCCATGCCGTGATGACATGGGTCTAAGCCTCTCGACTGGGCGGCTTTAGATGCTCTGCGCCGCTTGTCAACGGTCACCTGGGTTTCCGCAATAAGCAGTCAAAGTATAGTCCAAAAACCGCATTGGGCAGAAGCCCGCCCTAAAGCCGCATTACTCCTGCGAAATCGCCTCAACGGGGCAAACATCGGCGCAAGCGCCGCAATCGATGCATGTTTCAGCATCTATCACATATATACTGTCGCCTTCGCTAATAGCGGAGACAGGACATTCGCCTTCACAGGCGCCACAGGAGATACATTTGTCGGAGATCACATAAGACAAACATACCACCTCCTTTATCTCATAATAGTTGCACCTAAGCGCAGCTATATTCTATCACAGCGCACCAATCAATGCAATATCAATATGTACAAACAATGTGCAAATAATTTGTTAATCTTTGCCGGAAAACCGCGCTATACGACAGTTATTTCCCGCTAACCTTGCAGCCCGCGATGTTTTATGCTATTCTTCGCATGTAACGATATCCATATGGAGGGATTGGTTTGAGCGGCATTTTTGAAACAGCCTGCGCATTGAAAAAGGCTAAAATTGTGGCGATAGTCCGCGGCCTGGAGGAAGATAAAATTCGTCCGGTGGCAAAGGCGCTGATGGCCGGAGGCATCAGGGCAATGGAGGTGACCTTCAACACCCCAGGCGCTGAGAGAATGATAGAAATCCTCAGCGGTGAATTTGGCGGGGAGCTTTTGGTTGGAGCGGGAACCGTGCTGGAGCCGAAAACAGCCGCCATCGCCGCTTCCTGCGGAGCGAAATTTGTCCTGTCCCCGGTGACCGACATTTCTGTCATAAAGGAATGTGAAAGGCTGGGCGTGGTCAGCGTCCCCGGCGCCATGACGCCCACTGAAATACTCACGGCCTGGAATCACGGCGCAAGCATGGTCAAGGTTTTTCCTGCGGGAACTTTGGGCCCCAAATACATCGGCGATGTCCTCGCGCCTTTAAACGACCTGAGCCTGATGGCGGTTGGCGGAATAAACCTTGATAATATCGCCCAGTTTTTCTCATTTGGCGCCCATGCCGTGGGAATCGGCTCCGACTTGGTAAATAAATCCATGATTGCCTCTGGCGATTACGCCGCCCTTGAAAAGCAGGCAGCGCTTTTTTCAGCCGCAGCAAAAACATCATTATAGTCGCTTTGGCAAAGGGCCTCTCAAAGTATATTCTTTGCCTATCACAAAAAACAAAAAAGAGGACTATTTCTATGGTTAAAATTGTTGATATGCTTGTAAGCGACCTGAACGAATCCATTGAGTTGTGAAGCAGCATACCTGAACTGAGGTTTCCCTCCGCCTTTGACACGAGGAAAGGCTGACTAAATTTCTGAATAAAAATCCGGGGTTCAGCACCGTAGCAAAGTTGGACAATAAAATCATGGGCGACTTACTCTGCGGAAATGACGGCAGACGGGGCTTTTTCTACCATATCGGCGTAACTCCTCAGTTGCGAAAGCAGCGCATTGGCGGGCAAATGGTTGAATACTCCCTCAAGAAGCTGAAAAAAGAAGGGCTGGACACATGCTTTTTATTTACCAACGACTTTAACCTGGGAGCCCAGGCGTTTTGGAAATCAATGGGCTTTGAATACTCGCCCCATGTCATGTATCAGTCAAGGGTTATTTGATCTGCCGCAGTTTTCTTTCACAGCTCCGCACCAACGTCCTAACAGACCGCTGGTCGTTTCGTGTTGTTGTCGCTGATTCCTAATTCGACATCCGCTCCAAGAAGATTTTTACAGCTGAATCTTTTAGGGAGTGTTTCCACAACCGACGACAAACCCATGCCTTCAAAAGCATCAGAAACATCAATCCGTCCGGCGCTTTCGGTGAATGACAGTATCGACAAATACAAACCAACTTTCAGTCTGTTATGCGCATCTGTGCTATTCTCCGAATAGCGCTATCGCCGCAGCCAGGTTGCGCTCCTCTATTCCATCCTTTCCCCTGCCGCCCAGCCACTGCTCTCCTTCTCCCTCGGGCGATACCAGGTAAACCCAGCCACCCTCCATGGCGAAAATTGACGCATCGCCTCTTGCGGGACTGAATTGCTCAAAGTTACGCTCATACTCCGCAAAAACAAGATATGTTTCGCCCTCCTGGAGCGCCATATATCCGGGCTGATCGACAAGATCATACTTTGAGGATGTAACTCCGTATCTGTATGGAATGGACAGGAGAATCTGCAAGCCTTCATCAAGCAATACATCTGCACCCTGTTTGGCAGGCAAAGCGACCTTAACCTCATACTGATGCTCCGCCATATAAGTCTTATCGCTCAAAGGCGACCGCCCTTCCGCGATGTTCACTATGCCAAGGTCCCTCTCCACACTGCAAACAAACGCATAGTCGGTTTTCTCAAAAAGCTCCGTGAAGGCCGCCACGGCTTCCTCGTCAAGGGGCGCAGGCGTGGGCGTTGGCTCCGGCGTGGGCGTGGGCGTTGGGGTTTTTGTCACCATGGGTGCTATGTCGTAGACCGCCTGGCTGCTTTCGGGCGAGGGCGAAATAATCGCCGCCGGCTCCACCCCGCAGGCAGATATCAGGGCCGCAAAAGCGATGGCCACCGCCGCTAAAAAGCACCTTTGCCTTATCTTGCTCATATGATTTTCACATTGCCCGGCCCCAGCAGACCGACCAGCCTGGCCAGCAGTTCATCTGAAAGATCAACCCGAAGATTATCGCCCAGCCTTATGCTTCTGCCCGTGTCTGAAAACTTGATAAGCACCAGCGCATCGCCCCTGTGGGCCTTCAAAGCCTCCGCCACAGGATCGGCCGCGGAAGCGCCCGGCAGCAGTAGCGCCAGCTTCTTTTCACCCTTGCTTCCCTTTTCAAGTATGGATACCCTTTCCGCCACCAGCTTTGCGGGCTCATCCTCGCGAAATGATAGCCTGCCGCTGACGACCACCGCCGTGCCCGCCTGCAGAAGATGGCCGAAGCGCTGGTAGACATTTGGGAACACCAGGCACTCAATGCTGCCATAGAGATCCTCCAGGATCACATAGGCCATCATATTATCGCTGCGGGTCAGCTTTTTGCGCACAGACTCCACCAGCCCGCCCATGGACGCCTGCATATTGTCGTACTTTCCGGAGTTTTCTTCGTCCTCCTGCATCTCTGCGACGTTGAGGGTTGAAGTCTTCAAGTTTTCCAGTGCGCCGGCATAGGCCGTCAAAGGGTGGCCGGATATGTATATGCCCGTCATTTCCTTCTCCCAGCCCAGCTTCACTTCTATTGACTGCTCGGCGATATCCGGAAGCTCTGGGCGCTCGGGCTTCATGTCCTCGCCGCCAAAGGCGTCAAACAAAGAAAGTTGGCCGGAGCTTTTGCGCCTGCGGTCAATTGCGGCCATTTCCATCACCTTTTCATACACAGACAAAAGCTGCGCCCTGTTCGCGCCGGTGGAATCGAAAGCGCCGGCCATAATCAGGCTCTCGATGCACCTTTTGTTCACATGCTCCGTGTCCACCCTCTCGCAGAAGTCGAAAAAATCTTCGTACTCGCCGCCCTTCCTGCCTTCGATTATGGCGTTTATCGCCGGTATACCCACATTCTTTATTGCCCCAAGGCCGAAGCGGATGTTCTTTTCCTCAACCGTGAACCCCACTGACGACCGGGAAACATCCGGAGGCAAAATGCCTATGCCATGCTTTTTGCAGTACTGTATGTATGCGGCAATCTTCCCTGTGTTGCCCAGCATTGAGTTCATCGTCGCCGCCATGAATTCCGGCAGATAGTGGCGTTTGAGATAGGCCGTCTGGTATGCCACAACAGCGTAGCAGGCGGCGTGGGGCTTGTTGAAGGCGTAGGCTGCGAAGGCTTCCATCTGGTGGAATACCTCATTGGCGACTTCCTCGCTCACGCCCATACGCAGGGCTCCAGGCACCTTTATCTCGCCGTCTTCCACAAGGCCGTTGATGAAGATATCCCTGTGAGCGTCCATTTCCGCCTTGTTCTTCTTTGACATCGCCCGCCGGATGATGTCCGCCTGTCCCATCGAATAGCCCGCCAAAGTGCGCACCAGCTGCATCACCTGCTCCTGGTATACAATGCAGCCGTAGGTCACCTCCAGCACGGGCTTCATTATTGGGTGAAGATATTTGACCTTGTCCCGGTTGCGCTTTCCCGCAACATATTTGGGGATGGACTCCATTGGCCCCGGCCTGTAAAGGGATATGATGGCCGTGATATCCTCCAGGCTCTCTGGCCTTATCTGCTCTAAAACGCGGCGCATCCCCGGGCTTTCAAGCTGGAAAACGCCGTCAGTGTCGCCGTTTGACATCATTTCATATGTGGCCGGATCGTCGAATGTCATGGCCTCCAGGTCGATCTCAACGCCGTGGCGCTCCTTCACAAGCTGCACCGCGTCCCGAAGAACGGTCAGCGTCCTTAGCCCCAGGAAGTCTATCTTCAAAAGACCCAGCTTTTCCACGGTTGTCATAGTAAACTGTGTGGTGACGGCGTCCGCATTCTTTTGAACCGGTATATAGTCGGTTATTGGCCTGTCCGCCACCACGATGCCCGCAGCATGGGTCGAGGCATGACGGGGCATGCCCTCCAGCGCCATGGCGATATCCAGCAGGTTTTTGATCTCCTCCCGTTCTCGGTAGGCGGTGGCAAGCTCCGGCGAGGCCTCAACTGCGTGCTTGAGCGTTATTCCAAGCTGATTTGGCACCATCTTGGCCACTGTGTCCACTTCACCGTAACCCATGCCTATGGCCCTGCCCACATCGCGAACGGCGGCTTTTGCAGCCATGGTCCCAAATGTGATTATCTGCACTACTTTGTCCGTGCCATACTTTTCAAGCACATATTCGATCACCTCGCCCCTTCTCTCGTAGCAGAAGTCAAGGTCAAAGTCCGGCATTGAGACCCTTTCGGGATTCAAAAAGCGTTCAAAGGGCAGGTTGTATTCAAGAGGATTAAGGGCGGTAATTTTAAGGGCATAGGATGCTATGCTGGCGGCGCCGCTGCCCCTGCCCGGGCCAACCATTATGCCCTGGTTTCTGGCGTGGCGGATAACATCCCAGATGATCAGATAATAGTCCACATAGCCCATCTGCTCTATCATCAAAAGCTCGTAGTCAAGCCTTTTTTGCTCCTCTGGGGGTATCTTTCCCCCCAGGCGCTGCGCAAGGCCCTCCTGGCAAAGGCTTCTTAAATATTCTGTAGCAGTAAAGCCCTTTGGCGGCTGAAACACAGGCAGCTTGTACTTGCCAAACTCATAGTCGAACTTGCAGCGCCGGGCAATCTCCTGCGTTCTTTCGATGGCGTCGGGCAGATGGGGAAAAAGCGCGCGCATCTCCGCCTCGCTCTTGACATAAAACTCCTCCGCCCCCAGACGCATGTGCGTGGGGTCGTCCATCGTCTTTCCGGTCTGTATGCACATCAACACTTCCTGGGAATAGGCATCCTCGCGGCGAAGATAATGGGCGTCGTTAGTTATGACCAGCGGAATGCCCGTCTCCTGCGACATCTTTTCAATCTGAGCGTTCACCAGCTTTTGCTCAGGAAGGCCGTGATCCTGAAGCTCCAGGAAAAAGTTGTTTTGGCCCATGATGTCGTTCATGCGCACCGCCAGCTTCTTGGCCTCGTCGTACATCCCGTCCATTATCAGCTTTGGAACATCCCCCGAAAGGCAGGCCGAAAGGGCAATAAGCCCCTTTGAATACTTCTGCAATATGTCCAAGTCTATCCTGGGTTTATAATAATATCCCTCTGTGAAGCCCAAGGACACAAGCTTGATAAGATTTTTATAGCCTTCCTCGTTCTCGCACAGAAGCACCAGGTGGGCGTATTCCCTCTGCGCGCCGGTCTTAAGCTGCCTGTCCCCAGGGGCAACATACACCTCGCAGCCGATGACGGGGTGGATGTTGTGAGCCTTGGCCGCAGTGTAAAAATCCACGCAGCCATACATGACGCCATGGTCTGTTATCGCCACGCTGTCCATGCCCAGTTCTTTTACGATTTCCATTAGCCTGTCTATCCTGCATGCGCCGTCAAGCAGGCTGTATTCAGTGTGAAGATGCAAGTGCGCGAAAGCCAAGGTAAGCCCTCCCTGAAAAATATCTAAGACCCTTTATATCATGTTTGTTGGCGGCCTTCCCTCACGGGCCCGCCAACCCGCTATTTTCTTCGCAAATAGCTAAACTTATCATATCATGTTTGTTCTCGGCCTTCCCTAAAGGGCCCGCCAGCCCGCTATTTTTTTCGCAAATAGCTAAACTTATCATATCATGTTTGTTGGCGACATTTCCTCCCCGCCCGCCATCCCGCTATTCTCTTCGCGAAAAGCTAAACTTATCATATCATGTTTGTTCTCGGCCTTCCCTAAAGGGCCCGCCAGCCCGCTATTTTTTTCGCAAATAGCTAAACTTATC
>JBNRMR010000129.1:0-6499 GCA_050309705.1 Christensenellales bacterium | reverse complement strand
AACGCGGAATGCTACGCCATGGCTTTCAGGAATGTCTATACCTTCGGCCCCACATTCCGGGCGGAGATATCATATACGCCAAGGCATGCGGCTGAGTTTTGGATGGTCGAGCCGGAAATCGCATTTGCGGATTTGAACGACGACATGAATCTTGCCGAGGAAATGGTCAAGCATATAATCAGCTATGTGATAGACAATGCCCCCGAGGAGATGGATTTTTTAAACCGCTTTGTGGACAAGGGCCTGCTGGAAAGGCTTGAAAGCGTCAGAAACGCGGCTTTTGAAAGGATCACATACACTAAGGCAATAGAAATCCTTGAGAAGGTAAAGGATAGCTTTGAATATCCCGTTTTCTGGGGCTGCGACCTTCAGACAGAGCATGAAAGATATCTCACGGAGAAGGTATTTGAAAAGCCGGTTTTCGTCACCGACTATCCCAAAGAGATTAAGGCATTTTATATGCGAATTTCCGACGATGAAAAGACCGTCGCCGCGGCAGACCTGTTGGTGCCGGGCATAGGCGAGCTGATAGGCGGCAGCCAGAGGGAGGAACGTCTTGAAGTCCTCGAGCGGAGGATGGAGGAGCTGGGCCTTGAAAAGGATGAGTACTGGTGGTATCTGGAGCTGCGCAAGTATGGCAGCGTCAAGCACGCGGGCTTTGGCCTGGGCTTTGAGCGCATGATCATGTACCTTACAGGCGTCAGCAACATCCGCGATGTGCTGCCCTTCCCCAGGACAACAAAGAACGCTGAGTTTTAAACGACAAGGACATCTAAAAAGGAGTTGATTTAGTGATAGTTGAGCTTGAAAAGGCCAAGTCTGCCCTGGCAGCGCTTTCGCAAACACTTAAAAAGGCAGGTGAATCACTTTGACGTAGCCTCTTTGGCTGCTCAAAGGGAGGAATTGGAGGCGGAGCTTAACGCGCCTGATCTTTGGTCGGATGTGGAAAACGCCACAAGGCTCAGCGGAAAGCTGAAGAGCCTGACGAATAAAATCGATGGTTACGAGGGCCTGGTAAGGCAGGTGGAAAGCGTGGGCGGGCTCATTGAGCTGTGCGAGGAGGAGGACGACGCTTCCTTTATGGAAGAAATAGAGGCGGAGATTGCGGATATTGAGAGCCGAGTGGAAGCACTGCGCCTTGAAACTCTGCTGAAGGGCCCCTACGACTCAAACGGCGCCATCCTTTCGCTGCACGCGGGGGCTGGCGGCACCGAGGCCCAGGACTGGGCGCAGATGCTCTTTCGCATGTACACAAGGTACTGCGAGCGCCATGGCTATTCAGTGAGCGTGCTGGACATGCAAGGCGGCGACGAGGCGGGCATAAAGTCCGTCACATTTGAGATAAGCGGAGAAAACGCATACGGTTATCTGAAGGCTGAAAGGGGCGTTCACCGGCTGGTGCGCATTTCGCCCTTCGACTCCAACGCAAGGCGGCATACATCATTTTCATCCCTTGATGTGGCCCCCGTTTTGGAGGACAGCGGCGCGGTTCAGATAAACATGGAGGAAGTGCGGGTGGACACCTACAGGGCCTCCGGTGCGGGCGGTCAGCATGTCAACAGGACGGACAGCGCCGTTCGGATGACCCATCTGCCAACGGGCATAGTGGTGCAGTGCCAGAATGAGCGCAGCCAGCTACAAAACCGCGAAAAGTGCCTGATGATGCTTCGGTCAAAGCTGGCGGAGCTGAAAGAGCGCCAGGAACTGGAGAAAATGAGCGAGATAAAGGGTGAGATGAAGAAGATAGAATGGGGTAGCCAGATTCGCTCCTATGTCTTCCAGCCTTATACGATGGTAAAGGACCACAGGACGGGCTATGAGGCGGGCAATGTAGGCGCTGTGATGGACGGCGATATCGACGGCTTCATCACGGCATATTTGCAGATGAGCTGATTATTACCTACAGACAACGACTTTTTGCGACTAAGAAGCGGGAGGGAGCGCTATGATGTCATATTCCGCGGGTAAAGGAAGAAGAGGTGCGGCTTCGGCCGTGGCGGCGGTGATGATTCTGCCGCTATTGCTGGCGCTGCTCTTGGCAGCCGTTGCCTTCTTTTCGGGGTTTTTACCTTTTTATGAGTACGCCTATGAAAGACACGGCATATATGAGGCAACTGGCATGTCCCGCGAATCCCTGGGAAATGTCACCCGGGAGCTGATAGGCTACATACAGGGCAAGCCTGCGGACCTACATATAAACGAAACCGTCCACGGCCAGGTGCGGCAGGTCTTCAACGAAAGGGAGATCGGCCACATGGTGGATGTTCTGGCTCTCTTTAACCTGATGAGGTTGGCCCTGTGGGCTTGCGCCGGGGCAGCTGCCGCGCTGCTGTTGCTGGCGTTGCTGATCGCTCCAAAGGGGGCGAGGGGATACAGCGTTGCAAGGGGGATGCTCTGCGCCCTTGTGCCCCTTTCGCTGCTGCTGGTGGCGGGGGCAGCTTATGTGATATTTGACTTCAACAACGCATTTTTGCATTTCCACTACATATTCTTTGCTGGTGACGCAGAGATGAAATGGATACTGGACCCTTCCACGGATATCATGATACAGATAGTCCCCGAGGGCTTTTTCATTGATATCGCCGTGGCGATATTCGCCAGCTTTATAGCTGCTCTGATGATTTTGCTGATAATTTCCGCCACTGTTTTTCTCAAAAAGCGAAAGGCTTTGGCAGGGATTGATCAGGACGAGCCCTCCCACCTGGACATGCCGGAGATGGAGTTTTATGTGGAGGAGGATTATGGCGAGAATATCCTGGCGCTGGAACCGGAGGATGAAAGTGCGCCCCTTCAGCGGCCCACGGCGGAGGAAATCTTCGAGAACATGGGGATAAAGGATGATAGCCAGGTGCCCGGCTCCGTCAAGGAGCTTATCGATAACACCAAAAGGGAATATGAAAGGCGCAAACGCCGTCTGCCTCCGGAAGAAATCGCCACTACCCAGGAAATAATGGACAGGCTGAAAAACCTTTGACCGCCTATTGGCAAAATATAAAACTATAAAAGAGATTAGCATGACTTATTACGATATATCCATGAAAAAAGCGGGGGAGCTTAAGGAAAAAGGATATGGGAACATACTTGCCATAGAGTCCTCCTGCGATGAAACCGCCGCCGCCGTGACCCGGGGCTTTGAAACTTTGGGCGAAAAGGTGCATTCGCAGATAGACCTTCATGAAAAATACGGAGGGGTTGTGCCGGAGATCGCTTCAAGAGACCATGTGAGGATGATGGACTTTGTGGTGGATGATGCTCTTTCCCAGGCGGGCATGGGCCTTTCAGACATCGATGCCGTGGCGGTCACATATGGCCCGGGGCTGGTGGGGGCGCTGCTCTGCGGCGTCAGCTATGCCAAGGCGTTGGCCTATTCGCTGAAGCTTCCCCTTTATGCAGTGAACCACATCGAGGGGCATATCTGTGCAAACTACATGGCCCATGAGGCGCTTAAGCCGCCCTATATCTGCCTGGTGGCTTCGGGGGGGCATAGCCACATCGTCCGGGTGGATGGTGACGGCGAGTACAGGCTTATCGGAAAAACCCGGGACGACGCTGCCGGCGAGGCCTTCGACAAGGCCGCCAGGGTGCTGGGGCTGGGCTATCCCGGTGGGCCGAAGCTGGACGCCCTTGCTCAGACCGGCGATGCAGAAGCCTTTGTTTTGCCCTCGCCCAAAGTGGGGGGATATGACTACAGCTTCTCCGGCCTTAAGACTGCGCTTTTGCAGGCCTGCGCCCGGGCGGAAAAGCAGGGCGGCTACAGGCGCGAGGATGCCGCCGCCGCCTTCCAGCGGGCAGTGGTTAGCCAGCTTCGGGACAAGCTGATGGCTGCCGCTCAGGACCAGGGGATTGACTCTGTGGCTGTAGCTGGGGGCGTCGCCGCCAACAGCGGTCTTAGAAAAGCTTTGGCGAAAGCCTGCGGGGAAAGGGGCTTGAACTTTTTTGTGCCGCCCGTTTCACTGTGCACTGATAACGCCCGCATGATCGGCGCGGCGGCCCATGTGCTTATGAGAAATGGCACGCCGTCGCCCCTAAATCTGAACGCTGAGCCATCACTCAAGCTAAGGCTCATATAAAAAATTACCAACAAAACAAACACCCGCTTGCCACTCGGCACAGGCGGGTGTTCGTTTTCATACTAAAGACGAGGGGTTTTATGGGATAAAATCGTCTTTTTTGAAAAAACTTATTCTTTTCGGCGGATTATCATAAATTCACTATTGACAAACAGGCGCATGTCTGCGTATATTGCATAATGTGAGAAATGGGATGCGCTTATCTGACGAAAAGCTGTGTGACATAGAATGCATTGCTGGACCTGACTACGCCTATCCCAACGCGCTGCATGCTTCTGCTCATGATGTTGGCATTATGGCCGGGAGAGGCCATCAAACCTGCGTGGGCCTTTTCAAGGGATCCGAAGCGGGCGATGTTCTCTGCCCTGGCTGTGAATGAAACACCGCCGTTTTTAAGCATGTTGTAGCTGCTGCCGTAAGTGGGGGATGTGTGAGCGAAATAGTTTTTGTCCAACATATCCTGGGACTTGGCCCTGGCCCAATATGTCAGGGAAGAGTCCAGCTTGTAGGGAGTAAGGCCGGCCTTCGCTCTTTCGGCATTGACCCAACTGAGCATCTGCGTTTCGCTTGCATTCTGTTGCGCCTGGTTGGGGCCTGAGCCTGTGCCAGGGGAAGTGGGTGCAGGGCTGGCAGTTGGCCTGGGGCTTGCTGTGGGTGCGGGAGTGCTGGCCACAGGGCAGCCCGAAGGCGCTTTGGTGGGGGAAGGGGTGCTGACCGGGCAGGGTGTGGCCGCTGGCTTTGCGGTGGCTGTGGGTGCGGCGGTGGATGCTGGACGTGCGAACATGCTGAATATCTCGTCGGGGATGATCAGCCGCCATATGACGCCGGGCGCCACCTCAAACTCGATTTCCTTCGCCTGAGCGGTGGCGGGGAAGAGCGCGCAGACCAGAAGTGCTGTCAATAATAAGATTGTTAATCTGTTCTTCATTTGGTTTTTCCTCCTCAATTTGGGTTATTTAAACAAAATTGTAGGGGGTTTCCAAGGTAATTTCAAATGAATTACCAGATATTTTCCATGGTAATTTATGGAAGCAAGCAAAAAGGGGTGCGTTTTTTGCGCATCATGAACATAATTGGATATCTGTGGAGGGATGTTTATGGCATTTGTGAAGTGCTCAAGATGCGAACTGAATTACATGCAGTCAACGGATAAATATTGTCAGGTCTGCCGCAGGGATATACAAGGCGAGGATGATCAGGACATGGCGGGCATATGCACAAATTGTGGTGAGCGGGCTGCCTTGAGCGGCGAGGAGATGTGCGCTGTGTGCCTTAAGGAGATAACTAACACTGAGGGATTCGTGTCGGACGAGGACGAGGATTCCGAGGAAAATGTGGACGAATCGGCGATGGAACTGCCCGATACCAGCGAGATCGAGGAGATTGAGATAGACGATGAGTCTATTCCCGCAGGCGAATTTCAGGTGATAAAGCGCGAACTGGGCAGCGATGATGACAGCGAGTTTGACACCGTATCCTTGAGCGAGCTGGAGGAAGAGGAAAACAGGGACGACGAGGAAGAAGAGGATTAATGCGCATATTTGCAATCGGCGATCTCCATCTTCCAGGCGGCGGCGAGAATAAATCCATGGACGTCTTCGGCGAGCTGTGGGAAAGCCATTTTGATAAAATTAAAAGTGACTGGCTTGCAAGGGTCTCCCATGAGGATGTGGTTCTCATTCCCGGGGATATAAGCTGGGCGATGTCCTTTGAAGACGCCCTGCATGACCTTGAGACCATTTGCGCCCTGCCGGGAAGGAAGATCCTTTTAAAGGGGAACCATGACTTTTGGTGGGGCTCTGTCACAAGGCTCAGGCAAGCCCTTTCCAGCGGGACATATGCCCTTCAAAATGATGCGGTAATTTTTGATGGTGTGGGCTTTGCCGGGAGCCGCGGTTGGGAGAAAATCGGCGAGGATGGAAAAATCCAGCGCAGAGAGATCATCCGGATGGAGCTTTCCCTCAAAGCCGCAAGGGAAAAGGGGCCTGAGCGCATCGTGGCAATGACTCACTACCCTCCTTTTGATGAAAACGGGGGCGAAAGCGCCATGACAAGTTTGTTTGAGGAATATTGCGTAAGCGATGTGGTTTACGGGCATCTGCATGGCGAGGGCGCGAGGAACGCCGTTTTGGGGGAGCGAGGTGGAGTGAGATACCACCTGGCGGCCTGTGATCATCTGGATTTTAAGCTGCTTGAACTCCCGTGAAACAGTCAACTTTTTAAAAAATCTGCATATAATAGCATCGGATAAATGATATCCGGTGCTTTTTCTTTGTATTGAAAGAAAAGGGCAAACAGGCGTTCGATGGCTGTAAATCGGGAATTTTTATATAAAAAATTTTTCTTTTTCCCAAAATCCGGAAGGGAATGGCGGGAAGATGGAGAATAATATATGTCAAGTGGAGTAAATGGGGCGGAAAGTGGTAGAA
>JBNRMR010000128.1:0-3841 GCA_050309705.1 Christensenellales bacterium | reverse complement strand
AAGTCGACAATTCAATTGTGTCTGCAAAATGCGACCATATTGAAGTTGAATCGCGGAGAATGTGAGGCACTTGTTGACATGCAATTTGCAAAGCCCTTTGACTCATACCAGCAGCTATGCGAGGAATTGTGCAATGCGTTCCCAATCAACACCGTTATCGTCACCCTTGACAGCGAGGGCGCCCTGTGTTACAGCCACACTCAAAAGCAGATATACAGAGCTAAATCTTCAGGTGCGGCAAACTTTCTGTCCGCAGTGGGAGCGGGGGACGGCTTTTCCGCCTGCTTTTTGCACAATTATATGAACGGCGTGCCGATTGAGGATTGCATCACCCGTGCAAACGCTCTAGGCCGATACATTGTAGGCTTTCACGAGGCCATTCCGGCTTATTCTGACGAAATCAGGAAAATGATTTTGTAAACCTTTGCACATGGCAAAAATATGGTTTTTACAGCCAATTATGATATGAGCCGTATGCTTTTTTGGGGATAAAGCAGGCTAAAAATTGGAAGCCGAGGAAATCAGCAAAGAGGAATATGACCAGTGGCGCTATAACTATCCAAGGTTTGATACCTACCAACGGTGGGCGAAGGTTCCCTCTCAGGAGTTGAGCGACTACATCATAGCCTCCCCCAAAGAAAAAAAGACTAAGGAAGGGTGTACTGATGGCTGACTACATTGACGCTCACAGGTACTCCTCCAACCATAAGGAGCAACTTGTCAAAGATAGAAAGTGCGGCTGTTTTTACTGCCTTTCTATTTTCAACCCCGCCGAAATTGAAGAGTGGATTGAAGATGTTTCCGGAACGGCTGTTTGCCCATTTTGTGGGATCGATTCGATAATCAGCGAAAGTTCCGGCTATCCGCTCACAGAAGAATTTCTTGGAAAGATGCGCTCACGCTGGTTTTGATAGAGCAATGGCAACAGGAAAAACACCTGCAAACCACCTGCGGCACAGAATAAATGCCTAAATGCTCCTGTTATCAAACTGTTATCAAAAGGCAAAAGGAAATCCCGGAAAGCCGCTTAAATAGCGAGTTTCCGGGATAGTTTTATTTACTCCCACTCGATTGTGGAGGGGGGCTTGCCGGTAATGTCGTAGACGATGCGGTTGATGCCCTTGACCCCGTTGATGATGCGGACGCAGGCGCGCTCCAAAGTGGCATGGGGCAGCTTTGCATAGGTGCAGGTCATGAAGTCCGTGGTGTTTACGGCGCGAAGGGCCAGAGTGTAGTCGTAGGTGCGGCTGTCGCCCATGACGCCCACGGAGCGTATGTTGGTGAGCACAGCAAAATACTGCTGCGCCTTCACGCGGGACTTCGCCACTTCCTCGCGGAAAATCGCATCAGCTTCGCGCAGTATGCTGAGCTTTTCCTCTGTGATGTCCCCGATAATGCGTATGGCAAGGCCCGGGCCCGGGAAGGGCTGGCGGTCCACAAGCTCCCCCGGAAGGCCCAGCTTGCGGCCCATCTTGCGGACCTCGTCCTTGAAAAGAGCGCTCAATGGCTCCACGATGCCTTTAAAGTCCATGATTTCGGGAAGGCCGCCCACATTGTGGTGGCTCTTGATGTTGGCGGAGTTGTTTCCGCCGGACTCGATGATGTCGGGATAAATGGTGCCCTGGGCCAGATAGGGAATATTGCCCAGCTTTTTTGCTTCGTCCTCAAAAACGGAGATGAACTCCGCGCCGATTATTTTGCGCTTGCGCTCGGGATCAGTCACGCCGGCCAACTTTCCAAGGAAGCGTTCCTTGGCGTTGACGCGTATGAAATGCAGGTCGCGCTTTGAGAAAACCGCCTCAATCTCGTCGCCTTCGTCTTTGCGCATTAGACCATGGTCAACAAAAATGCAGGTGACCTGGCCGGGTATGGCCTTTGAAAGAAGGGCCGCGCAGACGGAGGAATCCACCCCGCCGGAAAGAGCCAGTAGCACCCTTTCGCTGCCCACCCGCTGCCTGATGGCGCTCACCTGATGGGCGATGTAATCTGAAATGCCGTAGTCGCCCCTGGCGCCACAGACATTATATAGAAAATTGCGGACTATCTTCGTGCCGTTCTTCGTGCGCTCAACTTCCGGGTGAAACTGAAGGCCATATAGGCTTTTTCTTTCGTTTTGAATGGCAGCATTGAGGCAATCATCTGAAAATGCGATGCTTTTAAATCCCTTGGGCAGCGCCGAAACATGGTCCGCATGGCTCATCAGAGTGATCTGGCTCTCTGAAAGGCCTTTAAACAGCGGCGAGGAGACATCGCATCTGACCTCTATCTTGCCATATTCAGGCACGCCGGCCTTTTCCACCTTGCCGCCAAGAGTCTGACACATAAGCTGCAGACCATAGCAGATGCCAAGTATCGGGATGCCCAGCTCAAAAAGCCCGGGGTCGCATTTCGGGGAGGCTTCGTCGTAGGCGCTCATGGGTCCGCCGGTCAAAATGATGCCTATGGGTTCCATTGCCTTTATATCGGCCAGGGGTGTTTCCCCCGGCTTTATTACCGAATAGACATTGCACTGACGCACCCTGCGGGCTATAAGCTCTTTATATTGCCCACCAAAATCCAGTACCACCACAGTCTGATTCTTCATGAAAATACTCCCCCTGATATATGGCTTAAATTAAAAACCGGGCCCGTGCGCCGCTCAATTTATTAGCAATTATTCAGCATACGGGGCCGTCATGCCATGCTAAAAAAATACTATAAATTTGCGCCGATGTCAAGGCTGGAGGCATATTTCCAGCTTATAACGGCTCAAATTCGCGGTGACATCACATCCGGTTGGTGGTATAATATGCATATTCGCCGTCAACATATGTGACGAGCAGCCGTTAGGAGGAATTTTTATGGAAAAGCATGAAAGCAAGGCGCTGACCTTTGTGAAGAAGGCAGCAAAACGTTACTTTCTTGACGCCATGGGCGCCATGGCACTGGGGCTTTTCGCTTCTTTGATTATCGGCCTCATTCTGTCCCAGCTCTCGCAGGTGTCCTTCCTTTCGTGGCTTAAGCCTTTTTCGGATGTGGTTTCAGCGTCGTCCCCCGTTGTTGGCGCTGCAATCGGCGTGGCATGCGCCCATGGTCTTAAGGTGCGGCCCTTGGTGATGTTCTCCAGCGCTGTGACAGGCGCCATCGGCTACAGCTATGGCGGCCCTGTGGGCTGTTTTTGCGCAGCGGTGGCCGGTGCTGAGGTGGCCAATCTGCTGGCCGGTAAAACGCCTGTGGACATCGTGGTTTTGCCCTCGGTGACGATAATTGTGGGCGGTCTTGTGGGGCAGCTTGTTGGCCCTTGGGTCAACGCGCTGATGACCGGCCTTGGCACCCTCATAAACAATGCCACAGAGCTGGCGCCGGTGCCCATGGGCATCTTGGTGGCATCCATAATGGGGGTTATACTTACCGCGCCCATATCCTCGGCGGCAATAGCGATTTCCCTGGGGCTGGACGGCCTTGCAGCGGGGGCGGCCGTTGTGGGCTGCTGCACCCATATGATGGGCTTTGCTGTCATGAGCTACCGCGAAAACGGATTCGGCGGCTTTTTGGCCCAGGGACTTGGAACCAGCATGCTGCAAATCCCCAATATGTTTAAAAATCCTCTGATATTGATCCCCCCCACACTAGCCTCGGCGATTTTGGGGCCGATATCATCGGCGGTGCTGAAGATGACCAACATACCGCTGGGCGCGGGCATGGGAACTTCCGGTCTTGTGGGCCAGTTTGGCGCATGGACTGCCATGGCTGGGACTATGCCCACCTGGCTCTTTTGGGTGGAAATAATCGCCATGCATTTTGTTCTGCCGGCGCTGCTGACATGGCTGATATCGCTGCCCATGCGAAGATGGAATTTGAT
>JBNRMR010000127.1:0-4653 GCA_050309705.1 Christensenellales bacterium | reverse complement strand
AAAGGATGCTGCGCCGGCCGCTTTTATATCTTTGGATCAACCAGCCCAGCGTCATAATTGGGCGCAATCAAAACATATGGCGGGAATGCCGTCTAAATGAAATGAAGACAGACGGCGTTTTGCCGGTGCGGCGCGACAGCGGCGGCGGCGCCGTATTTCACGACCTGGGAAACCTGCTCTTTTCCTTCATAATGCCCGAAGGTACCGGCACGGAATATTCATATGGCCTTTGCGTGGATGCTCTTAGAATCTTGGGCGTTGAAAGCAAGCACGAGGGGCGTAACGACATCGTTGCAAAGGGCAGAAAGTTTTCCGGCAGCGCCTACATGAACTCCGGCGGGGCGTCGCTTCACCACGGCACAATGCTTATCAGCAGCGATCTAGGCCGCCTTGCCCGCTATCTTCAGCCCTCCAAGGCCAAGTTGCAGGCGAAGGGCGTCACCTCCACCGCGGCTCGGGTAATCAACCTTTGCGAGATTCAGCCGGAAATCACCGTTCAGGCAGTGGTTGATTCTTTGATCAAGGCCCATGGGGGAAATATTCACAGAGCTGACGAGCTGATTGATTTCAGCGTTGTTGAAAGTCTATCAAAAAGGCGCCAGAATTGGGACTTCCTGTACGGCGCAACCCCGCCCTTTGACATTCTGCTGGAGGAAAGGCTCTCCTTTGGCGAGATACAGCTCCACCTGAGCCTTGAAAAGGGAAAGATCAGCTCCGCAAAGGTCTTTACCGACGCTCTTGACACGGCCCTTGCGGAGAGGGTGCAGTCAGCCCTTGTCGGTGTGCCCATGGAAAACGAGAGCCTCAAGGCGGCGCTGCTGTCCGTGAACGAGGATATCGCTTGTTGGCTGGAGAAAATTAGTATATAATTGTAGCAGATCATTAAAACGGATAAACGGAAGGAGAATCGCCTTGGATAAACGAAGCATTCGCTGTGCAAACGTCCTTTTCATGTTTTGCGTGTGGGGGCTTTTGCTGGGGTCTTTGTTTTTGAGCGTCCTTTACGCCTATCTGCCCGGGATATCAGGCTATATCCTTCAGCTTTCCGCTCTTGTGACGCTGCTTTCCACGATGCTTCCCGTGGTGATCGCCCTTGGAAGGTCCTGCGGCAGAGTTTTCGCCCCTGCATTCAGCTTAAACAGCGTCGATATCTCCATATTGCTGATAATACCCATGGCCCTTGGCGGCTTTTACTTCTTCACCGGCATTAACGGCCTTTTCATTATGCTGGCGGAAAAACTGAAGCTTTCTTTCCTCATTCGCAGCAATGTGGACGCCATCGTCTCCTCGCAGGCATCCGGCTTCAGCCTGGTGATCATCGGCGCGGTTTTCCCCGGCATAATCGAGGAGAGCCTTTTTCGCGGCGTTCTGCTGCCTGCCTATGCCCACAAGGGAAAGTGGAAGGCGATAGTTATGACATCCGCCCTGTTTGCAGTTTTGCATGGCCAGCCTGTGGCCGCGCCCACCCAGTTCGCCATGGGCCTGCTGTTGGGCTACATATTCACCCAGAGCGGGAGCATATTCCCCTGCATGCTCTACCACGCCTTGCACAATGGCATCACCCTTTGGATTTATCAAGCGTCCGCTTCAATGGCCGGGTCCGCGGATGAACTGACCGCCATGGCGGAGGAGCTTTTGTCCATCCCCGGAGCGATGCTCATCTCACTGCTGCTGTACATTCTCATCGGCGGAGCGATAATGCTCGGCTCCCTTGCAGTCTTTAAAAACTTCAAAGACTCCAAAGTCAAGGCGCGCCAGCTTTCAATCCCCCAGAAAAGCCCCTCGGTTTACGGCTATGCAAGGCTTGCTTATCTTCCCATGTGGGTTGGCGTTTTGGGTATTGTTTTTTACAATATTATCGCTTTAATTGGTTTGTGATATGATAGCTAATATTATCTGCGTTGGAAAACTCAAGGAAAAGTTTTACGCCCAGGCCTGCGGAGAATATCTTAAAAGGCTTTCTCGCTATGGCAAAATATCCGTAATCGAGGTGGCTGATGAGCGTGAACCAGACAGGCTTTCGCCGGCAGAAATCGATGGGGTGAAAGAGGCCGAAGCTCAAAGGATGCTGCGTCACATAAAGGAGGGCGATATAATAATCGCTCTTTGCGTGGACGGTGAAAGGCTCAGCTCGGAAGGCTTTGCCTCCATGGTTGAAAATATATCCGCCCGGGGAAGAATATGCTTTATATTAGGGGGCTCTCTTGGGATAGGCGATAGCGTATTAAGACTCGCAAAGCGCCGCATCTCACTTTCGGACATGACGATGCCCCACCAGCTTGCGCGGGTTTTTCTGTTGGAGCAGATATACCGGGCAGCGAAGATATCCGCCGGTGAACGCTACCACAAATAGCTCCCGCCGGCCATGAACTTTTGGGAGAAATGAAAATGAGTATAATACACGCGCTGATACTGGGCATTGTGCAGGGGCTGTGCGAGTTTTTGCCAGTATCCTCCTCGGGTCATCTGGTTTTGACGCAAAGGGTTCTGGGCGTTCCCCAGGCGGGGCTGCTCTTTGACACCTTTCTGCACGTGGGAACGCTGGCTGCGGTGTTCGCTGTTTACTATAAGGACATATGGTCGATGATAAAAAGGCCGCTTTCCAAGCCTGTGTACTGCCTTGCCATCGCCACTGTTCCGGCGGTTATATTTGCTCTTTTATTCAATGATTTTTTTGACGACATATTCGCCGGAAGATTTCTGGGCATAAGCTTCCTTATAACAAGCGGCATACTCTTCCTCAGTTCCCGCTTCAAGGGCGAAAGGAGCGAGGTCACCTACCGGGACGCCGCCATGATGGGCCTTTGGCAGGGAATAGCCATTTTGCCGGGCATATCCCGCTCAGGCGCCACCATATCAGGCGGCCTTATGCAGGGCCTTCGCAGGGAGGACGCAGCAAAGTTTTCTTTCCTGATGTCAATCCCCGCCATACTCGGCTCGGTGGTCTATCAGTTTAAGGATATCGTCTCCGGCGCAGAGTTGGGGGTAATCGGCGCGCCAGCCATTATTGTGGGAATATTGGCCTCGGCTGTGTCAGGCTATGCCGCTATCAGGTTCATGCTGAAAATTCTCCAGAGGGCGTCGCTTAAGTCATTTGCCTGGTACACCCTTACCCTCGGAGTTTTGGTGCTGTTGGACCAGCTCTTCTTCAATATGTTCTTTGTGTCTATGTTTTAACCCCTGAGCAAACATAACGAGCATAATAAAGCCGGCGGATTACCCGCCGGCCTTTTGCAAACTTTTCTACCCGTATCTTTGAAGCAGTTCCTCCAAATCCGGCTGGTTTTGATTGAGCCAATAGGCGCTTCCATTTTTCTCGCGGCTGACAAACCCATTGTCGTATAATTCCCTGCGCAAAGTCCATGGGTCTGCAAATGTGTGCCATCGCCCTAAAAGCTCGCCCACTTCCTTTTCATTGTATATCCTTTCGGGCTCAAATTTCTCCGCCAGATAACAAAGAGCATATAACTTCATCTTCCGTTTTGCAGGAAAGGCAGTGAGCCGCCCTTCTTGATCCAGAAAGTTTTTAAGCACAGGCAAAATCTCAACAGTCAAAGGCACCCTCACCCTCCATAAAAGCATTGATTGATTTATTATAACACCTGCGCATCGTTCGTCAAGCTCTGAAAATGGGTGAGGACTGTGAACTGCCGCCGCCTTACTCGAAAAGGCGCGAATAGCTGCGATCATTTATCTGCCGGTCAATCTCGTCATCATCCAGCATACTTGTGTTCAGCATAAAAAGCGGCGCCATAGGGCTGATGCCGCTAACGGGGTCGGCATTCATTTCCCCGCTATAGAGCAAAATATCAAATGGAGCATCGCTGGTATATTCATCGACAACATATCCCCTTTCGCGCAGTCTGTCGGCTGCGTTCTTGGAGTCGGGAAGATACCCTATTCTCATATGCTCAAGCCTCCTTTCCTCCGTTGATTGTCATGGTACAACTGTAGTATTTACAAAAAACTGCTTGTCGATACTCAGCCCATGCTCTTAATTCGATGAAAAAGTAGGAAAGGAAAAAACGCTTGCATTTTTTTGAATTTTGTGTATAATGGTTATTGCGTTTGGGGTTATAGCCCAGCTGGTTAGAGCGCCACGTTGACATCGTGGAGGTCGATGGTTCGAGTCCATTTAACCCCACCACGCAGGGTTTTCCTGCCGGAGCAAAGCAAGCTTTGCTCCGTTTTTCTTTTTAAAAAACAAAGCCAAAGCGGGCTTTATAGCCGCTTTGAATAGTATACAATCAGCTTTCCAGCCTTCAAATCCGACATAACGAAAGCACTGTACCCCTCAAGGCAAAAATTTGGGGAGATTGTGGGCGACGTGGCCCTTTTGGGGCTAAGGCTCTGGCGCTAGGCATAATGTTTTCCAAAAAACCCGCGGAGATTCAGCCCTTGCGAACACAACGCTTATGCATTATTATAAGCATAAGGAAAATATTACATTATACCGGAGGTTGGTCATGAAGCTTTTTAACTTTTACCCGGAAGGTTTTGCCGAAAGCAGCCCAGCTTTGGGCATTGTCACCGAAAAGGGGCATGTGGATGCAAGGGCCACAGCAGCAAGAGCAGGATTTACCGCCCCAGGCAGCGTTGACGAAGCAATAAGCACCCTCGGCGGACTGGAAGCTGTGAAGAAAATTGCAGCAA
>JBNRMR010000126.1:0-3830 GCA_050309705.1 Christensenellales bacterium | reverse complement strand
TTATTAAACCATATAAATGATGACCGTTTATATAATTTTATTTCTGCCTTGAACTTATATTACCACAAAAAAAGCTTATTTGTCAATATTTTTTGCAGGCAAGGACTAGGCCTTGGAGGCTTGTTTGCAGTCACGGAAGATAATTATTTTTAAAAATGTTAAAAACAGTTGGCGCCATGAGTTCTGCCTTTTCCCACCGCCAAAGGGACAAACCAGATTGAGGGCGCAGCGCAGGCACTGCGTCATTTCATTTAACAACGCCTTTTTTCAAAATGATGTTGGCGTACAGGGCGCCCTCGCCGGTGGAAACGACTGCGTATGCGTCTTTTGCTCTTTCGTAAAAAGCGAACCTTTCTATGAACTCGAATTTGCAGTTTTCCGGCTCATGTTTTCTTACTATTTTTTTGAACTCCTCCCAGATCACCGGATTTATGTCGTCGCCGGGCACAAGGGACATCAGCGCCAGAGGGTTTTCCACGTATTGATCAAGGGGGAAAAGGCTCAGGATGGCGTCAAGCACTTCGCAGACACCATTGCCGTCGCAGCGCACAACGCGCTTGCCCATTGCAGCGGCGGGGAAATTGCCGTCGCCTATGACGATTTCGTCGCCATGGCCCATTTCCATCAATATTTTCAGAAGATCAGGGTTAAGGATTGTGGGGATATTTTTCAGCATGACTTCCACCTCATATGCATTGTTTTTGTTTGCCGGCGGCCTTATCTTTCTGGCCTTCCGGCCCGCCATTATACATGCAAATTGCTAAAAGCATCATACTATGTTTGCCGGCGTCAACCTTCCGGATTCACCGGCCCGCCATTTTGCATGCAGCTTGCCAAGTCTATTATACCACGGCTTTGGCTTAAAGCATATCAGCATATCTATGCTGGACAGGTACATTTAAAAAAAGTTTAGTTTTTGTAAAATTGTATCTTGCATTATATTGTACTGTGTGTTATAATTGTGCCGAGGTGATGAAATGAACCCGCAGTTTAAGAAGGGCATACTGGAAATGTGTGTGCTGCATGGCCTCATGCAAGGCGATAAATATGGATTTGAGTTGGTGAGTTTCGTTTCTGAGGGCGTTGAGATGTCCGAGGGGACGATTTATCCCTTACTTAAAAGGCTGAGGGACGATGGCTTGGTTACCACATACTTGGTGGAATCCAGCGAGGGCCCAGCCAGGAAATATTATCACCTGACTGAAAAAGGCATTGAGCACACTAAGGACTTAAGAAAAAACTGGTTCAAATTCCTAAAATCCGTTGAGAAGATAATTGGAAGGGAGGATTCGAACAATGACCAAGCATGAATATCTTGAAGCGCTGAGAAATGCACTCGGTGGCAGAGGCGGTCAAGAGGCCGAAGAATTGGTAAGCGACGTTGGTCTGCATTTCGACGAGGCGGCTGAATCCGGCCTTTCCGAAGATGCAATCAGCGAGCGCCTGGGACCGCCGCAGGAAATGGCAAACGAATTCCTGCAGGGAATGCCCATTGGTGCGGAAGCCACCGCGACCCTTGGCACCCAGCGCGGGGAATATGAAAACCTGCGCAAGCTGACAGTTGAGCTGGGCCACTGCGACGCGGAGCTTTACCCCTCTACAGACGAAAAGACATATATCGACATAGTGGACACGGCCACCAGCGATGACGAGCGCATAGAGGTTGTGTTTGAAAGCGGTCATCTAATGGTGCGCCAGCGCAGGAAGTATGTGCGCTTTCTGGCATTCTTCAGCCTGCATGGCGGGGAGAAGAGCAGCGTTCGCATATGGCTGGGCAAAGGCTTTGCCGGCGATGCCAAGGTTGCGCTGGGCAGCGGCAAGATAACCGCTTTGCAGGTTTCCGGCAAGGAGATTACCCTCAAGGCGGGCAGCGGCTCTTTGGCGGTTGAGTCCATGGGCGCTCAGAAGATATCGCTTAGCACTGCTTCCGGCGGAGTGAAGGCCCTGAAGCTGAATGCTTCCCAGGAAATTTCGGTGAACACTGCTTCCGGCGGCATCACTCTGGATGAAATCTCCGTGCCGAATCTCAAGTGCAACCTTGCTTCCGGCGGGGTTCGCATAACCAATTCCCGCTGCGCAAACGCACAGCTTAACACCGCTTCCGGTGGCATCAGCTTCGATAACTACGAAATCTGCTCGGTGAAGGCCAACACCGCTTCGGGCAGCATCACGCTAAGGCTCCCGGCGGAGCAGCAGATGACCATCCACGCCAGGACTGCTTCCGGTGGAATGAACATCGGCTATCCGGCGAAAATCTCCGGAGAGAAGGGAAGGCGCCAGTTCGTGGTGGGCGATGGCTCTGTGAATGTGAGCTGCACCACCGCTTCGGGCAGCATAAGCATAAACCCGCTGGACTAGTTACCGGACTTTAGAGAAATTACAATATGCGGCTTCCTTCTCGGCCGCGCGGCCAAGTATTGCGGGGGCGCAGGCCTCTCCCCGCCCCTGATCACAATATAAAAGAGCAGACGGCCCCCCTGTGCTGGCCGTCTTTTCTTTGCTTTTATTTGCTTTGTGGGTTTAATTTTCGAGTGTAAAGCTAAGAGGAATAAAAAAGCGGCGAATATCGCCGCTTCAAAAGACTTGTTAAGGCCCTTATACACCCAGAGTGCCGCTCGCTCTATTTTGACACCTGCAAAAAGCAGGGCGGTGCGCTGCGAAACTGCGCTGCCTTCCCCTGGCAAGCCACAGGGCATGGGGGCATGGCATTGCTTTATCGACCCGCGCTCCATTTAAGAGATGTAGGTTCAAAATAAGAACGTTACGAACACTCCAGGACGCATATGGACTTGTTGAAACATCGCGCAAAAACCTCTCGCTATTTGACGATAATATTTTTGTGTGGTGTTACCTTAAACATTATATGAGCATTAAAGCTTAAATGTCAAGTTGCAAAATACGGATATCGAAGTTCTGGGGGGGAGTCCTCAGCCCATTGTCGGCCATTGCATAAACGGAGACCTTGTAGTTTCCCGCCGGCGCATCCGGCACGGTGTAGGAAAGTATATAGGTTTTGTCTTCCTTTTTGGCAAAGCGCAAAAGCTCTCCCGTGTCCGGGATTGACAGAAGTATGAAACCCAAGGTGATGGCAGGATCAAATATTTCCACATGGGCCTCGATGTTCACCGTGTCATAGGCTGATACGCTCGTTGGCATGTTCATGATTGTAAGCTGGCACGGGAAGGCTTCCATGAATATTCCTCCTTAATCATAGGCGGTTTTTTGTAAATTGTTTCTGCCTCAGGATCATTTTAGCATGTTTTTCTCCAGGCTTCAAGTCCGCGGCCATTTATATTGTTTTGGATGCTGATAATCTATGCGCAAAGGTGATAAAATATTCAAAACTGCCCGCCCCAATAACAGGGATTTTGGAAAGCTTTGCATTTTCATGGCGCAATATGACGGTAAAGACGTAAACTTTTTATTAACAACAAACTTTTTGAAAATTATCCCTTTCGAGGCTTTTTTATGCAACCATATCAGCTTGTACGGCGTTTAAGTATATGGTATACTTGCTCAAGGCTGTATGATTTGAATTATAATCCAAGGAGAAAAAGATGAAAGCATTCTCAAAATCGAAGGTTTTTATAATTGTGCTGGCGTTGGTGCTGGCTTTAGTGTTGGCCGGTTGCACCCCGGCAAGCGAAGTCGATAGCTCGCCTGAGCCAACCATGGACACAGAACCTCTGTCGCCCACGGCAAGCCAGTCCACCCAGCCGATAAGCACACCATCGATAACGCCTGGCACGGGCGCTACCGGTAGCCAGGAGCCCTCACCAAGCCCTTCGCCCAGCGCACCCACCCAGACGGTCATCCCCGCCGCCAAGGAT
>JBNRMR010000125.1:0-4442 GCA_050309705.1 Christensenellales bacterium | reverse complement strand
CGTTTATAAGCGCCATGCCGTTTACCTCCTAAAGGAAAATAAAGAAGTTGCAGGAAACCTGCAACCACCGGCGCGCAAAACTTCAGGCCCACGCAAAGCGTGAGAAGACGAAGGGCGGCTATGGCAGTGACGATGCAATCTTTCCCGCAACGAGCACAGCCACAGGCAGCGGGCGCAAAAACAGCGCCGCAAAAGCAGCAATAAAACCGCAATTAGCTTGTGCTCGGAAAATTATCTGCGAGAAAAAATGCGCATCCTTTCACCCCAATCTGAATCTTTACCATATTATTTTATCAAAAAGAAGGGGCGGGGTCAATCCTTGAAGGCCGGTTGTGGGCGCAAGTTTTCGCCACTCCTCATAGAATGAACGGAGGTGAGACCATTGAATAGCGCAAAAATTTTCAGAGCTCTGGAGCTTTCCGCCGCCGCCTACAGGGACATCCAACCTGATATGCCGGGCACAAAGCTGAAGGTGATCGACAGCGGCAGTGCGGGCGTGCTTTGTTTCCTTAGAAAAACCGGCGATACTTTGCAGATATCGTTTCGCGGCAGCGACAGCCCAAAGGACTGGCTCACAAGCCTTTCATTCTGGAAGAAGACAATACCCTATGGCAATGTCCTTTCGCCCATAAGGGTGCATGCAGGCTTCATAAATGCCTATAAAACGCCCCGGGTGAGGGACTCCATTCGCCAATGGGTGTCCGGCGATGTTCGGCGGGTGCGCCTTTGCGGGCATTCATATGGCGCGGCGCTGGCGGTTCTTTGCGCGGTGGACATAGAGTATAATTTCCCCGACAGGGATGTGGAAGCGATAATATTCGGCTGTCCGCGGGTGGGCAATGCGGCCTTCGCCAGGTCTTATGACAAAAGGGTGTTCAAAACCGTGCGGGTGGAAAACGGCAACGATATCGTGACCAGGCTGCCCCCCAGGATGTTTGGCTACAGGCATGTTGGCGCACTTTTCCACATAGGCGAAAGAAAAACGATCCTCGGGATTTCAATGGAGGATCATTCGCTCTTGGCATATTATGAGTCGGCACTGAAAAGGCTGCTTTGATGGGGGAGGGCAAAGACCGAGCTTATCGGTGAATGTGACCTCTGTAGGAAACGCAGTTTCGGCCGCCTTCCTTGGCATTATACAGTTCCTGGTCACTCTGTTCAAAGAGCTGCGTCATGCAGGCTTCGTCGCTTAAAGAATTGTCCTCCATTTCGATCATCGCCGCGCCAATGCTGACGGTGACCCTGGAAGAAATGCCATCCAGCGAAATCTCCATGCTTCCCACAGCGGATTTTAATTTTAGAGCAAAGCTTACAAGGTCTGAGGCTTTCATGTCCAGACAGACCACCACGAACTCCTCGCCGCCATATCTGGCCACGATGTCAGTGGAGCGCTTGGTGTTTTTCTTCAGACAATCCGCCACCAGCGACAGGCAGCGGTCACCCTCGAAGTGATAGTACTTGTCGTTATACTGCTTGAAAAGGTCTATGTCTATCATCAACATGCAGATGTTTTCGCCGCTTCGTCTGTGGCTGGCCGCCAAGTGTTTCACATGCTTTTCAAGGCCGCGGCGGTTGAGTATGTTTGTGAGCTGGTCTGTCTCCGAAAGCCTTTCAAGCTCTATGTTGGAGGCGCTCAGGAGCTGCTTTTCCTTGAACACCTTCACGGCATTGGAAAAACGCATTTGCGCGGCATATATGCAGACCAGAGAGATAATCACGCATTGAATCAGTATGTATGAGGTTACGCCGTTGAATAAACCTATGACCACTGTGACAATGGTGAGGGGAACGATATATGGCAAAAGCTCTTTCCAGCTTATGGTGGGGATTGTGCTTATGGCCACAAGCAGTAGTATGTAGCTGATGGAGGACTGGTTTTTGCTGAAGTCGCCGTATATGAACAGAAGATTTCCAAGGATTATGATGCAGGCTGTTGCGTGGACAATGAAATTTTTTGTTCTAAAGTTCAGCACAGAGGTTTTTCTGCGGGAATATTCAAGGGCAAGGGAGCAGACAATTCCCATGGCCAGAAGGAAAAAGGAGCCGAAGCAGTAAACCCTTTCATAGCCTTTGTGCATGTTAAAAATGCATATGCTAATCAGGTTGATGATCTGCAAGAGCACCACTGCTGCGGTAACAAACTGTAGTCGGCCTCTTGTGATTTCAAGCATTTCTTCCCTGAATTGCTGCCGCTGGCGCAGCTCCAGGAATTCATCGCTCGCAAGAAATCCGCCAAAAAAGTCTTTAGCTTTGACAATAAGTTTAGATATACGGCCCATTTAAACGCTCCATATGCTTTATATAATACATAATAATACATTTTTTGCGTATGCACAATACCATTTGCTGCATATATAAAAAGTTAGATAGGCAAAAGCGCTGTAAATTTCAGCAAAAAAGACCGGCGTTGTGCCGGCCCTTTTGTTTATTCATAAAATTTTTGATTATGAGTCGATACCCCGTGGATCGTAGCGCTTGATGGCGGATATACCGTCCCCGTCAAGCTCGAAGGCGTAAACCCGGGCCACGCGCGCGTTTTGGGCAGTGTATGTCATCAGCGCCAGCGCGTTGTCTTCCTGCATGGAGGGGCAATATCGGGCGTCCTCCACGCTGCTGTAGGCGCCAAGGAACATGCGCATCTCATATTCGCCAATCTCCTCAAGATACTGGGGGGAGATGTATGTGAATGCTTCATCAGTGAGCCCCAGGGCCAGAGCCTGGGTGAATGCTTTTGCATAGCTCTGGGATGATTTGAGCGCCTTTGTCTCGCCTTGCTCCAGTATATAGCTTTGGTCAGCAAGCCTGTAAGAGCCATCGTTTTGGCGTTCGTGCAGGCAGATTTCGCCATGGCCGGCCTCGTCGCCCAGTGATCTGGTGGTTCGTATGACGTCGCCCTCCTCCTCAAAGCGGATGCTGTCGCCCCGGGCATCGGCCAAAAGCTTGGGCGGGTCTTTGCCCTCGGTTGAAAAGAGCAACAGGCGCTGACCGGATTTTTCCTCCATAAGGGCGCCGACCACCTCTTGCCCGGATATTGTAAGCTCTCTCAAAGAACCGGTGGACGCAAGGGGCATGTTTAAACGGTATAGGGTTTTATCGTTATCCCGGTTCTCCACAAGGAGAGTGAAGCCATCCTGGCGTATGAGTGAAAAAACAAGGCCATCGCTTCTTAGCTCATCGACCACCCTGCCCGGAAGAGCCGAACCTATGGGCTTTGGGTTTAGTTCCACCTCGGCGATGTTGTCCGGCCAGAGGGTCACCTGGAAGGGATAATCCTTCATCACCAGATCGCCGCCGACAAAGGAAAGCTTCATTGCCGCGGGCAAAAAGCCCTCGTAAGGGGTGAAAAGAAGGAATACGTCGCCCGTGTTGCTGACGGGAAGACTGGCCGCGCCGTCAAGCTCGCAGGTGGCATGGCCGTTCACCATCAAAAGGCCTGGTGTAGGCGATTTTACTATCAAAACAGGTATTGCATGCATTTGGCGCACCTCCGCTAAATGATATGCAGGGCCTGGGCTAATATGCAGTTTTTTGCTGCCTTTTCCCGATGAATTCCCTGTGAACTCAGGATGGCGGCGTCATGGCCGCGCAAAAGATATGAACCCGCGAAGCGCCCGCCCGCATCAGCACGAAACGGCATTCAAGGGCGGTTGCACCTGTGGTAAGAACGTCGTCGATAAGAAGAATCTTGAGGTTTGAAGCATCTTGGGCTTCATATGCTCCTAGCACATTTGTGATTCGCTCGTCTCTGGCCAGATCCGATTGGGCCTTGGTGTGTTTTTTCTTGCAGATAAGCTCCTTCCAGGGAATATTAAGCCGCCTTGAAACCTCCGCGGCGATTATTTTGCTCTGGTTAAACCCACGATTGTATTTGCGGCGCTTTGATATCGGTGCGGGGACGATCACGTCGATATCAAGGCCCAGCAGCTCGATTGCATTTGCGCAATATTCGCCCAAAATCTTTCCGCAGTCCTCTATCGCGGAGAATTTGAGCCTGCGTATAAGCCCTGCTGCCGGCCCCTTTTCCTCATATGCGAAGGCGCCGTGGCATATGCAAGAGCCAACATGCCGGGTGAGGAGGGTGAAATCCGAGTCCAGCATCTCCTTGCAGGCGGAGCAAAGGCCGCTTTCAAAAAGCTGCGCTTCCCCGCCGCAGGCAAGGCAGCGAACGCGGGGATATAAAAGCTCTTTTATCTGATTCAATTGTTTATTCAATAAGGCAAGAAATGAAGGGTCATTCAATGTGACCACCGCCTTTGATCATATCGCCATATATCTTAAGCCTGGGAGCAAGGGCGCTGTGACGGGCGGAGACATAGTTGTTTTCAACCATCTGCAAAATGGTCCTTTCACGCCCGACGATTATGACTGTCTTTCGCGCTCTCGTGACGGCGGTGTAAAGCAGGTTTCTTGTCATCAGCATGGGTGGGCCTGAAAACAGCGGC
>JBNRMR010000124.1:0-20933 GCA_050309705.1 Christensenellales bacterium | reverse complement strand
CTTCATTCCCGATCGCTCTGTGATATCTTGCGATCACATCTCCCGGAAGCAGCGCGGCGATATGGCCTATGTGCAAAGATCCATTGGCATATGGCCATGCCCCGGCAATCAAAACTTTTCTTTCATTCTCATAATTTTTATTGTTAACATTATTCATGTAAATCCCTCATTTCATCATTGTTGTGGCAATAAAGCGCGAAAACAAAAAAACCCTCACCTCCAAAGATTTGATTCTTTGGAGACGAGAGCATAGCTTCGCGTTACCACTCCAATTCGCCCAGACCTCACGGAACGGGCCTCACAAGGTGCGGGCATGAAATGATCTGCCGATACCCCTGCGCTTTAACGGGCGCACCCGTCGCAGCCTAAAGGACGCCATGGAAATCCCCTCGGTGCGCGGCTCCAAGACCATGTTCAGCAGTTTCCGGCTTTGCCCCTTTCCACCAAACGGGGCTCTCTGCGAAAGCGTCCATTGCCTACTCTTCTTTTCCCAGCCTTTGCTCTAAATATTATACCCATTGAGAGTAAAAAATGCAAGTCCCAAAAGCGGCGCATGCTTTTTGTCTGTTTTTCGCGCAGTATAGCGGCGCTTTGTGTCACTTTGTTGCAAACCACCGGAAACCGCCGGGAACAGTGCTCGCGTTAAGGGGCTACGGCTTTTCTGTTTATGCCAGGCCAGTCTGGCTATAAGCCGTCTTGGATTTGTCGGGAAAGCATGAACTTTGAGTCATTCATGCTCTTTGAAAGTCGCCTTTTCATTTTTCCTTTGCAAATTGCCGGTAATTATGCGGCGCAATCAGCCAGCAAAAAGAAGTTTTTCCATTTGATTTATAGATGAAACTGGAAAAATGTGCGTATCTTTTTTCCGTATGCTGGGAAACTAAAAATATTGGGCAAGGAGGAAGCATGAGAACCTTTGCGGCTGTTTTATTTTCAAGCCTGGCAATATCAGCACTCATATATGCAGTGTTCAGCGGCAATCATCTGCGGCTCTGGCTTCGCTATGACGGTAAAATTCATCTTCGTTTGCGGCTGTACCTTCTGGAGGGCCTTCTCCTGCACGATTTCATGATTTCAGGAGGAAAAGCGGTGAGGATGGCAAAAAAAGACCGCCGCCTTCTTTCACTTGTATTCAGCAAAGTGGGTTCTGGCAAAAATAGAAATTCTTTCTTCAACCCGAAGGCCATCGACGGCATATTCCAGATGCTGAAAAAAAGCAGATTGCAGTGGTCTTTACGCATGGAGCTGGGCACCGACGACGCCGCCCAGACAGCGCTGATCTGCGGCGCTCTGATGTCTTTCTTGCGAGCGGGCGCTCTGTTTTCTCTCTCCCTCGTTCCCTCGCAGGCGCAAAAAATCAGCGTCTTGCCAGTGATGAGACCCTGCGCCAACATCAACTTTTCCTGCATGTTCAGCATTAAAACGGGCCATATTATAATCGCGGCGGCAAAATTAGCCTTGGAAAGAATAGTAACCAAGATATTCCAAAAAGGTAAAAAATCAAATTAAAAGCAGCGGAGGCAATTATATGAACAACAACATTGACGCCATCATGAAAACCACCATGGAGAACCTGAAGGAAATGGTGGATGTAAACACCGTGGTAGGAACGGCCGTAATATCCCGGGACGGCACGACGATAATCCCTGTGTCCAGGGTCAGCTTCGGCTTTGTTGCCGGCGGGGGGGAATATAGCCTGAACACCTCAGGCAAGGGGGAAACTCCCCAGGTTCTGCCCTTCGCCGGCGGAGCGGGCGCCGGGGTTTCCGTTTCGCCCGTGGGTTTCCTCGTGGTCGAGGACCAGGGAGTGAGGATGCTCTCGGCCCATGTGCCTTCATCCGTGGATAGGATGATCGAGGCAATTCCCTCGTTCATCGGCGAGATTAAAAAGACGGTCAAATGCATCATGAACCAAGATGAACCCCCTACCCTGCCAAATGACGAAAACCCCCAGGGCAGCGAAAAGTATGTGATCTGATTTTAAATTTTTATGGGGGAACGACGCGGAGCTCTGGAAAGGGATATCGGGGGCAGAGCCCCCGAACATACCCCCTCTATCTCATTTTACGCCGAACTTATAGATGGTGCTCTTGCAGTAGACCTGACCCGGGTCCAGCCTGCAGGAGGGGAAGTGGGCGTATGAGCTGGCGCCAGGGAAATCTTGGGTTTCAAGGCAGAAGGCATTTCGCCTGGCATATACTGCGCCCAGCTTTCCCTTTGTGCCGGAAAGGAAGTTACCCGAATAAAGCTGCACACCGGCGCTATCGGTGAGCACCTCCATCGTCCTGCCGGATTCCGGCTCATAAACCTCTGCAATCTTGATGACCTCTCCGGGGTTTTCCACGTTAATCACATAGTTATGGTCATAGCCGCCTGCAAGCCTGATGGGCTCCTCGTCCGCGTCGATCCTGTCGCCCAGGCGGGTCATCGTGGAAAAGTCAAGAGCGGTGCCCTTCACGGAGGCGATCTGTCCATCCGTGTTCAGCGTGGCGTCAACGGGGGTGTACCAGCCGGCATTCAGCTTCAAATGGTGGCCTGTGATCTCCCCGCCGTCATGGCCCTTCAAGTTGAAGAATGAATGGTTTGTGATGTTGCAAAGGGTGGGCATATCGGTGGTGGCTATGTATTTGATAAACAGCGAGCCATCCTCGCAGAGGCTGTATATCACCGTCAGGTTAAGATTGCCTGGGTAGCCTTCTTCTCCGTGGGGGCTAAGATAGTTGAAAATGAGCGCCTCTTTGCCCTGATGCTCTCCGATGGCTGTGGAAAATGCCTTCGTGTCAAAGCCGTATACGCCGCCGTGGAGCGAGGTCCCGTCATCCGAGGTGGGGGTGACGGAATATTCAGCGCCGTCCAGAGTGAAGCGGGAATTTCTGATGCGGTTTCCCACACGGCCAATCACTGCGCCGAAATATTTAGGATCGTCGATGTACTCCTCCACGCTGTCATAGCCCAGGACCACGTCCGCCGTATTGCCCTTGCTATCTGGTGCGTTGAACGTCATTATGGCGCAGCCGATATTGGTGACGGTCATCGAATACTTTCCGGCGGTAAACTCATAGACGCTATAGTCCTTGCCTTTATATGTCCCGCCAAACAGCCTTGATATCATTGTGAAACCTCCGAATTAATATAGTTTTTGATGCATATCAAATGGGTGTATGTCATCAAGATTATAACATAAAAAGTGGAGCTGTACACATTATTTCGAGATTTTAAAGGAACTATAAAATAGTAGTTTGCATATTTTTACTTGAACTGATATAATAAGGCCAGCGTAATCGTCCGTCTTACCGGCATATATCAGGATGTACGGACGACGGACTTTTTTTCGAGGATTTTTATTGCAGGCGCAAGTCGCTTTGATTAGCGCCAAATGTGCAAGAGCGCAATAATGCAAAACTCAATGCGAAAATCTGCTTCGAGCCATTAAGGGCGCGATATTTTGCCATGTGCGCGATTTATTATGGAATATTAAGGGCGCTGCCCATATATATACTGGAGACTGTCCCAGACTTTTAAGACGGAATATCCGTCCTTTTACGGAGGATATCATATCTTTTCAGGAATTAACCCCGTGTGTTCGGGAAAATTGTCCTGCCTGCAAAGGGAATGGAACAAAACACTGAGCAAATCCGGACAGCCTCCAAGCAACAAGGAGGAACTAAACTTTTGGCAAAAAGGAATAACAGGCCGACTCTCAAAATCATTCCGCTGGGCGGAATTGGTGAGATCGGCAAAAACATGACGGTGATTGAATACGGAAATGATATCATTGTGGTTGACTGCGGCCTCAGCTTCCCTGACGAGGACATGCTGGGCATCGACCTGGTGATACCGGACGCCAGCTATCTTCAGCAGAACAAAGAAAAAATTCGCGGCTTTGTGATAACCCACGGCCACGAGGACCACATTGGGGCGATCACCTTCATATTGAAAGAGCTGATGGTCCCCATCCCTGTGTATGCAACCCGCTTCACACTGGGCATGATCAGCCTCAAGCTGCGCGAACACCGCATGACGGATGTGAAAACCCATGACGTCGCTCCCGGCGAAAGCGTAAAACTGGGCGTTTTTGACATTGAGTTCATAAACGTGAATCACTCCATCTGCGGGGCGGTGGCCCTGGCCATCAACACGCCCGTGGGCATGGTTGTCCACACGGGAGACTTTAAGGTGGACTTCACCCCCACCTCCGGAAACCCGATAAATCTTCAGCGCTTCGGTGAGATCGGCGCAAAGGGCGTGCTCGCCCTTTTGATGGACTCCACCAACGCCGAGCGCTCCGGCTACACCCACAGCGAGCAGGAGGTCAGCGAGACCATCAACCGCTGCTTTGACGAGGCCACGGGGCGAATCGTGGTGGCCATGTTTGCGTCCAATGTCTACAGAATACAGCAGGTGGTCAACGCCGCCGTCCATTACGACCGCTATGTGGTCTTCAACGGTCGCTCCATGGTGAACGTGTCCACTTTGGCACAGGAGCAGGGTGAGCTGATTATCCCCGAGGGCAGGCTTATCGACGTTAGCGATATCGACTTTTATGACGAGGACGAGATAGTCATCATCACAACCGGCAGCCAGGGCGAGGAGCTGGCCGGACTGACTCGAATGGCTTTTTCCGAGCATCGAAAGCTGGACATAAGGCCGACTGACACAATCATACTTTCCGCCACCGCCGTTCCCGGCAACGAAAGATATGTTTCAAGGGTAATAAACCAGCTTTTCAAAAAAGGCGCCAACGTCATCTATGACGCTCTGGAGGACGTCCATGTCTCCGGCCACGCCTGCCAGGAAGAACTGAAGCTGATGCACAATCTGATAAAGCCGAAGTATTTTTTGCCTGTGCACGGCGAAAACAGGCATCTTGAGAGCCATTCGCGCATTGCACAGAGCTTAGGAATGCCCCTTGAGAACATCATCCGGATGCAAACCGGTGATGTGGTGGAGTTCACCCGCCGTAGCGCAAGGATAACCGGCACGGTTCCAACCGGCAGCGTGATGGTGGACGGCCTTGGCGTGGGCGATGTGGGCAACGTGGTCTTAAAGGACAGGAAGTATCTCTCACAGGATGGGCTTTTGGTCGTCGTTGCGGCGGTTGACACCGAGCACGGCGAGATAATATCCAGCCCGGAGGTGGTCTCGCGGGGCTTTGTGTACGAAAAGGAGTCCGAGCAGCTTTTGGACGGCGCACGCAAGGCCGCAGCTAAGGCCCTTGCTGCCTGCATTTCCAGGGGCAGCGACATAAACACAATGCGCAACGAAATGCGCGATAGCGTGAAGGCATATCTGCGCCAGAAGATGAAGCGCTACCCCATGGTTTTACCCATGGTGATAGAGGTGTAACACAAAGGCATCCAAAAACGTTTATATTCACAGAGAGATATGTATCGCAAAAAGCCGGACATAAAGATGAGGTAGCCAATGAATTTATACGACAAGGCCCACGAGCTTGCCAAGGCCCTAAAGGAGAGCGAGCAATACAGAACCTACGAAAAGGCAAGAGAAATCGCCATGGAAAACGATACCAACAGGGCGCTTTTGATGGAATACAAAAAGCTGCAGTATCAGCTTCAGCTTCAAGTGGCCAGCGGTGGCAAGGCCTTCGTCGACGATATGGAGCGCTATCAAAAGCTGACGGCCCTGTTGCAGCTTTCAAACGAAGCCACAGCATACATGATGGCAGAATTTCAGCTGCAAAAGACTTTGGCCGACATTTACAAAATACTCGGGGAAGCCGCCGGCATAGACCTGGACTTCCTTCAGGGACAATAAGCCTGCCGGGTACAAGTGATCTATATGAACAAAAACGCTCAAACGGCTCTTAAAATTGCCCAGGCTGTGTGGAATGCCATACGGCCTTTATGCGTTTGGCTGGTGAGCATCAGCATAGTGGCAGGCATGGTGTTCACAGGCTATAACTACCTGCAGGATCGCTATATCCAGCCCGTCTTGCCGGAGCCGATAGTCGAAAACGATTCCTCCTTCAGGGAAATCAGCATCAAGTCCGGCTCGACTGTAAAAGCCATCGCCCGACAGCTTGAGGAGGAGGGCATCATCCGCAACAGGGCTATTTTCCAGTACACAGCCGAATTTTTGAGCAAGGGGCCGAAGCTTCAGGCCGGCAGCTTTATGCTCTCGCCAAAGATGACGGTCATAGAGCTGATAGACACTCTTTCATCCATGCAGGAAGCCCAGACAGTCATGCGCTTCACTGTGATTGAGGGCTCCACCGTCGAGTCAATGGCGGAATCGCTGGTTAAGCAGGGAGTTTTCACCAGCGCGGACAGGTTTCTTGAGCTTTGCAAGACCGGCACTGATTTTGCCGAAAGCTATGACTTCATTTCCGATGCCATAAAAGCCGGCGGGAACATAAGGCAATACGTTCTGGAGGGTTATTTGTTCCCCGACACATATGAAATATATGTGGGTTCAAGCGAGGAAACGGTCATCCGCAAGATGCTTACCCGCATGGACGAGATGCTCTCGCTGGCCAGAACCCATTCCGGCCAGGAGGATCAAAGGACGGTGGACGATATCGTAATGCTTGCCTCGATAATTGAAAAAGAGTCAAAGCGCAGCGATTTTTACAAGGTTTCAGCGGTGTTCCACAACAGGCTTAAAAATGACATGAAGCTTCAGTCCGACGCGACTATAACATATGTTACCGGGCGAAGTAATCTTGTCCTAAGCGCAGATGAGCTGGCGATAGACTCCCTCTACAACACCTATGTGGTGGATGGCTTCCCCGCCGGGCCCATCTGCAGCCCCAGCAAGTTCGCTCTGGAGGCCGCTCTTTACCCTGATCCCGGCTTTGTGGAGGACGGAATGCTCTACTTCTGCAACGGCGACCCGGAAACAGGCGAGCTTGTTTTTGCAAAGACATATGAAAAACATCAGGAGAATGTGAACAAATACAGGGAGCTTTGGTTAGAGTATGACAAAAACAACGCGGAGGCAACTGCCGGCCGCTGACATTAAAGATGGCAAAGACAGCAAAAAAAGTGGACAAACGAAAAAGCCCGAGCTTTTGGCCCCCGCCGGAGGCATGGAGCAGCTTAAGGCCGCCGTGCGCTTCGGCGCGGATGCGGTTTATCTTGGCTCGCAAAAGTTTGGGCTTAGGGCCTTTGCGGGGAACTTCAGCGAAAGCGATCTTGCTTCTGCAGTTGATTTCGCCCATGAAAACGGCGTAAAAGTCTATGTGACTGTGAACGCATTCATGTATGACGATGACATGGAGCCCGTGAAGCAAACCCTTGCGCAGATACAAAAAAGCGGCGCCGACGCTGTCATCGTTTCAGACTTCGCAACCCTTTCCATGGCCAAGGATGTGGCCCCAGGGCTTCCGCTGCACATCTCCACCCAGGCCAACACATTAAACAGCCTAGCCGCCCTTCACTGGCACCATCTTGGCGCTTCCCGCATAATACTTGCCAGGGAATTGAGCCTTGAGCGCATAGCCAAAATGCGGCAAAGCCTTCCGGCAGAGCTGGAACTGGAGGCCTTCGTTCATGGCGCCATGTGCGTTTCCTACTCGGGCAGATGCGTGCTTTCAAACCATCTAACCGGCCGCGACGCCAATCAGGGGCAGTGCGCCCAGCCCTGCCGTTGGAAGTATTCGCTGGTGGAGGAAAAGCGCCCGGGCGAATACATGCCCATATACGAGGATGAAAAGGGAAGCTACATCTATTCCGCAAACGATCTGTGCATGATTGAGCATGTGGACAAGCTTTGCGCCGCGGGCATAAGCTCGCTTAAGATTGAGGGGCGCATGAAGACGGAGTATTATGTGGCCACTGTGGTTTCTGCCTATAGACGCGCCATAGACAGCCTTTTTGAGTCCCCCAGCTTATATGAGAGCATAAAAGGCGATCTTCTTGGTGAGGTCTGCCGGGCCAGCCACAGGCCGCTTTCCACGGGTTTTTACTTCGGCCAGCCCTCCCCAACACCGAAAAATAGCGAGTATTCACAGGACTCTGTGTATGTCGCCACCGTTCTTTCATATGATGAAAGAACAAAAACCGCTCTCATTCGCCAGAAGAACCGCTTCTTTGACGGCGAGGAGCTGACGTTACTCTCTCCCCTTGGCACCAAGGCCCTTAAAATTTCCGGCCTTATGGACGAGGATCATCAAAAAGTTGAAAGCGCGCCCCATCCCATGCAAAGGCTCATTGTCGACGCCCCCTTCCCCATGCAGGAGGGCGATATAATCCGGCGCGACACCACAAATCAATAGCAAAAGCGAAAGCCAAAAGGCCCGGGGAATTGCCCTGGGTCTTTTTTCCCAATGCCGTTTCTTCGCCGCTATGGAGTTAATAAAAACCCTTTTCGGACAGGCCCATCTCGCAATGATCTTTCATGAGTCCTCATAATCTATTCTCCCCTGCTAACAGCTCTTTGCGCAAGACTTGAAACACAATTAAGCTTCCGTCTTTTTTGTGGTACAAGATTTATCCTCTGCCCTAACGTCATAGAAATATAGCACTGCACATGATGTCGAAATTTATCAAATCGGGGGTAATGCTATGTTTTTTGAAATGATATTTGAGATGTTCCAAGGTATATGGCTGCTTATGGGCTATGTAGCGGAGAAGTCCTCCTTCCCGCGGCCGCTAAGCCCCGAAAAGGAGAGTGAATGCCTTGAAAGGATGCTCCTGGGCGATAAGAATGCCAGAGATATGCTAATTCTCCACAACATGCGCCTTGTCGTACATGTGGTAAAAAAGTTTGCGGGAAGTCGCACCGAAATGAATGACCTGATCTCCATCGGCTCCATCGGGCTGATAAAAGCCGTCAACAGCTACTCCCGCGGCCGTGACACTAAGCTTGCAACATATGCCGCCCGCTGCGTTGAAAACGAGGTGTTGATGCATCTGCGCGCCACCAAAAAACTGGATAGCGAGATATCTCTTACGGACCCCATCGGCACAGACAGCGAGGGCAACGAACTCACCAATATCGACGTCCTTGGGAGCGATCCCGACAATGTCATCGACCAGGTTCACAGAAAGATTGAAATTGAAAAGATACTTTCAATAGCCAAATCGGAGCTCAATCCCCGGGAGCGCCTTGTGTTTGAAATGCGCTACGGCCTCATCGACGGCCACTGCTACGCTCAGCGCGAAGTCGCAAAAGAACTGGGCATCTCCCGCTCATATGTATCGCGCATTGAAAAGCGCGCCATAGAAAAAATAAAGGAGTATTACTGCGAATAAAAGAGGCTTGCCTTCCTAGCGCCATTTGGGAGAAAAAGCCCTTTTCAAAAAAGGCTTTTTCATGGGTGGGCGGGCCCGCCGGCGCTGCTTTAGATCTGGCTGTCACCCTTGTTTTAAGCATATCAGCATGTTATAATGTTTTGATGTTGAAGGAAGGAGGACGCCATGAAAAAGATAATCTCCCTTGAAAATGTCAGCTACACCTACGAAGACAATGAAGGCGAGGGCACAAACGCCCTTCGCGGTATTTCGCTGAACGTATACGAAGGCGAATTCGTGGCCATCCTCGGTCATAACGGCAGCGGCAAATCCACATTGGCAAAGCTGATAAACGGCCTGTATCTCCCCGGTGAGGGCAGGGTCACCGTCTGCGGCATGGACACCTCCGTGGAAGAAAACATATTCCCTATCCGCCAGAGCGCCGGCATGATATTTCAAAACCCGGATAATCAGCTAGTCGCCACAATTGTGGAGGAAGACATAGCCTTCGGCCTAGAAAATCTCGGCATTCCCTCTGACGAAATCCGCCGCAGGGTGGACGAAGTTTTGAAAATGGTTGATATGGAAAAATACGCCCAAAGCGCCCCCCATATGCTCTCCGGCGGCCAAAAACAGCGCATAGCCATCGCGGGAATAATCGCCATGAAGCCGCGAATACTCGTCATGGACGAGCCCACCGCCATGCTGGACCCCAGCGGCAGAAGGGATGTGATGGACACCGTTCTGGCCCTTAGGGAGCAATTGGGGCTCACGGTCGTTTGCATCACCCACTTCATGGAAGAAGCCGCAAGGGCTCAGCGCGTCGTTGTGATGGACGGCGGCAAAATCGCCATGGAGGGCGCCCCAAAAGAAATATTCAGCCAGGTTAAAAAGCTTAAAAAAATCGGTCTTGATGTGCCTGCCGCAACAGAACTTGCCCAAACCCTTAACTCAATGGGCATCAATATCCCCATCGATATACTGACTCCAAAGGAGCTTGCCGATAGCATATGCCGCTTGTTGTAAAAAACCTTTCTCACATATATATGCCTCAAAGCCCGTTTGAGCAGATCGCCTTGGATAATATCAGCATGACAATAGAGGACGGCAGCTTCACCGCCGTCATAGGCCACACCGGCTCTGGAAAGTCCACGCTGATGCAGCATTTCAACGCCCTTCTGAAACCGACCAAGGGTCAAATCCTTCTTGACGGCGTCGATATTTTTGCAAAAAATACCGACCTTCGTTCTGTTCGCAGGCGAATTGGCCTTGTTTTTCAATATCCCGAATATCAGCTTTTTGAAGAGACTATATATAAAGATATTGCCTTCGGCCCAAAGAACAATGGCTTGGATGAGGACGAGATCGACCAGCGGGTGCGCCAGGCCTGCGCCATGGTAAACCTTGATTTTAATCAAATGCATGACCGTTCCCCTTTTGAAATTTCAGGAGGACAAAAGCGGAGGGTGGCCATTGCGGGAGTGCTTGCCATGAGGCCGCAAATACTCATATTGGACGAGCCCGCCGCAGGACTTGACCCCAGAGGGCGCGAAGAAATACTTTCTCTTATAAAAAAATGGCACGAGGATGGAACCACAATAGTGATGGTCTCCCACTCTATGGATGACGTGGCCCGCTACGCCGATCATATCTTTGTCCTTAGCAAGGGCAGGCTGATATTGGAAGGCGACCGCAAGTCTGTTTTTTCCGAAGAGGAACTTTTGCTTAAAATTGGACTCGGTCTTCCCCAGGCGGCAATTATCGCCAAGGAGCTTCGCAGCCGCGGGATCGACATCCCCGAAGGCTGCTATGTTCTGAAGGAAGTGGAGCGCCATGTGCTGGCAGCCCTGAAAGGAGGGCTCGAAAATGGTTCCTAACATCACCATCGGCCAGTTTTTCCCTGGCAACTCCCCCGTCCACAGGGTCGATCCCCGCATGAAGATAATCCTCACAGCGCTATATATAACGTCGGTGCTTATCGTTAAAGGCTTTATCGGATATGCCTTCATCGCCGCTGCCTTCGTGTTAATCGCAGGCCTTTCCCAGATTCGCATACAATATCTGATAAAAGGCCTTAAGCCGGTGCTTTTCGTGGCCATATTCACATTTGTTTTGAACGTTTTTTTCACCCAGGGCGAGCATCTGCTCTTTACCATATGGCGCCTGACTATCTATAAGGAAGGCTTTTTAAGCGCAGCCTTTTTCGCCCTGCGCCTTGTTTTTTTGGTCCTTGGCACATCCATTTTGACTTTGACCACTTCGCCCATGGCTCTCACCGACGCTTTGGAGCGCATAATGAAGCCTTTGAAAGCCCTGCGCTTTCCAGTGCACGAGCTGGCCATGATGATGACCATTGCCATGAGAATGATTCCCACTATAATCGAGGAAACTGACAAAATAATGAAAGCCCAGACAGCCAGAGGGGCCGACTTTGAGTCTGGAAAGCTGATCAGCCGTGCCAAGGCAATGATACCGCTGCTGGTGCCGCTGTTCGTCAGCGCCTTCAGGCGGGCAGACGAACTCTCCATGGCGATGGAGTCCCGCTGTTATCGGGGAGATATAAACCGCACCAAAATGAAGGTGCTCCATTTGGGGATGATTGATATATACGCCCTATTGTTTATGGGGCTTTTGACGGCCCTGATATTGATGGAAAAATGGCTGCTTTAAAAAGATACGCAATCAAAATCGAATACGACGGCACAAACTACGCGGGCTGGCAACGCCAAAGCAATGCTCTAACCGTTCAGGAGTCGGTGGAAAGTGCGCTTTTGAAGCTTTCGAGTGAAAGGCTGTCTGTTTTGGGTGCCAGCCGAACGGACGCTGGCGTCCATGCCTTGGGACAGGTGGCCCATTTTGACAGCGCCCTTACTGTGCCGGCCGATAAGCTGTTCTTGGCGCTGAACACAATTCTCCCCCCTGATATACGCGTGGTGGCCTCCGTTGAAGCGCCGGAATGCTTTCATTCCCGCTTTGACGCCTCCAGCAAAAGCTATCTTTACCGCGTAAAGACGGGCAAATATGCACCCGCCATATTTCGCAATATCTGTGAGTTTGTCCCTGGCCGTCTGGATTTGGCCGCCATGCAGGAGGCCGCAGAGGTCTTCGTGGGCACCCACGATTTCAGATGCGCCATGGCGGTTGGAAGCAATGCAAAAACCACCGTTCGAACCATACATTCCTTTCAGGTAAGTGAAAAAAACGGCTTTATAGAGATGGAGGTCAGCGGCAACGCCTTTCTATACAACATGGTGCGCATACTCGCCGGCACTTTGATCCGCGCCGGACAACACCGACTTTCGGTCTGTAGTATGCGAAGGGCCCTTGAAATCGGCGACCGCGACCTGTTGGGCTACACGGCTCCAGCCAGGGGTCTGACCCTTTTGGAAGTCCGCTATGAGCCTGATGTTTTCTCAAACCCGCAGAGCAAAAGGCTGGATAAATTGCTGGTTGTTGGAGAAGCGCCACCGATATAAATGCCCTTCTGATATATCAGCTTGTATATTTCTTAAAGTGCATATAATTATAATCAGCAAAAGCGCCTGCATCATTGTGCAGACGCTTTTTACATGGCTGAAAAAACAAGAAAAGCTAGACCCTCACCCAGACGATCATCTCGCTGATGCCCCTGTTGGCAAAGGCAAAGTAGGGAATGAACCGAAGAACGCAAGCGTTTTTATCGCCTGGCTGGTATCTTCTGTAAAGCCTGGTGAAGTTTTTTTCATCCCTGCGAACACCGGCGGCGGTGATTGCCGGAAGGCCAAATTCTGATTCTTCCTCGACAAAGCCCCTTTCAGGCAACAAGCGGATATCGCAGAGATTTTCGCCGTTGTCAACGCCTTCCAGGCAGTAGACCACCGGCCCACGCTTGAGCGCCACCTTGCCGGCGTTATCGAAAACATTGGGGTTACATTCCAGCGCAAAAGGCTTCATTTCAAAATCAAGCTCGACTTCAGCGCCGCCCTTTGCGGAGATGTAGGCATACCCATCCATCACCCGGGGACTTTCTGAATCGCCGTTTACCTTTAGCGAATAGCCTTCGCACCAGCCGGGAATCCGAACAGCGATATTGTCAAAGCCTTCACCCACACTGATCTTGATCTCCCCCGCCGCAGGGTAGTTGGTCTTTTGGCTCACCTTAATGCCGTTTATATCGCTTTCGCTGTGCATATAATGGTGCACAAAAAGAGTGCCGGGCTGCGTGGTGTAGAGAAAATCAGCGATGGAAGCGATGAAACGGGTGATATTGGGTGGGCAGCAGGAGCATGAGAACACTTCCTTGCGCTGCATTTCGGGCATCCTGGGCTGCTCTTTCATGCTTTTGTTTCTTGTGGCAAGGTAGGGGTGGATCTCCAGCGGGTTTTCGTAGAAGAATGCCCTGCCGTCCAGCGAAATGCTTGACAAAAAGCCGTTATACATGCAGTTTTCAGCGATGTCCCCATAGCATGACCGCGGCCTTATCAGGCTCATCCTTCGGCAAAAAAGCGCCAGACCCAAGGCTGCGCAGCTTTCTGCATATGCGCTGATATTGGGCAGGTCGTAATCGACGGTGAAAGTCTCCCCTTCCCTGGCGGAGCCTATGCCGCCGGTCACATACATGCGTTTTTCGGCTATGTTTTCAAGCAAAGCATCGCAGGCTTTCACCAAATTTTCGTCCTCCAGCTCGTAAGCCAGGTCAGCCATGGCACTGTAAAGGTAAACGGCGCGCACGCTGTGGCCCTCGGCGCTGGTTTGCTCCCTCACCGGCAGGTGGGATTGGTTATACTCGGCCTTCATCAGGGGGCTGTTGTCCGACTCTATGCCCCTTCCCCGCTCATCCACAAAATAGCTGCTCATGCGTAGGTATTTTTTATTGCCTGTTGCCCTGTACATCTTAACCAGCGCCAGTTCAATCTCCTCATGCCCTGGTGTGCGGTATGAGGCCAGGTTTTCCTTCACAAAAACTCTGTCGATATAATCGGCGTACTTTTCCATGGCACGGAGCATTCTGTCTTTTCCGGTGGCATTGTAGTAGGCCACTGCGGCCTCCATCAGATGCCCTGCACAGTAAAGCTCATGGCGGCTTCTGTCCTTGAAGCGCATATCCGGGTCAACCTTCTGGTAAAATGAGTTGAAATAGCCGTCCTGGCCCTGATATCGCTCTATCGCGTCCACGATTCTTTCGCAGATCTCCAAAAGCTTTGCGCTTTCACGCTTCTCGAGTATATACGCCGCGGATTCCATCCACTTTGCCACGTCGCTGTCCCAGAAAATATGGGGAGCATATTCCTTGGAGCTGTGCCAGTCGTTCTCAATAAAATCGAAACGGTGGGTATCGGTGAAGCGATCATATATGGAGTGAATGGAAACTTCCGCCACCATCTCCTGCCTTCTCCTCCAAAAGCCGCCGGTTATATCAGTTCTTTCAAAGGATATAAAACTGCTCTTTGCCATGTGCCCTCCATTTCTATATTTTTGCTTTCATTATGCGTCCATAAATATGCGCAAAGGCGGAAAACTCCGCCTCTTTTACGCTCTATGCTTTTATAATTTTATTCTTCCTTATCTTCTTCCTCGTCTTCTTCATCGTCATCCTCGTCTTCGTCGAATTCATCGTCCAACTGCGATTCGATGACTCTCATCAGCTCCTGGGAAAGGGCCTCGTCCACGAATGAATACTCTTCGTTTTCATCGTCAACGGCGTCCACCTTCATGAAGAAAACCTCAATGCCGCCGCAACCACCGCAGCCATGGTCGTGGTCATGGTTGTGGTCATGGCCACCGCAGCCGCCGCAGCCCTGCTCTTCCTCAACCTCGGTCACCATTGCGTATTCCTCACCGTTGTAGAAGAAAAACCGCAGGATTTCAAGCTGTATCTCGTTATCATCCTCGTCGGTAAGGATCAGTATGTCTCTTTCGTTATCCATATTTTCCATAATGGATTCCTCCTTGCTTACTCACTACCATTTTAAACTATTCTCTGCCTAAAAACAATCTTTTATCCACATTTGACGGCCGAATTGTATTTTTCCTTGGCAGGGTTTATAATAACAAGAGTGACGCCGAAAAAGATCTTCAAGGCCGGCGAACACGACTCTAGTGGTGTTGCCAAAGGTGTACTTTGCAAAACAAGGAGAAAATTTATGATAAGAGCATATTTTTTGATGGGCGACCAGGATATTTCTGTTCCCCTTGACATAAGGACAAAGGTTTTCGTGGATGAGCAGGGCTTTTCCAAAGAGCTGGAGCATGATGAAATTGACCAAAAAGCCGTGCATGTGGTGATTGAAGATGACGGCCTTCCCTGCGCAACCGGCAGGCTGTTTTTTGACAACGGCCTTTGGCATATCGGCAGGATGGCGGTCTTAAAGGAAAAGCGCGGCAGTCGCTACGGCGATCTGATGATCAGGATGCTGGCAGAAAAAGCTTTCCGCGCCGGTGTGGAGGAAATTCACGTCGGCGCCCAGATATCCGCCCGTGGCTTCTATGAAAAGATGGGCTTTCTCGTGTGCGGAGAGGAGTATGCGGAGGAAGGCGTTCCCCATGTGCCCATGATGCTGACAGTGAGCAGGGCTCAGGAGGTCCTCTTCGGCCAGGGTGACTGCGGCGGCTGCGGAGGCTGCGGTGGCGGCTCTTCCGGCTGCGGCGGATGTGGTGGCTGCGCGCAATAGGCGCAGGCCTTGGAGCCAACTTTAGAATGGGCAAGAAAAAGCCCCTTGCTAAAAGGCTCAGCCCTCAGCTTTCTCGGCCTTTGCCTTTTCTATTAGATCTTTGATATTATAGCCGTCTATGGTCAGGCCCTCGATATTGCAGCCCTCTATAGTCAGGTTGGTTAGATCGCTCTTGAGGATGCGGCTGTTTCGCATCCGCACGCCCAGGAAAATCGCGTCATTCATGAACAGATCGCCGAATGAGGCATGGGAAAAGTCTGCATCGGAAAGGTCGCAATATGTGAAGTCCACATAGGATATCACCGAGCGGCGCAGAATCACGTCATCCAGCAGGCTTTCGGGCATGTCCGATTTGCTCACCCAGGACTTTGGCATCACAGCCCCGTCGATTCTAAGGCCCTCGCCCTGCCTATGCTCATACTTCTTCAGATCGCTCATTCTGTCCTCCCGTATTTTTGAAAGTTCTTCATATCTTTTTAGTTTACATTTTGCGAACTAGGCCAACAACCTTGCCCATTATCTGGCAATCATTGAGTATTATGGGCTCAAGGGCGCTGTTCTCCGGCTGAAGGCGGATGTGGCCGTTTTCCCTATAGAAGGTCTTCACCGTGGCCTCATCGTCGATTAGAATCACTGCAATCTCGCCGTTTTCACAGTTTTCCTGCTTGCGCACGACAATATAGTCTCCATCCAGAATGCCCGCGCCTATCATGGACTCGCCCTTAACGCTCAAAAGGAAGTGATCCCCCTTGCCGATTATCTGTGTCGGCAAAGCGAAATGGTCGTCGATGTTCTCCACGGCTGTGATGGGTTCACCCGCGGTGATCTTTCCCACAAGGGGGATGTTCACCGCCTGCTTTTTGGCGCCTTCTTCCAGAATTTCAATTGCCCTGGGTTTGGTCAGGTCGCGCCTTATGTAGCCGCTCTTTTCAAGCCGTTTAAGGTGACCGTGGACAGTGCTGGTGCTTTTAAGGCCCACCGCCGAGCATATTTCCCGAACGGAGGGCGGATAACCTTTTTCCTCCGTCTGCTGCAATATATATTCATATATTCTCTGCTGGCTTATAGATAAATCTTTTTTCATGGAATATCCCACCTTTACTTGGGGAAATTATAACATAGAATGGCAAAAAGGTAAACGCTTGTTCGTTTTATTTTTCGCTACCCTTTTAGCGGCCCTAGGGACTTGCAATGAACGCATATATATGGTAGTATTTTTTAATGGGTACGATTATCCGCATCAGGCTAAGCAGCCCTTGAAATTTTTCCAAAAGGACGGATTCTGACATGAATGTGAAGAAGGAAACCACCGCGCCAAACAAACTGAAACTGACTATCGAGCTGAGCGCTCAGGAGTTTGAACCCAGCCTCCAGCTTGCCTACAAAAACGCTGCTAAGCGAGTGAACATTCCGGGCTTCAGAAAAGGCAAAGCACCCCGGAAAATCATCGAAAACTATTACGGCGAATCCATTTTCTATGAGGACGCCTTCAACGACGCTTTCCCAAAGGCGTACGATAAAGCAATTGAGCAGGAAGGGCTTTTCCCTGTGGAACAGCCTGACATTGACGTCGTTTCAATCGGCGGGGGCGAGCCCACCGTTTTCACTGCGGAATTTTTTGTGAAGCCGCAGGTGACTTTGGGAGAATATAAGAGCATAGAAGTGGCTGCGCCTTCGTATCCTATTACGGATGAGCAGATTGACGCCGAGATAAACCGCGAGCGCGAGCGTACCGCACGCTGGGTTGAAGTCGAGCGCGAGTGCAAAACCGGCGACCGCGCCACAATCGACTATCTTGGCACTGTCGACGGCGTCGCCTTTGATGGCGGAACCGCTGAAAACTTTGCTCTGGAGCTAGGCTCCGGCACATTCATCCCCGGCTTTGAGGAGCAGGTGGAAGGCATGAAAATCGGCGAGGAAAAAGACGTAAGCGTTACCTTCCCGCAGGACTATAGAGCCGAAAACCTTGCCGGCAAGGACGCCGTTTTTGCTGTGAAGCTCCACGGCGTTCAGGAAAAGGAACTGCCCGAGCTGGACGATGAGTTCGCGAAGGATGTATCCGAGTTCGACACATTGGACGAATACAGGGCCAGCATCAAGAGCCGTCTTGAGGAAAGCGCAAAGCAGCGCGAGGAAAGCGAATTTACAAACGCCATCGTGGACGCCGCCTGCGAAAAGGCCGAGGTGGACATCCCTCAGCCCATGATTGAAAGGGAGATAGACACAATGCTGCGCGACATGCAGATGCGCTTCTCCTACCAGGGCATAAGCCTTGATGATTTCCTCATGTATACCGGCCAGACAATGGAACAACTGCGCGACCAGTACAAGGAGCAGGCCGAGCGCAGAGTCCGCGGCGAATTGGTGCTTGAAGCCATCCGCCTGGCGGAGGGAATTGAAGCCGGCCAGGATGATGTGGACGCCCTTGTGGAAAAGTATGCGCAGCAATCGGGCACCACGGCGGATAAGTTCACCCAGAGTTTCTCCGACCAGGACTGGGACTACATAAAGACCGACGCCGCCGCCCAGAAGACTCTGGAATTCCTCAGGGAGATTGCCTCCCAAGGCGACAGCAATGAAACCGAAAAATCTGAAGAAGCCTCAGAGGAAAAATAGGGTCAACCAGCCAAAGTGTTCAGGCCGCTTTGCCGCGGTTATTGCGATATGCGGCGAAGCGTCCTTCACCATATAATCATTAAATCATAAGATAAATGAAAGGAGATAGTATATGCCTTTAATCCCAATGGTCATAGAGCAGACGAATAGAGGCGAGCGCTCTTACGACATATATTCCCGCCTCCTTAAGGACAGGATCATATTCCTTTCAGGAGAGATCGACGATCATACAGCCAATTTGGTGGTGGCGCAGATGCTTTTCCTTGAAATGGAAAACCCCGACCAGGACATCAACCTTTACATAAACAGCCCGGGCGGCTCCGTCACCGCCGGCATGGCGATATACGACACCATGCAGTATCTCAAGTGCCCGACGGCCACCCTTTGCGTCGGCATGGCGGCCTCCATGGGCGCGTTTTTGCTGGCGGCAGGGGCAAAGGGCAAGCGCAAGTGCCTGCCCAACAGCGAAGTGATGATCCACCAGCCTTCTGCGGGCACCCGTGGTCAGGTCACAGACATGCAGATTCATGTGGAGCAGTTTTTGCGCATTAAAAAGCGCATGAACGAGATATTCTCCGAGCGCACGGGCCAACCCTTGGACGTGGTGGCCGCCGCCATGGAGCGCGACAACTTCATGGACGCAAAGCGGGCTTTGGAGTTCGGCATAATCGACGAGATTATCGAACCCAGAAGGTAACGCCTCGGGCAGCGCCCCGCGCGTTAAAAAGCGACAATATTGCGAGGTAATAATGGCAAAATACGAAGACAACAACAGCCAGCTTAAATGTTCCTTTTGCGGCAAGCCTCAGGAGCAGGTGGGCAAGCTTGTGGCGGGGCCCGGCGTTTACATATGCGATGTTTGCGTTGATCTTTGCCGCGATATAATTCAGGATGACGAGATCATGGCGGATCAGAGCTTTGAAAGCCTACCCAAGCCCAAGGAGCTCAAGGAAAAGCTGGACGAATATGTGATCGGCCAGGATGAGGCAAAAAAAACCCTTTGCGTAGCGGTTTACAACCACTACAAGCGCATCTTCAACCCCGAAAAGGAAAAGAGCGTGGATATCTCCAAGAGCAATATACTGATGCTGGGGCCCACCGGCTGCGGCAAGACATATCTGGCGGAAACCCTGGCCAAGATACTAAACGTTCCCTTTGCCATAGGCGACGCCACCGCGCTGACAGAGGCCGGCTATGTGGGCGAGGATGTTGAAAATATCCTGCTCAAGCTTATCCAGGCTGCCGACTATGACGTTGAAAAGGCGGAACGGGGCATCATATACATCGATGAGGTCGACAAGATCACCCGCAAGAGCGAGAATGTCTCAATCACTCGCGATGTTTCCGGCGAGGGCGTTCAGCAGGCGCTTTTGAAGATTCTTGAAGGCACTGTGGCGTCCGTTCCTCCCCAGGGCGGAAGGAAGCACCCCCAACAAGAGTTCATCCACATCGACACCACCAACATACTTTTCATCTGCGGCGGCGCCTTCGCGGCCATTGACAGCATAATCGAAAATAGGATAGGCCACAAGTCAATGGGCTTTGGCGCCGATATCCGCAAGCGCGAAGAAAAGAATGTGGGCGAGCTGCTAAAAAAAGTTGAGCCTGAAGATCTGCTGAAGTTCGGCCTCATCCCCGAGTTTGTGGGCAGGCTGCCGATAACCGTGACTCTCAGCCAACTGGATGAGGAGGCCCTTATCAGCATCCTCACAAAGCCCAAGAACGCCCTTTGCAAGCAATACGCAAAGCTGTTTGAGCTGGACGACGTCGAGCTTGACTTCACCCCCGAAGCCCTTCAGCACATCGCCAAGACCGCCATCGACAGAAAGAGCGGCGCAAGAGGTCTGCGCTCGGTGCTGGAAAAGATACTGATGGATATCATGTACGAAACGCCCTCCCGCACGGATATTGCCAAGGTAATAATTACCGAAGAGACCGCGAAGGGTCTGGCCTCTCCCACGATAGTGCACCATGAAACCATCTTCTCGCTGCCGGAAGCCGATTCGCTCGATGCCGCTCCCAAAAAGAGCGGGCCGCTGGTGTCCTGAGCTTTCGCAAAAACAGGGCGATAAATCACTATAATAAACGAGAAACAGCCGCTCAATCCGGGCGGCTGTTTTGCGCTCCATTTCTGTGCAAATCCTGCCAGTCCCCAAAAGCCAGAGAAGCAGCATCTGGCCGCCTTGGCAAAGTTTCATGAGCATAAATGTATTATTTTTTGCATGCAGCATCGCCCGCATCACCTGGCATTGCTCCTTTTGCAGCGGGGCTTGCATTAAGAGCCCCTACAGTGCTTGGGATATCCCTCAGCTAAATCCTATACCTTCAAAGACGAACGCCCCGTTGCCCTCAAGCGCTATCATGCTCTGGCAAATTGCCGCTTAAAAGAAACGATGGCTTTGCCGACGTGGGCGGGCGGGTCCTCCTCGATTATACATATCGCAAATCAAAAAGGAGATGGGGCTTCCATCTC
>JBNRMR010000123.1:0-7502 GCA_050309705.1 Christensenellales bacterium | reverse complement strand
CATAGGGTATGCGGCCCTTTATGGCAGCCTTGCGGATGTAGCTGTCATCGTCATGGCTTGCTTTGCCGGAGGGGGTATTGATCACCAGATCGATCTCGCCGCCCGCCATAAGATCGGTGACATTTGGGCGACCCTCGTGCTGCTTGTTGACGCGCCGGGATGAAATTCCGCTTTGCTCCAGCAGCCTGTGGCAGCCGTCGGTGGCGACGATGCTGAAGCCGCAATCGATAAACCTTTTTGCTATGCCTGCAAGCTCCGGCTTATCGTTGTCGTTGACGCTCAGGAAAACGCAGCCAGAAAGGGGCAGCTTCATCTGGGTACCCTCCTGCGCCTTGTAAAAAGCTTCGCCAAAGGAGTCTGAAAGCCCTAAAACTTCGCCTGTGGAGCGCATTTCCGGCCCCAGCAGAGGATCTACCTCCTGGAACATATTAAAGGGGAAGACTGCCTCCTTGACTCCGTAATGGGGAACGCTTTTGTCCCTCAGGGCAGTGACGGGGGATGGCCTTCCGGTGTATTGGGTGGTCATGATATCGGCTGCCAGCTGCACCATTCTTATATTGCAGACCTTGGACACCAGGGGCACCGTGCGGGAAGCCCGCGGGTTTGCCTCAAGGACATAGACCGTGTCGCCTTCGATGGCGTACTGCATGTTCATCAGGCCGCTAACGCCCATCTCCACAGCAATTTTCCTCGTATACTCCTTTATCAAATCGATGTGATTTTGGGAAATGTTCAGAGAGGGGAGTATGCATGCCGAGTCCCCCGAATGGACGCCTGCCAGCTCAATATGCTCCATCACCGCGGGTATAAAGCAGTCCTTGCCGTCGCTGATAGCGTCCGCCTCGCACTCAGTGGCGTGGTTTAAGAACCGGTCGATCAAGATGGGCCTGTCGGGTGTGACGCCAACCGCTGCCGCCATGTAGACCCGAAGCATCTCGTCGTCGTGGACTATCTCCATGCCCCTGCCGCCCAGCACATATGAGGGGCGCACCATCACCGGGTAGCCGATCCTCTCGGCGATATCAAGGGCCTCGTCAACGGTGACCGCCATGCCGGACTCGGGCATGGGGATTTCGAGCCTTTCCATCATGGCGCGGAAGTGGTCGCGGTCCTCCGCAAGGTCGATCGTTTCCGGGCTGGTGCCCAGTATGTTAACGCCGTTTGCCTTGAGCTGCGCGGCAAGGTTAAGGGGCGTCTGGCCGCCGAACTGGGCGATCACCCCAAGGGGCTTTTCTTTTTCGTATATATCGATGACACTTTCAACGGTCAATGGTTCGAAGTAGAGCTTGTCAGAGGTGTCGTAGTCGGTGGAGACTGTCTCCGGGTTGCAGTTGACGATGATGGTTTCAAAGCCCAGCTCCCTTAAAGCCAAAGATGCGTGGACGCAGCAGTAGTCAAACTCGATGCCCTGGCCGATACGGTTTGGGCCGCCGCCTAATATCATTATCTTTTTGCTTGCAGCGGAAGGGCTGTTGTCCTTGATGTGGTAGGAGGAGTAATAGTAAGCGGCGTCCTTCGTCCCGCTGACATGAATGCCCTCCCAGCCCTCCAGGACGCTTTGATTTTTTCGCTGCATGCGGATTTCGTCCTCAGGAATGCCCAACAGACCGCTTATATATTTGTCGCCGAAGCCGCTGAGCTTTGCGCTGCGCAGAACATCGGCGGGCAGCTCCTTGCCCTTGAAAGCCAGCAAAGCCTGTTCCTCGTCCACCAGTTCCTTCATCTGCTGAATGAAATAGGGCTTTATCTTCGTCAGTTCGTTAATTTCTTCCACCGTGGCGCCCTTGCGCAAGGCTTCATACATTATAAACTGGCGCTCGCTGGTGGGGAAGGCCAGCAAAGAGAGCAGCTCCTCCTTGGACTTTTGTGCAAAGTCTTTCGCAAAGCCCAGGCCATGCCTGCCGTTTTCAAGGCTGCGTATTGCCTTTTGAAAAGCTTCTTTGTAGGTCTTGCCGATGCTCATCACCTCGCCCACGGCGCGCATCTGGGTGCCCAGCCTGTCCTGGGCCCCTTTAAACTTTTCAAAGGCCCATCTGGCGAACTTGATGACGATATAATCGCCGCCGGGAACGTATTTATCCAAAGTGCCATACTTGCCGCAGGGGATTTCATCCAGGGTGAGCCCACAGGCCAGCATTGCGGAGACCAAAGCTATCGGGAAGCCCGTCGCCTTCGATGCCAGGGCCGATGAACGGGAAGTCCTGGGGTTAATTTCAATCACGATTATGCGGTCAGTTTTAGGGTCATGGGCGAACTGGACGTTTGTGCCGCCTATCACCTCTATGGACTCCACTATTTTATAAGCCTGCTCCTGAAGGCGGGCTTGCAGCTCTTTTGATATGGTAAGCATGGGTGCGGAGCAGAAGCTGTCGCCTGTGTGGACGCCCATGGGGTCGATGTTTTCGATGAAGCAAACGGTGATCATCTTGCCATTTGAGTCCCTCACCACTTCCAGCTCCAGCTCTTCCCAGCCGGAAATGCATTCCTCCACCAGCACCTGCCCCACAAGGCTCGCCTGAAGGCCCCTGGCGGTGACCACCTTCAGCTCCTCCACATTGTAGACCATTCCGCCGCCGGCGCCGCCCATTGTGTAGGCAGGGCGCAGGACCACCGGATAGCCCAGCTTCGCCGCGATTTCCACGGCTTCATCCACGCTGTAGGCCACCTTGCTCTTCGCCATTTCAATGCCCAGGGCGTCCATGGCTTTTTTAAACTCCACTCTGTCCTCGCCGCGCTCAATTGCGTCCACCTGCACGCCGATAACCTTCACGCCGTATCTGTCAAGAACCCCGGCGCCATTGAGTTCAGAGCAAAGATTAAGCCCTGACTGTCCGCCCAGATTGGGAAGCAGTGCATCGGGCCTTTCTTTTTCAATGATTTGGGTGAGCCTTTGAAGGTTGAGAGGCTCGATGTAGGTGAAATCCGCAACTTCCGGGTCGGTCATTATGGTGGCGGGGTTTGAGTTGACAAGCACGACCTCATATCCCAGGCTTCTAAGGGCCTTGCAGGCCTGTGTGCCTGAATAGTCAAACTCACACGCTTGCCCGATGATGATAGGGCCGGATCCAATTATCAGTATCTTTTTAACATCGCTTCTCTTTGGCATCTGCTCTTACCCCTTCTTTCGCTTAGCGGTAGATATCCTATAATATATAACATATTTTTGCCGCAATATCAACAACGGGGCGGTGGAAAAATATATCCTTGTGAAAAATTGCAGCGGTAATAATCTGTGTTTATATTGCGCGCAATTTGTTGACAACGCAAGCCCTTTCGCTCATAATTATAAATGGATAATTATTTTAGCAGGCCCCGGCCGGAAAGGTTGAAAGATTGGCAAGCTTTTTCAGCGTCTGGCTAAGGCGCCAGATTAAATTGGTGAAGCCCGTTCTGGCAAAGTTTGACCTGCAGACTTCAAGAAGCGTGCAGGATAGCCTGGGGAGATTCCTCTCCAAGGTGCTTTCCGGCAAGGCGGAGTACATGCCGGTGGAAAACTGGGACGAGCAAAAGGCGGCATGGATAGTCCCCAAGGAAGGCGAGGCGCCGGGCTGCGTACTCTATCTGCACGGGGGCGGCTATGTTTCCGGCTCCCTTGACTATGCAAAGCTTTTTGGTTCTGTTCTTGCGGCGGCCTGCGGCAGAAGGACATTTTGCCTGGCCTATGACCTTGCCCCGGAGCACCCGTTTCCGGCGGCGCTGAACGACGCGCTGGATGCCTACAAGCACATGCTTGAAAGAGACGTGAACCCCGGGAGAATCGCGGTGGCGGGTGAATCCGCAGGCGGAGGATTGGTTTTCTGCCTTATGCACAAACTAAAACAGGAAGGTTTGCCGCTGCCTGCCTGCGTGATCAGCATTTCGCCCTGGGCTGATCTTACTCTGTCGGGGGAGTCCCACAGTGCAAACCGCAGGAAGGACGTGGCTCTTTCAACGCCGCAGCTTGCGGAGATGGCGATTCTTTACGCACCCGATGATCTTAAAAATGAGCTGGTCTCGCCAATATTCGGTAGCTTCAAGGGCTTTCCTCCGGCGCTGATATTTGCAGGGGGCGACGAAGTGCTGCTGGACGATGCAAGAGCAGTTAGGCGCTGTTATGATAGGGCCAGGATAAAGTCAAGGCTGGTGGTGGAAAAGGGAATGTGGCATGTCTACCCCCTTTATAGGACGGCGGAGTCCGTGGCGGCGGTGGATGAAATGCGAAAGTTCATGGACGAACACATGAGGTGATAAGGCGGAAGCAGAGGTGCAAAGGATTGAGTCAGCAAGCAAGTGGAGCAAGCGGAGCGAAAAACGCCAAGGACGCAAAAGAGTGGATGAAGCTGGATAATTCAGCGAAGATATATCCGGCGATCATGTCAAGATCCTGGGCGGCCATGTTCAGGCTTAGCGCCAGCCTCACCGAACCTGTGGACTTGCAGCTTCTGCAGCAGGCGACAGACCAGACCATAAAGCGTTTTCCCTCATTTGCGCAGAAGCTACGTCGTGGCTTTTTCTGGCACTATTTTGAGAAGATTGACACGCCCCTTCGGGTGCAAAGGGATGTGGGCAATCCCCTTTCCCGCATGAACTTCAAGCTAAGCGGCGGCTATATGCTTCGGGTGAGATATTATGAAAACAGGATTGCCGTGGAGTTTTTTCATGCCCTCACCGATGGCACTGGCGGTCTCACATTTCTAAGAACACTGGTGGCGCAATACCTTGAGCTTAAATACGGAGTGGATATTCCCCGAAGCGATGAGATACTTGACTGCGCGGAGGAGCCGAAGCCCTCTGAAAACGAGGATGGTTTCCTCAAGTATGAGCGGGGCGTGAAGCTGGACAGAAAGGAAAAAAGCGCATTTCGAGTCCCGGGGACGGAAGAAGAGAACTTTCTGAGCATAGTGACGGGCATGATGGACGTGAAGGAAGCCCTTGCCCTTTCAAAGCGGTATAATTGCACCCTGACTGAGTTTCTGGTCAGCGTGCTGATCCTCTCCATAGACGAGATTCAGCTTCGCTACCTGCCCAGCAGAAGGATGCACAAGCCGGTAAAGATATCGGTGCCGGTAAATCTAAGAAAGTTTTATCCCACAAGCACTGTGCGCAACTTCTCCTCGTATATAAACCCGGGCATAGAGCCCAGGTACGGCGAATATAGCCTGGAGGAAACCATAAAGCGCGTGAAGGGCTTCATGGCCAGCGAATTGGACGAAAAGCTCTTAAACGCGAAGTTTTCCACCAATGTGAACTTTGAGAAAAGCCCTTTTATCCGCGCCGTGCCTTTGTTCATAAAAAAACCGATGCTGCTGCTGGCTTTTCACTTCAGCGGCGACAGACTGACATCCAGCACCATATCGAACCTGGGCAGCGTCACATTGCCGCAGGAGATGGAAAAATATGTGGACCGTATCGATTTCATGCTGGGGCCGCTTAAGAGAACGCGGGTTGCTTGCGGTTGCGTCAGCTACAAAGGCAGGCTGGCGTTTACATTCACCAGGAAGATCGAGGAGGCCCATGTGGAAAGAAACTTCTTCACAAGACTGGTGAAGCTGGGCCTGCGTGTGACTGTTGAGAGCAACCAGAGATGGTAGAAAGGAGCTAAGCCAATGTCATACTGCGTGAACTGCGGGGTGGAGCTAGCGCCGTCGGAGCCCAAATGCCCCCTTTGCGGCGTGGAAGTGGTAAATCCCTTAAGGCCATGGAAAAAACCCAGGAGCAGGCCATACCCCAACTATTTTGACGAAGTGATGCGCGGTGTGGACAGGCGGTATTTCGCGCTAATATCCGCACTGCTCTTGATGATCCCCGTGACGGTCTGCCTTTTGATAGACATATTCACATCGGGGGACATGACCTGGTCCAGCTATGTGGTGGGTGCGGCGGTTTTGGCGATGGTTGTTGCCCTTGTGCCTCTTTCATCAAAGGAGCATCGGCCATACAGATATCTTGTTTACAACACAGTTACAACCCTGGCCTATCTTATGTTGATAGATTATAAAACGCCGGAGCCCGGGTGGTTTTTGCCCCTGGCGCTCCCGATAGCCCTCTCGCTTAGCGTGATATCAGGGCTAATAACCACCTACTTTCAGCTTAGAAAGAGCGATGAAATATTGGTGACGCTGGCTCTGCTGCTGTTTGGAGCGGGGGCCTTCACCATGCTGGTGGAAGTTTTTATAAGGCTTTACAGGGAGCAAAGCGTGCTGCCGGTCTGGTCATGGTACGCCTTGGTGCCCTGCCTGCTTTCAGGGGCGGCGTTTTTGATACTCAACCGGCGCAACAGATGGAAGGAAAGCGTTCGCAAGAGGCTTTTCATATAGATTAATTTGATTGTTTTTCTCGGCAGCATCGCAGGGAACAAAATAAAAATACAGCCGAAAGGCAATGGAGGTCATAGAATGGATAAGGTTAAACTGGGCATTATTGGTATCGGCAACATGGGCAGCGGCCACTGTAAGAGCCTTATGGAAGGCAAAGTGCCGGATATGGAGCTTACGGCGGTAGCTGACAGGCTTGAGAACAGGCGAGAGTGGGCAAAGGAGAACCTGCCAGAAGATGTTAAGATTTTCACCGAGGGAGACGAGCTTATAAATAGCGGCCTTGTTGACGCGATTTTGATAGCAACTCCTCACTATCAGCACCCGGAGCTGGCTGAAAAAGCTTTTGCGGCAGGGCTGCATGTGATGTGTGAAAAGCCCGCCGGCGTCTACACAAAGCAGGTGGTTAAGATGAACGAAGCCGCTGACAAGAGCGGCAAGGTCTTTGGAATGATGTTCAACCAGCGCACCAACTGCATATACAGAAAGCTCAAGGAGTTCATTGACGACAACGCATTCGGCGAAATCAGGCGTGTTAACTGGATCATCACAGACTGGTACCGCACTCAGATGTACTACGATTCCGGCGATTGGCGCGGCACATGGAACGGGGAGGGCGGCGGCGTTTTGCTGAACCAGTGCCCCCACCAGCTTGACCTGATGCAGTGGCTCTTTGGAATGCCCAAGACTGTAAGGGCATTCGTCAATGAGGGCAAGTGGCACGATATCGAGGTGGAGGACGACGTGACCGCTTACCTGGAATACCCCAATGGCGCCACCGGCGTTTTCATCACCTCCACGGGTGATTTCCCCGGCACCAACAGACTGGAAGTATCCTTTGACAAGGCCAAAATTATCTGCGAAAAAGGCGAACTGATTCTCTTTGAGCTGGACAAACTGGTCAGCGAGGTCACAAAAGGATCCACCCAGGGCTTTGCCAAGATTAACATCACCGAAAAGGAAGTTGAAACCGACGGCGAAAACCTGCAGCATGTGGGAGTTCTGCGGTCATTTGCGGCAAACATTCTCCGCGGCGAGCCCCTGGTGGCCCCCGGTCAGGAGGGGATCTTCGGCCTGATGCTGTCCAACGCCATGCATCTTTCCAGTTGGACCGACTCTTTTGTCTCAATCCCCATAGATGAGGATCTTTTCCTTGAAGAGCTGAACAAACGCAGGGCATCCTCAAAGAAAAAGGAAGGCGCTTCCGTG
>JBNRMR010000122.1:0-6240 GCA_050309705.1 Christensenellales bacterium | reverse complement strand
TATACAAGCGCATGATAATGGAGAGAATGTTAAGCGAGATCCCGGAGGATGTCTGCAAAAAGAGCTACGACATGCTGTTCAACAGGCGCAATAGCCGCCTGTTGAATGAGGAGATGCAGCGCACCATCAGCGTTTTCATGGAATGCAACCTGAACCTTTCCGAGGCAGCCAGGTATATATTCATCCACAGAAACACCCTTGTCTACCGGCTGGACAAGATTCAGACCGCAACTGGGCTGGACCTTCGCAATTTCGACGATGCGGCCACTCTGCGGTTCATAATGCTTCTGGGCAGGCGTATGGGCCGGGGCATACGCGGCGAGGACCTGATCGAATAGTCTGTTTTCGCAAAGAGCCCAAGCCATTGCAACACCGTAATTTCACAGGAAAGCAGGAGGGAAAATGGATATCAAAGAAAGGGCACTGTTGGCCCATGAAAAATGGCAGGGGAAGATAGGAACCGGCCTGAAGGCGCCCCTTGAGACCGCTGAGGATCTTTCGCTGTGCTACACTCCTGGCGTGGCCGCACCTTGCGTTGAGATCGCCAGGGACAAAGAGCTTGTATATAAATACACAGGGAAGGGTAATCTGGTGGCGGTGGTCACCGACGGGACGGCTGTCCTGGGCCTGGGGGATATCGGGCCCGAGGCAGGTCTTCCTGTCATGGAAGGCAAGGCCGCTCTGTTCAAGGCCTTTGGAGATGTGGACGCAGTGCCCATACTTGTGGGAAGCAAGGATGTGGAGGATATCGTCAGGACCGTGAAGCTGATTGCCCCCTCCTTCGGCGGCATCAATCTGGAGGATATCTCCGCACCCAGATGCTTTGAGATCGAGCGGCGCTTGATCGAGGAGCTGGACATCCCCGTCTTCCACGACGATCAGCACGGAACTGCCGTTGTGGTTCTTGCGGCTCTTTCAAACGCCATCAAGCTTGCCGGCAAGGATTTTGCCTCAATAAAGGTTATAATAAACGGAGCTGGTGCGGCGGGAAGCGCCATATGCCGCCTGCTTCTTTCCGCGGGGATAAGAAACATAATCATGGTGGATAGGGCCGGCGCCCTGGTTGCAGGTGATGGATCTTTAAGCGAAGCCATGGCAAAGTTGGCGGAGGAAACCAACCCCAATTTGGAAAAAGGCGCCTTGGCGGATGTGATTAAGGGCGCAGATGTGTTCATCGGCGTTTCGGCGCCGGGTGTTTTGTCTCAGGAAATGGTGCGGACGATGGCGGAAAAGGCGATCGTATTCGCCATGGCAAACCCAACGCCGGAGATAATGCCTGATGAGGCCAAAGCCGCGGGCGCATTCATCGTGGGGACGGGCAGGAGCGATTTCCCCAATCAGATCAACAATGTGATGGCCTTCCCTGGAATATTCCGCGGCGCGCTGGATGTTCGGGCCAAGACTATCAATCATCAGATGAAGATTGCCGCAGCCCTTGCCATCGGCTCCATGGTGGGGGAAAGCTTGGGCGTGGATAAGATAATGCCGTCGGCGCTGGATAAGCGGATAAGCGAAGCTGTTGCAAAGGCGGTAGCGAAGGCGGCGCTTGAATCGGGCGCTTGCAGCAGATAAAGGGAGACTAGAATTTAAAGAACATTAATTGTCGGGAGAAGCAAATGGCTAAGAAGATAACTGTTACTGTTTCGTTCATATTGGCGCTGGCGCTTATCTTCGCCTGCGGCTACTATGTGGGCCAGGTGGATGCGGATACGGCTGAAAAGAGCGAGGGGAAGGTCGTAATCTCCCAGGATATGTACGATCTGCTGCTGAAGTACATGCGCTTGGACGAGATAGAGGAATATATCGACCTGTATTTCATAGACGAATATGAACAAGAGGGCTTGGTTACAGGGGCTGCGAAGGGCATGGTCTATTCCTTGGGCGATATTTATGCCGACTACTACACGGCGGAGGAATACCAGGAGCTGATGAGAGAGCAGCAGGGCAACTACAGCGGAATTGGCGTGCGCATGACTGAGGATGCCACGGACGGCGTTTCCACTGTGATAAACGTCTTTAAAAACAGCCCGGCCCTTGAGGCGGGCATGCAGCCGGGGGACAGGATCGTCGGTGTGGACGGCGAGGATGTGCGCGGCCTTTCGCTGACGGAGATCACCACCAAAGTCCGCGGCGAGGACGGAACCAGCGTGGGCTTGACCATCCAAAGGGGCGACCAGTACATCGAGATGGACGTGATGCGCGCAGAGATCACCGCAAACAATGTGGAATATCGGATGATCGGCGACAAGGGATACATCAAAATCAACGCCTTTGAGGGCGACTGTTTGGAGGGCTTCACCGAAGCGTTGGCTTTGATCGAAAGCAGCAACGCAACGGGGCTGATACTGGACCTGCGCTATAACGGCGGCGGACTGGTGGATTACGCCGTCAAGATCGCCGATAGCCTGCTGCCAGAGGGAGTGGTGGTCTACACCGAGGACAAGTACGGCAGCCGGGAGGAGGAGCGCTCCGACAACAAATATCTTGGGCTGCCACTGGTGGTGCTGGTGAACGGCTACAGCGCCAGCGCCAGCGAAATATTGGCAGGCGCCATACAGGATTTTGGAGTGGGAGCCCTGGTGGGCGAGCAGACCTTCGGCAAAGGGATAGTCCAGGGTATGATCTCTTTGAAGGACGGCGCATCTCTTAAGATAACCATTGCAAATTATTACACGCCAAACGGCAGGAACATCCACGGCGAGGGCCTGACACCCGACTATGTGGTGGAAAATAGCGACGAAGCCAACCAGAACCCATATCTGGTGAGCGACGAAGACGACGCCCAGCTCCAAAAGGCCCTGGAGCTCCTGGGCGAATAAGGGGCGCTGTTCCGGCTGTTTCGCAGGGAAAAAGAGGTGGAGATTGTGGATATCAGATTTAAGGAAAGTGTCAAGCAGCTCCCCATAGAGGACTTCATTGTGCAGCTAAAGCGAGAGGAGATCCTGGAGGCAGCAGAAAAGGCCGGCTATCAGTTTGGCTCCAAGCTTTCCAAAAAGGTTCTGGTCGAAAGGTTGGCGCAGGTTTATCGCTTCTTTCCCCAGCAGGTCAGAAAATGCCTGAGCGAACAGGCGCTTTCGCTGATTGCCAGAATGTCACAAAATGATTGCGAGGCGCCCGCCGACCAGGAAGGTGTAAGCGAGCTTACATCCATGGGCATAGCAATGGTTTTGGAGGACAGAAGCGGCCAGGGGTTGCCGGGACTGGCGGTAATATCCCAAGACCTGCTGAAAAAGCTGAATGGTTGATCTTTTTGCAGCAGTAAATGGTAATGATAAAACAGAAGAAACGTGGAGTTGCATCCGCGGGAACAGGAGAGAAGATGAGCGATTGCGCAGGAGCGTGCGCCTCGTGCGGCGAGGCATGCGATAAAAGAGAGTTTATGGCGGAGGAAAATCCGTTTAGCAGTGTGAAGAATGTGTTCGGTGTGGTCAGCGGAAAGGGCGGGGTGGGCAAATCCATCACGACGGGGATTATTGCCTCGCTGCTGGCCAGGAAGGGCTATAAGGTGGCTGTGATGGACGCGGATATAACCGGGCCATCCATCCCCAAAATGTTCGGCATAAGCGCCAAGGCAAGCGGTGATGATCAGGGCATAAACCCAGTCGAGACCGCCAGCGGCATAAAGATAATGAGCATCAATCTGCTTTTGGAGGATGAAACCAGCCCCGTGGTATGGCGTGGGCCAGTCATTGCCGGGGTTATCAAGCAGTTTTGGAGCGAGGTGAAGTGGGGCGATGTGGACGTGATGTTGATCGACATGCCTCCGGGAACGGGGGATGTGCCGCTGACGGCATTCCAGTCGCTGCCGCTGAAGGGTATATTTGTCGTCACCACGCCTCAGGATCTGGTTTCGATGATTGTTCAAAAGGCCTGCCAGATGGCGCAGATGATGAACATCCCCGTGCTGGGGCTCATAGAGAACATGAGCTACATCCTGTGCCCTGATTGCGAAAAGCGCATAGATCTGTTTTCCGGCAAAGGCACGGAGGAGATCGCTAAGAAGATGCGCCTGCCTCTTTTGGCGCAGATGCCCATGGACCCGCACCTGGCCAAGCTCTGCGACGAAGGGGAAATCGAGAGGGTAAACCGCCCATACATGGACGCGGTTATAAACGAGCTGGAAACAAAATACATCAAGTGACGCAAATGACGCGAAAAAATGCCGGACCGGATGGTTCGGCTGTTTTTTACAAAAGAGGGGAATTAAATTTACCAAAGGATTGTAACATGGCGGACTATCATGTATAATAAGACTGTGAAAGGTGAAAGGAGATGAAAGCTTGGAACTACTGAAAATAGATAATCTTAAAAAGACCTATAGCTCGGGCAAGAGGGCGGTTGACGGCCTTGATATTACAATCGAGGAGGGAGATATATTCGGCTTCATAGGCCACAACGGCGCAGGTAAAACCACCACAATCCGCTGCGCCGTGGGGGTGCTTTCATTTGACGAGGGCGAGATATTCGTAAATGGCATTTCCCTCAAGGATGATCCCGTGGCGTGCAAGAAGGTGATGGCCTACATACCGGACAACCCTGATTTGTACGAGCATATGACAGGCGAAGGATATCTTCGGTTCATCGGTGATATATACAGAGTTCCCGCATCGCAAAGGGAGGAGCGCATCGAAGAATATGCACAGATGCTGGAGATTAAGGACAGTCTGGGCGGCATGATCGCCGCATATTCCCACGGAATGAAGCAAAAGCTTGCGATAATATCCGCGCTTATCCATCAGCCCAAACTACTGGTGATGGACGAGCCCTTCGTGGGGCTGGACCCGAAGGCGGCTTTCACCGTCAAGAGCATTATGCATGAAATGTGCAAGGCTGGAAGCGCCATATTTTTCAGCACTCACATTTTGGAAGTTGCTGAAAAGCTCTGCAACAAGGTGGCGATTATAAAAAACGGCAAGATCGTTGCGGCGGGAATTACGGAGGACGTGACAGGTGACGGCAGTCTGGAGGACCTATTCATGGAGCTGGCGGATCATGGCTGATATCTGGCGCCTGGCAAAGGCCGGATTTTTGCCATTTTTCGGGGTATATCAGTCCAATCGCCACAGCAGGTTCCAGCGAAAGAGCGCAAAGTTTCTTGTCGGCCTGGGGATGGCGGCCATTGTTTTGCTGCTTATTGGATCGGCGCTGATGTACGAATACGCCATGATGATCTCCCTCGTAATGGTCGGCGCGCAGGATCTGCTGCTGCCGATTATCATGGTGGCGGCCAGCGTCATGACATTCTTCGCGTCGGTGTTTCGGTCGGGGAACGTGCTTTTCAGCTTCAGGGAATATGATCTGCTGATGAGCCTGCCGGTCCCAGCGTGGAAGGTGTCAGCGTCAAGGATGCTCCTTCTATACATGTTCGACTTCTTCTTCGCGGCGGTTTTGCTGCTGCCCGCAGGTGTTCTGCACGCGGTTTACGCTTCGCCGCAGGCGGCGTTTTATCCATTGTTCCTGCTGACCCTCTTTGCCGTGCCCATGTTGCCATTGGCTCTCTCTGCCGCCGTGGGAACGGGGCTGATGGCCTTGCTCAGGCGCTTTAAGCGAAAAAACGCCCTAACGATGATAATATCGATGGTAGGGCTGGTCTTTGCGATGGTGATTTCTTTCAGGTCTCAAGATCTGCTGATGGACTTTGCCTCCATCGGCCAGCAGATATTCGACTCCGTCACAAGGGCATACCCTCCGGTATTAATCTACAGCAGGGCAGTAACTGGCTCAAGCGTGCCGGATTTCATCATATTCATGATTATTTCAGTGGGCGCAATGTGGATTATTAGCCTTATCGCTGCCAAAAACATCGGGCGGCTGCACGAAGCCTTTGCAGTTTCGGGTGAAATGGCCCGTTACAAGGGCGGCAACGGCAAGAGTTCATCGCCCTTCATGGCTCTTTACCGCAAGGAGCTGCGTCGGTTTTTTTCGTCCTATGTGCTGGTGATGAACGCGGGCATAGGCGTGTTGCTCTACACCATGGCGGCGGTGGCCATGCTGATTTTCGGCAAAAACGCTGTGATGGAAACCCTTGGCTTTGGCATGTTTTTCGAAAGCTCCATGCTCTACGGCTTTTTGCCGTCCATAATATGCTTCTTTGTGATAATGACATTCCCCTCCGCAGCAATGATTTCCCTGGAGGGAAAGAGCGTCAGCTTGCTTAAATCGCTGACAGTAAGCCCTAAGACCATCCTCTGGGCAAAGGCTGGCGACAGCCTGACCCTCACCATACCCGACGTGGTAATC
>JBNRMR010000121.1:0-10232 GCA_050309705.1 Christensenellales bacterium | reverse complement strand
GTGCTAATGTGAAAGCTGCAAATGAAAGATGAATGATAAAAAGTTGCAAATGTTTTATAAATTTTGATTTTAAAGAAGGATTATTGCATGATTTGGAGAATATGATATCACTAATAAATGTGGCAGTATTTTCTGTATGTTCATTTAGCGCGAAATACAAAAAGCGAGGGGACTTTTAGCATGGAATTATCTAGGAAAGCACGGGCGGTACAAGGCTCGGTGACGCTGGCGATAGACGCCAAGGCGAAGGAACTCAAGGCTCAGGGCAAGGACGTGATCGGCTTCGGCGCCGGCGAGCCCGACTTCCCGACCCCGGAATATATCTGCGAGGCCGCCAGGCAGGCCCTTGCCAAGGGTATGACCAAATACACCCCCGTGGCGGGAACCCTCGAGCTTAGAAAGGCGATAAGCGACAAGCTGAAAAAGGAAAACGGCCTTGACTACACCCCTGAACAGATAGTTGTGTCCGGCGGGGCGAAGCACAGCCTTTTTAACGCCCTTCAGGCCATATGCAACCCAGGCGACGAGGTGATCGTGCCGGGGCCTTATTGGGTGAGCTACCCAGAGCTGGTGAGGATGGCTGATGCAACTCCCGTGATAGTCAGCGCATCGGAGTCCCAGGGCTTCATGGTAAATGCAGAGCAGATTCAGGCCGCCATCACACCGAGGACCAAGGCCATAATCATAAATTCGCCCAACAACCCAAACGGCTTTGCCTATACGGCGAAGGAGCTAAAAGATATCGCCGATGTCTGCGTTCGGGCGGGCATATTCGTGATATCCGACGAGATTTACGAGCATCTGCTTTACGATGGTCTAAAGCATGTTTCAATCGCCTCCTTCGGCGAGCAGATTAAAAAGCAGACAATCCTGGTGAACGGTCTGAGCAAGTCCCACGCCATGACGGGCTGGAGGATCGGCTACACGGCAAGCGAGCTGAACATTTCCAAGGTGATGACAAATTTCCAGAGCCAGAGCACCTCCGCGCCTAACTCGATGGCCCAATATGCCTCGTACATCGCCCTTAAAGAGCCTAGCGGCGAAATGGAAAAAATGCGCTGCGAGTTTGAAAAAAGGCGCAACTTCCTGGCGAAGAGGATCAACGAGATCGACGGCCTTTCATGCATTTTGCCAAAGGGCGCGTTTTATATAATGATGAACATTTCAAAGGTGCTGGGAAGGAGCTTCAGGGGAAAGGTTGTCAATGGACCTATGGCCTTTACAGAATGCCTCCTGGACAGCAAGCTGACGGCGGTGGTGCCCGGAGAGGGCTTCGGCGCGGACGAGTTTGTCAGGCTTTCATACGCCACTTCCATGGACAATATCTCAAGGGGAATTGACAGGATTGAGGAATTTGTGAATGAACTGGAATGATGTGAGGAAAGAGGAGGAAGCAATGTTACAGTATAACAAGAGATCGAATGTGCTTGAGCAGGCGCAATACAAATATCAGCTTCAGGATGTAGAGAATCCGAATCTGTACAGGGACCTGTATGAATATAGCTCTGTGCCGAAGGTGGCATTCAACCATCGGGTAGTGCCAATGCACATGCCGGAAGATATCTGGATTACCGACACCACATTCCGCGACGGCCAGCAGGGCTTCAAGCCCTTTAGCGTGAACCAGATAGTTGACCTATTCAAGCTCATGTCGCGCCTGGGCGGCCCGAATGGCGTTATCCGCCAGAGCGAGTTTTTCCTGTACACCGAAAAGGACAGGGAGGCTCTCCGCCGCTGCATGGATCTGGGCTATCGCTTCCCGGAGATCACCAGTTGGATTCGCGCAGTGGATAGGGACTTTGAGCTGGTCAAGAGCATGGGCGTGAAAGAAACGGGCATTTTGGTTTCCTGCTCGGATTATCACATATTCAAAAAGATGAACATGACAAGAGCCCAGGCCATGGACCAGTACCTGGGCGTGGTAAAAAGCGCCCTTTCAAGGGGCATCATTCCCCGCTGCCACTTCGAGGACATCACCAGGGCGGACTTCTACGGCTTCGTGGTGCCCTTTGCCACTAAGCTGATGGAGCTGGCAAGGGAGAGCGGCATCGTGATAAAAATTCGTGCCTGCGACACGATGGGCTTTGGCGTTTCATTCCCAGGCGTGGCTTTGCCCAGGAGCGTTCAGGGCATCATGTACGGCTTGCGCCACTATGCCGATGTTCCCTCGCGCTGCCTGGAGTGGCACGGCCACAACGATTTTTACAAGGTCGTCACCAACGCTTCCACAGCCTGGCTTTACGGCTGCAGCTCGGTCAACTGCTCGTTGCTTGGAATTGGCGAGCGCACCGGCAACTGCCCCACCGAGGCGATGGTCATGGAATACTCCTCGCTCAGGGGCCATAATGGGGGCATGGATCTTACCGCCATCACCGACATTGCCGAATATTTCGAGAGGGAGATCGGCTATGAGATCCCGCCGCGCACGCCTTTTGTCGGCAAGAACTTCAACTCCACCAGGGCGGGCATCCACGCCGACGGCCTTCTCAAAGACGAGGAGATCTACAATATATTTGATACCACAAGGATACTCAACCGTATGCCAACTGTGGCTATCGACTCATTCTCCGGCAACGCGGGCATAGCCCACTGGATGAACGCCTACTTTGAGCTGGCCGGGAAGAATGCCATCGACAAGAGACATGCCACCGTTTTGGCAATGAAGGAAAAGGTGGACCAAATATACGCTGAGGGGCGCAATACCACCATGAGCAACAATGAACTTGAAGACATATTCAGGGCGATTGACCCTGAGCTTTATAGAAAATGCAAGGAGATCGCCGGGGGCGAATGATCAAAAGCTTTGCAGCAAATGGGCCTGCGGATTCCCGCGGGCTTTTTTTCACAGAATAGACGGCATAGAATTTTGGAGGAACAGATGAAAGCAAAGAAAGAGATAATTTTTGAATATGGGAAGTTTTTCCCAACATGCCATGCATCAACGATCCTGCCCCTTGAAAACGGCGATATTCTCTGCGCGTACTTTGCCGGAACCAGAGAGAAAGATGACGACGTGGGCATTTGGCTGTCCAGAAGTGTGGGCGGCGTCTGGCTGGAGCCGGAGTGCATCGCCAAGGACGAAAATGTCCCCCACTGGAACCCGGTGCTATTTGAGGGCAGCGAAGGTGAGGTCCGGCTTGTGTATAAGGTTGGAGCAGACGTCCCCAACTGGAAAAGCAGGAGCAGGACATCAACCGATGGCGGCAAAACATGGAGCGAGCCCTTCATTCACCCCGAGCCCCACAGCGCCTGCGGGCCGGTGCGCTCAAAGCCCATCACCCTAAGAAATGGCGATATGCTGGCGCCCAACTCCGTTGAAACCAGCGAAGAGTGGCTGCCGTTTATCGATATTTCCAGGGATGGGGGGAAGAGCTTTGAAAAGCTGGCTGATATCCCCGTAAATATATCCGATGAAAGCGCTCCTGAGTATGTGAGCGGAAAGGGCGCAATACAGCCCGCCCTTTGGGAAAGCGAAAGGGGAGTCCACGCGTTTTTGCGCACTACGGCAGGGGCCATATACCGCAGCGATTCATTTGATGGCGGCAAAACCTGGTCCTTGGCCCGGCGCACGGACATCCCCAACAACAACAGCGGCGCAGAAACTGCCTGTGACGGGGAGAATCTTTTTATGGTTTTAAACCCCGTTTCAAACGCTGTGACACCCTCAAAAGGAGTGCGCCACCCGCTTTCGATCATCAAGTTTGCAGATCTTGACGGCGGTGAATATGAGGAGTTTTTGCAGTTGGAGCGCAGCCCCACCCAGCAAGAGATGGAGGAGTCAAAGCTTAAATATAAGGATAACGCCTATGCCGGACGGGTGGAATATTCCTATCCCGCAGCTTGCATAAGGGCAGGGAAGCTATATGTCAGCTACACCTACTGCCGCCGCCAGATAGCCGTGTGGGAAATTGAACTATGACCGCTTGCACTATAGGAAAGTTGAGATATGAGCAGCGAAGGTTTGCTTAATTTCATTTAACAAGCTATACTGAACTATGGAGGTGTTATTATGCGCAACTTAAAGGATACATATGTGCTCAACAATGGCGTTCAGATACCCTGCGTGGGCTTTGGCACATGGCAGGTTCCCGATGGAAGCATAGCTGTGGACTCCGTCGCCGCGGCGCTGGAATGCGGATATGTCCATATCGACACCGCGGCCGCCTATGACAACGAAAGCAGCGTTGGAAGGGCGGTTCAAGAGAGCGGAATTGACCGCAAATCGCTTTTTATAAACACTAAAATCCCCAATTATGTCCGCGGATATGATCAGACCATTTCGCAGATAGATAAGTCAATTATGCTTCTTGGCACCGATTATATTGACCTTTTGCTGATACACTGGCCGGCGCCGAAGCTGTTCAGGAGCACCTGGCAGCAAAGCAACGCTGAAACATGGCGGGCCATGGAGGACGCCGTGAGTGACGGAAAGGTTCGCGCCATAGGTGTGAGCAACTTCCTGCCCCACCACTTGGAGGAGCTTAAAAAGACCGAGAGGATGGAGCCCGCGGTGAACCAGATACGCCTTTGCCCGGGAGACGCTCACCAGCCCACCATTGACTACTGCAAAAAGCGGGGAATATTGCTGCAGGCATACAGCCCCCTTGGGACGGGTGCGCTTTTGGGCCTGCCTGAACTTGTGCGGCTTGCCGAGGCGAATGGGAGAACCCCTGCGCAGCTTCTGCTCCGTTGGAGCCTGCAAAACGGCTTCCTGCCGCTGCCAAAGAGCGTGACCAAAGAACGCATTGTCTCCAACGCTCAGATATTCGACTTCACTCTTTCAGACGATGAGATGGAGCTGATATCAGGGCTTTCTGCTGAGGATATAACTTTCAGAGATCCTGACACAAGACCCTTCTGATTTATCTCAGCTTTCCTAATTTTTAAAAACATGGCGCAAAACGGGAGCCGCAAAGAGTGGCTCCCGCTTTTTGTTTTTAGACATTAAAGGATGGCGTTGAAAGACTATTTTTTGCTGTGGAGGATGGTTTTCGCGTTGTTCACCTGCTCAGGACTTATTTCATGGGTGGAATACCTGGCCTCGTCGTAGCTTTGACGGAAAAGCTCCCTGTCGCCGTGTAGCTGCAGCTTGGAGACATCCATAAGCTCGCTAGGCGTCATGCAGCTTGCGTCCACGCCCACCGCTTCCGCCCTTTGAAGAAGCACCTGATAGACATAGCGGATCTTTTCCTTCATTGAAAGCTTCTCCCAGTTTATGGGGCGGGCAAGGAGCTTTTTGACCCTTTCGACGAATGTGTTCATGAATTCGTCGCCGGCCTCTTTGATGGTTTTAAGGGTTTGAGTTTCGTCGGCATAGCCATCGCTATAGGCGTCAAGGAATATGCCCAGCTTTTTCTTAATGAAGCGGTAAAGCCATCTGCCGCCAAAGTATAGGCCCAAAACAATGCCGACGATAAGGGCCGCCACCACCAGCCACTGCATGATCAGCCCCAGGATGTCCCAAAGGCGGCTGCTTTTTGCCCCCTCAATCAGTTCTGGAGGGATGCCCGAACCTCCGCCGTCACCACCGATAGCGGAGTCTCCCTGGCCTCCTGAAAGTATATCCAAGAGCCAGAATATGAACAGGGCGATGCTTTGGAAAAGCAGCACAAAATAGCTCCTAAGCACGGCAATGTTCGCCAAAGCCAGAATGAGCGCGACCACCACCAGCGTATAGCCGGCGTTTAAGGCCCTCATTCGCCTTGACGCACCCCTGCGCACCGAAACGCTTGAGGCGGTGGCGTAGAAGTTGTAAAGCGGCAGCGTTATGCAGATGAATATCATGCCGCCATAACCCAAAAGGTGGTAGTTTTCAATGTAGCTGGCGAACATGAGCATGTATATCAAAAGATATGACGCTGCGGGCAGCACCAGATGCGCGCCCCTATAAACCTGGTCGTTGGGCTTTGTGCAGATAAAAAGGCAGTATAAAAACATGACCAGGCCCAGAATCACCGCCAAAGCAGTGCCCAGGGAAGCGCCGGCAACCAGCCAAAAGCCTGCTGTTAAAGCTGCAAACACGGGAAACCCCAAAAGCAGCTTCGAAGAGCGGGACGAAAGCCCCGCCACATACGCCGACACCGCCAGCAGCAGCGCATATGCGCAGTAAAGAGGAAGACCGGTTTTAAAAAGCTCGCTTATCAGCAGATAGAAGGGGAAGAATGAAAGTGCCTCATAGGGCGCGAAAAGAACGCGCCAGAATCTGCTTTTCGCTTTGTTTTCAGCCAATTTCACGCATCCTCCTTCAGCATGTAGTAGTCGATGCTGTTGCCACGAAGGGCAATGTCCGCGCAGATATCGTCCAAAAGCTGTGAGCGATAGCAGGTGATCAACAGCACATCATGCTCCTTAAAGGGGGGAAGATCCGCCAGAAACTGATGGAAGCTATGTTTTCTTGTGACACGCAGCTTGGCAAAGCAGTCCAGCAGAACTTCCCTTTGCTCGTAGCTGCATGAAGGGCTGATGAAAACATCCTCCTTGCTGTCTATCATGGCGCCATTGGTGGCAAAACCCACCTCAACGCCGCTATTGAGCAGATGCAGTGCAATGGACGTGGCCACTCTGATGCCCTCCTCTATCAGCGGACGGTCAGCCATGGGTATTTCCCCCCAGACATTTTCCGCAGGCTGAGTGTTGAGGATCATCAGCAGCTTTGGCGAGGCGGTGAAGTCAAACTGCTTGACCTTAAGGCTGCCCGTGGCGGCGGAGGCGCCCCAGTGGATGGACTTCATGGGATCGCCCATGGCATAGTCGCGGATGCCCCCGTATATGAACACATCGGGGAGTATGTATCTTTTTACGATAAGATCCCCCTGCCACTTAAGAGAGGGAAGGGGAATGTTCTGTGCATTTATTGGCGCGGGATAAACCGTGACGGAGCTTTCAAGCTGCGCGTTTGCCGTTTGTTTGTATATCCCCAGGAGATCTCCTCCCGTCAGCACCGCCGATGTCGCTCTGTAGTGGCCGCGGCTCACGCACTTCACCCTGTGACGGCGGGTTATCTGCTGAAAGGGAGAAAGCGTGAAGGCGGAGCGGTGGTAAAGCTCGCCCTCCACGTCCAGGTCCTGCTTTGCGCCCACTATGCTCAGCTCCTTAGGCACTCGGGATTCCACCAATATCCACGGCGCGGGCAGCAGCTTATTGTTGGCGATGATCTCCACCATCTCCATCTCCTCGCCTTCAAAGAGCTTGCTCTTTGTGAAATAGCGCCGATATGTGACTCTGCTGACAGAAAAGTGGCCAAGCAGTATTATCTGCACCCCAATAAGTATCAGCGCGCTGGCGGCCACCCAAAATACATTTTGCATTCTTTCTCTCTTTCCTTTTATTCTGCAAAAGGCGCCCTAAAGGGGGGCTTCCGTGGGGACGGGGGTTTGCCGCAATATCTGGGCGATCACTTCCTCGGACTTGTCCGCTCGACCATATGCACCCCTTACGATCACCCTATGGGCCATGACGGGGATTGCCAGCTTTTTGACATCGTCGGGGGTGACATAGTCGCGGTTTTGAAGGGCGGCATAGGCCTGGCTGGCCCGCATCAAGGCCAGGGCGCCCCTGGGGCTCACGCCCAATGTGACCTGTTCCATTTTCCGGGAAGTTTCGCAAAGGCTCACTATATATTCCATAATGGCGGGGGAAACATGCACCCTTTTTATTTCCTCTTGGGCCTTGACAATCTGCTGGGCGCTGACAACCGGGGAAAGCTCCTCCAAGGGATCATCGTTTATGAAGCGGTCAAGTATGCCGACGGAGCCTTCCGTGTCCGGATAGCCCATCTTAAGGCGAACCATGAAGCGGTCAAGCTGGGCTTCCGGCAGGGGAAAGGTGCCCTGAATTTCCACCGGGTTTTGAGTCGCCACCACGATGAAGGGCGCGGGAAGGGCGTAGGTATTGCCATCAACCGTGACTTGCCGCTCCTCCATGCACTCCAAAAGGGCCGACTGAGTTCTCGGTGTGGCGCGGTTGATCTCGTCCGCCAGCACAACGCCGGCGAATATTGCGCCCTTTTTAAACTCAAAGGTAAGCTTTTGCTGGTTAAAAACGCTCAGACCCGTCACATCGGAGGGGAGCAGATCAGGCGTGAACTGTATGCGCTTGAATTCGCAGTCTATGGAGCGGGAAAGCGATTTTGCCATCACCGTCTTTCCCGTGCCGGGAACGTCCTCCAAGAGCACGTGGCCTTTTGCCAAAACAGCGGCAAGCACCAGCTCGATTATGTCGTCTTTGCCCACGATGACTTTGGCCACGTTCTTTTTCACATTTTGTGCAAGTTCATATATCATTTTTGAAGGCCTCATTTTCATAGCTATTGCGTTTTTGCTGATATCTTTCAGATAGAATTAATTATATCATCAACCGAACCTGAAAACAATCAAAAGAAAAGCCCCGCGCCGGACTTTTTACAGGGCGCAGGGCTGATTGTGAGTGTTTATGCTTAACTTTTTGCCGATCACTCCGCCAAAGTGGCGGCATCGCTGTCTATGATCCCTGTGATCTCGCTCCAGGCGGCCTTAAGACGCGTGTGGCTTTCTAAGGACATGGTTCCGGCGCTGTCATAATAATCCTGCATCTTTACCACTTCAAATATATATGTGCCGTTCTCGGATATCTTGTCTATCCATGTGGGGGTGTAGGTGGGGGAATTGACTGTAACCTCGCCGCTTGCCACATCCTTCTCGATGTTTATGTTGAGGATTATGCTGCTGTCCTGGCGAGCATCGCGGTATTCGGAGACGAAGTTGCCCAGGCTGTATGCCACGATTCCTCGGGCCTGGCTGCCGTCATTTCTGTCAACAGTCTTGTTGGTGATGCGCTGCACCATCTGAGTGTGGGTGCCTATAATCACGTCTGCCCCGGCAGTGAGCATGGCCTCTGCAAGGCCCCTCATGTTTGAAGAAGGATCGCTGGTGAAGAGCTCTCCCCAGTGCAAAGCGACTATCACAACCTCGGCGCCCTTTTCTCTGGCCCGGCCAATGTCAGCCAAAATACCGTCCCTCTTAGCGATGTTGACGGCAAAGTTCTGCTGGGCCGTGGTCAGGCTTTGCAGATTCCCGCGCACATCCTCTGTGTAGGCCAAAACGGCAATCTTGATTCCCTTTACGTCCACCAGTTGAAGGCGGTTGGCGTCAGCTTCCTCTTGGGAATTGTATGCCCCGAAATGTGTGATGCCTGCCTCGTCCAGCTTCGCGGTGGTCTGCCTGATGCCATCCATGCCGTGGTCCAAAATGTGGCTGTTGGCAAGGGTTACCGCGTCGATACCCGCGTCCTTCATGGCGTCGATCACTGAAAACGGGGTGTTGTACTGGTTTCTTCCGCTGTAGGCGGCTGTGGCCGTGTCCAAAGTGACGGTTTCAAAAGAGGCGATGGTAAAGTCAGATTCGAGGGAGTCGGTGATCTTCGAGAAAAGCCTGGTGAAGTCGTAGCCGCCGGTGGAGCTGTCATATGCGCCTGCAAGCACATCCGTCTGTATGGCGATATCGCCCACGGCCTTAATGTTGATGCTGATTGTGTCCTCATTCCCGGGATCGGGCGTTAGGTCGACTCTCGGGATATCCGTCGGGGTTTGTGCGCCGGGGTCCGGTGTGAGGGCAGGCTCGGGAGTCATGGAGGGGGAAAGGGTGGCGATGGCGTATATCTTCGTCTTTTCGGCGTTGTTTTGCGCCGTGATGATGATTATCGCCAGAAGGCCGATTATTATGGCCAGGGCAACCCCGATAAATATAAGCAAGCGTTTATTGCTTCCTGCGGTGCTTTTTCTATACATAACTCCACCTCGTTTAGGAAAATGATGATCATTTCTATGTTTTACGTTAATTCTTTGATGAATCAACATTTGCGCTTGTCCACGGCTATTATAGTTTTGCCGGAGATTCGCGATTATCTTCAAAAACAGCTAAACTCTTTATATCATGTTTGTGAGCGGCCTTTCCTCCGGGCCCAAGAGCCCGCTATTTCCTTCGTAAATTGCTAAACTCTTTACATCATGTTTGTGAGCGGCCTTTCCTCCGGGCCCGCCCACCCGCTATTTCCTTCGTAAATTGCTAAACTTATTATATCATGTTTGTGAGCGGCCTTTCCTCCGGGCCCGCTCACCCGCTATTTCCTTCGTAAATTGCTAAACTTATTATATCACAACATGTCCTTAATTGAAAACAAATATTTCCTGCGCCCATTAAAATGCCGGAAGGATGCTTGAATCCAGGAAAATATCGATTGCGCAATCACATTATAAT
>JBNRMR010000120.1:0-3433 GCA_050309705.1 Christensenellales bacterium | reverse complement strand
CCCCAGACCCCCTCCCGCCAAAGGGGAGTTCCCCTTTGGAAACCCCCTGGCGTGATTCTGTCTTTGTGCTTGCTTATGTTGCGGCGCTGGTCATCCTTTCGCAGAAGGGAGCGACATCCCCTTGGGCGAGGGTGATGAAGCCCTCGCGGATAAAGTCGTTTATCGAGCGTTCGCCTGCCATCATATCGAAGATCATCATATGTGTCAGCTTAGGGAACTGTTCCTCCAGCACGGATTTGGCGCCCGGATTGGAGAGAATTTCGCTCAGGGGCGTGTCCAGGTTGTATCTTGGCCGGCTGGCGGAAAGGGGCATATATCTGAACTCATATTCTCCCGGGCCCACCTCGAAGGTTTCCTTGCCGCTTTCGGGCAGTGTGATGAACGCCGCCGCGCCGAAAGGCACAGTGAAGCAAAGCTTAAGCTCGCCGCCCTCAAGATATTCCCATTCGCTTTTGATTATGCCCACAGGGGAATCGAAGCTGGCTGCCATGCTGCCCAGGATTGGGTCCGGCTGTGGGGCAAGGCGGAACTTTCTGAAGCCGGGATTATCCTCCATGGGCTGTATGCCCGCTGCATTTGCATACATCCATTCGACTATGGAGCCGTAGGAGTAGTGATTCAGCGAGTTCATGCCCGTATCGCTGATGCTGCCGTCGGGCAATATGGAATTCCAACGCTCCCAGATGGTGGTGGCGCCCATGTTCACTTCGTAAAGCCAACTGGGGAAGTCCTCCTGCATCAGCAGGCGGTAGGATATGTCGTTGCTGCCGGTGGCGGAAAGGACGCGGCAGAGATATGGCGTGCCGATGAAGCCAGTGCGCAGGTGATATGCGGACTCCTTAAGCTTGAGCCGAAGGGCGTAGGCTGTCTGTTCGCGCCACTTTTCGGGAATGATGTCAAAGTGAAGGGCGAGTATGTAGGCCGTCTGCGTGGTGATGGCAAGCCTTCCCGTCGCGGTGACATATTCTTTTATTATCGCTTCGCGAACTTCGTTGGAAAGAGCCTGATAGAACTCTGCGTCCTCGTCCTTTCCAAGGAGCTTTGCAGCCCTTGAAACCAGCATTGTGCTGTAGCGGTAGTAGCAGCTTGCAAGATAGGTTCTTTCGGTGCCGCCAAAACGGTTGCCGATGGGGTCCTCTCCGTCCAGGGACAGCCAGTCGCAGTAGTGGAAATCGCCCTTCCAAAGACGGGTGCCGCCAGTCTTTTCATCGTGGCGGCGGATGTAGTTAGCCCATGCCTTCATGCTGTCATACTGCTGCCTTAATATGTTTATATCGCCGTAGTAGGCGTACATCCTCCAGGGGATGATTGTGGCCGCATCGCCCCAGGCGCAGGCGCCCGTCTGCCGCACATCATGCTTGGGGATGACAACCGGAACAGAACCGCCAACGGCTCTTTGCTCATGCATCAGGTCATAGCAAAACTTGCTGTAAAAGGCGCTGACATCCATGTTGTAGGCGGCCGTGCCGAAGAAAACCTGAGCGTCGCCGGTCCAGCCCATGCGCTCATCGCGCTGGGGGCAGTCTGTGGGGACGTCCAGGAAGTTGCCGCGCTGGCCCCAAAGGGTGTTTTCAAACAGCTTGTTGACCTTTGCGTTGCCGGTGACTATGCTGCCTGTGGGCTTCATGTCGGAGTAGAGCACAAGGCCGTTAAAGTCGTCAAGGCTCACATCTTGATGCCAGCTGGTCAGCTTCACATAGCGAAAACCATAGAATGTGAACATGGGGCGGATTGTCTTTTCCATGCCGTCGCTCACATAGCTGTATTCCGCAAGAGCGGTGCGCAGATTGTCTCGGTAGAAATTGCCACCCTGCAAAACTTCTCCGAACTGGAGGTAGACTTCCTTGCCCTTCGGAGCGCGGCAAACAAATGAAAGCCAGCCTGTCATGTTCTGGCCCAGGTCTATGACGGTTTCGCCGGCCGGGGTTTTGATGATCTCTATCGGCTTTATCCTGTGCATGATCTTCGTGGGCGGGCTGCGCCTGGGCTCCAGCAGATCGATTGAAACGTCTGACTTTTTCACGCCATAGACTTTTGAAGTGTCAAGGTTGTCGTCGCGCACTTCGCCGTCAAATATGTTGGAATCGATGACTGTGCCGCGCCGGGCATTCCAATCTAGACCGGATGAAAAGACATGCTCGCTGCCATCCTCGCAGGTGACATGCAATTCAAATATGAATGAAAACTCATCGCCGTAGACAAATTTGATGTCCCGGTTAAGACCATAGCGGCCCTTGTACCAGCCATTGCCCAGGGCGGCCTCGATCAGGTTTTCGCCGGAGTTTAGGGAGTCGGTCACGTCATATGTCTGGTAGGGAATCCACTTATCGTAGGCGCAAAGACCAGGGGAAAGGTATTCATCACCGCAGCGCTGGCCGTTTATCGAAAGCTCGTATATGCCCAGGCCGCAGACATATGCCCGCGCTTTTTTTGCCTTCGCCGGAAGGTTAAACCCGCTGAGGAGGACGGGGTGCCAGCTTGGGTCAAAGTCCGGGGATATCCACTGCCCCTGCCAGGGCTCGTCCATCTTTGCGGTTTCAAACCAAGCCGTTTCGCTGGCCGTTTCGCCTTCGCATGACACCGTGACACGCCAGTGATAGCGGGTTCTGGGGCGAAGCTCTATTTCCGGGCGGAAGCTGATGCTGTCGATTTTCCGCTGCTCACCGCTGTCGAAGACCAATTTTGAGAAGTCTTTGTCATCGGAAATTTCAATCCGGGTCAACACCTGCGCCTGAGCGGGGGCGGAAACTGTCCAGGAAAGGCCGGGGCCGTTGTCCAGGCTGAACCCAAGGGGTGTTGAAAGCCTGTTGCAAAGCAAATTTTGCACTGAAAGCCTTTTCATGTTTATATTCCTTTCTCAAAACAATGTGCTCAGGAAGTTTTTTTGAGCAGCAGTATCCAGTCGTTCCATTCGGTGGGCTTTTTGACGGGGGTGAAGCTGTGCTTGCCCGCAGAGAATGCGCCGATGTAGCTGTAAACGCCCTGTGCGGGATCAAACCACCAAGCGTCCATGGCCTGCCAGCCCTTTGATGAAATATCAATGGCGATCTCAACGCCGGTGTAGCTGTAGAATACAGCATAATCGTCCCCGGAGAAGGCGCTTATTCTGTCGTACTTCTCCTTATGACCGCCAAAGAGCAGGCTTTCGTCCGCTGAGCCGCTTGTGAAGTCCAGAGCGTTCATGAAGCTTGCCATATGCCCCATCTGACCTGCGCCCGGATCGTGAAGGGCTTCAAACCAGTAGGACTTTGCGCCATAAGCAGGCTTGCCCATGCCGGGCTTGTAAAACTGTATGATGGCGTTATGGCCGAAGGTATGGCCGCAGGCTCCCTCCAGCACAGACCACCAGGCATAGTGGCGGGCGTCGTGATCCTCCCAATAGGGCTCCTTGGGGTCGTGCAGGCCCTGGGGAATCTGCTCATATGAGGGCTCG
>JBNRMR010000119.1:0-3025 GCA_050309705.1 Christensenellales bacterium | reverse complement strand
CTTACCACCCAAAAAGCGGACATACTAACCGCCATGGACGACTTAAACGGCATCATAAAAGAGCTGGAGGAAAAGATGCAAAAGCAGTTCGTCCAGCAGTTTGAGCTGATGAATAAGAACTTTTCGGCAACGTTTTCAAGGCTCTTTGGCGGCGGCCATGCGGAACTTAAGCTTTCTGATAGTAAAGAACCGTTGACCTGCGGAATTGATATCGTGGCACAGCCCCCGGGTAAAAAGCTGCAACTTTTGTCGCTTCTGTCCGGCGGAGAGAGGGCGCTGACGGCGATCGCCATAATATTTGCGATAATGATGCTGAAACCCGCGCCTTTTTGCATACTGGACGAGATTGACGCCGCTTTGGACGAGGCCAATGTGATCAACTTTGCCAATTTTTTAAGCGACTTTTCAAAGGACACCCAGTTCATCGTGGTCACCCACAGGAAGGGAACAATGGAAAGTTGCAACGGCCTTTACGGCATATCCATGGAGGAGAAGGGCATATCGAAGATAGTTTCGGTGAAGCTGGCGGAGTGAGATTGGGCGCTACGAGGGCGCTGCCCTCGCGCTCCCGCCAAAGGGATTCATCCCTTTGTGATCCCTTTATCCGGACGGATTGTTTATCAGCGGAATTGATAAGAGGTCAAGGGGCCTGCCCCTTGCGGGGTCTTGGCGGAATTCCGGCACATCTCCCCTCCGCAGAACAAGCTGCTTAATTTCACATTATCATTTTTTGATTGTTATATGAAGTTTTGGTCAAGCTTTTTCAAAAGCTTGCGGGGTCTGGGGCGGAGCCCCGGCATCCCGGCATATTCCCCGGAAAAACTATGAAAGATTCAATAGATCGTCCACGAAGCACTGGGCGGCGGAGGAAAGGCTGATATTGCGCATTGTGGCAAGGCCGATGTGCCGCACCGGAATGGGGGGGGTGACGTAAATCTCGTAAAGCTCGCCGCTGTCCAGCTCCTTTTGGACGAACTGCTTTGTGACGCCAGCCACCCCGAGGCCAATCCTGGCAAAGTCTGCCAGCACATCGTGGCTGCCCAGCTCCACAACTGGCTGCAAAGTCACGCCGGATTTCAGGGCTTGGTCGTCCAGATAACGGCGGGAATTGCTGGCCTTTTCCAGCAGCAGCAAGGGAAGACGGTTAAGCTCCTCCCAGGAAAGAGTGCTTCCTGCAATGTTGCGAAATTTTTCACCGCAGACGAAGCCGTCGCTTACGCGGTAACAGGAGCGCACCACCACGCCTTCGGCGGCTATGGGCATGTTTAAAAAGGCGATATCAACCTGGCCTGCGCGCAAAAGCTCCAGCGATTCAAATGAAGTCCTGTTGGTGACGCTGATGTTTATGTCCGGGTATTTTTTGTGGTACTTGTCCAGCTCGGCCAGAAGATAGTGCTTGCATAGGGTATCGCTGGCGCCGATGCGAATTTCACCGCCCGCCAGAGTCTTAAGCTGGTTGATGTACAGCTCGCCCGCCTCAATCAGTCCGCAGGCTTGATCAATATACCCATATAGAGCCTTGCCCTCGGCGGTTAGGCTTATCCCGCGGGAACTGCGCAAAAACAAGGCGACTCCCAGCCTGTCCTCAAGCTGCTTTATGGCCTGGCTCACCGCCGGTTGGGATATGTATAGCTCGCCTGCTGCTTTTGAAAGGCTGCCCGCCTTTGCTGCCACCCTGAACACCCTGTACAGATCAAAACTCACCTTCATGGTATAATCACACCTTATAATAGTATGCGCACATCGGTATTTCACTTATGCGATTATTTAGATTATAATATAGATGGCTTGAAAATGCACTATTATTTTTTGAGGTTTGGTGATTATGAGAACAGTTGGAACAAAAGCGATGGGCATCAGGACGCCGATCATCCGTGAAGGGGACGATCTGGTTGAAATCGTCAAGAATTCCCTTCTGGACGCACAAAAGTACGATGGGGTTTCATTCAACGACAATGATATCGTGGGCATAACCGAGGCAGTGGTTGCAAGGGCGCAGGGCAATTACGCCACCCTTGAGCAGATTGCCGCTGATGTGCGGGAAAAGATTCCCTCCGGCGCAGTGGGTGTGGTCTTCCCGATACTCAGCCGCAACCGCTTCTCGATGCTCCTGAAGGGAATCGCCATGGGCGCGGACAGGGTTATAGTGCAGCTCAGCTACCCTGCTGACGAGGTGGGAAACGAGCTTGTTAGCTGCGATCTGATATATGAAAAGGAGATCGACCCTTATGCCACGCTGATGACTGAGGCCGAATTCCGCTCCGTCTTCGGTAACGAGACAGTGCATAAGTTCACAGGCGTTGACTATATCGAATATTACAAGGGTCTGCATCCTAATATCGAGATAATACTGGGTAACGACCCGCGCCATATACTTAAATATACGAAGCAGGTTATCTGCGCGGACATCCATTCCAGGAAACACACCAGGAATGCCCTTAGCCGCGCCGGTGCGGACATCGTTTTGGGGCTGGACGACTTCCTTTCAAAGCCTGTTCTTGGAAGCGGGTTCAACGAAAAGTATGGTCTGTTAGGCTCTAACAAGGCCAGCGAAGCCCGAGTGAAGCTCTTTCCCCGGGGCTGCGAGGAAATCGTGGAGAGGATTGCGCGGGCACTGAAAGAGGCCACCGGAAAGCATTTTGAGGTGCTGATATACGGTGACGGCGGATTTAAGGACCCTGTGGGCGGCATATGGGAGCTGGCAGACCCCGTGATCTCCCCGGCCTTCACACCCGGCCTTGCCGGCACCCCAAACGAGATAAAGCTTAAGTATATCGCAGACAACAAGTTTGCCCAGTTAAAGGGCGAGGAGGCGCGCCGGGCAATTGTTGAAGAAATTAAGAAAAAGGATGCGTCCCTTTATGGCAAGATGGAGAGCGAAGGCACCACGCCCCGCCAGCTCACCGATCTTCTGGGTTCCCTGTGCGACTTGACCAGCGGCTCCGGCGACAAGGGCACCCCCGTGGTATTAATCCAGGGCTACTTTGACAACTACGCAAGCTGATCAGATGCGCACTACGCACTG
>JBNRMR010000118.1:0-21126 GCA_050309705.1 Christensenellales bacterium | reverse complement strand
GGTTACGAAAGGGCGCTTGAGCGCAAGATTGCCGCCGCCTCTTTCTACGATGCTCTTTTAATGGAAGTCCGCCAGGGCCGCCGCGAAGGAATGGCCGCTCTTCAAAAAATCTTCAAAGAAAGAAACGAGCAAACCAAATAGGGATGAATTTCCCCCCTGGAAAAGCATATGTTTTGAAGGGGGGGTCTTTATGAAAATGCCTTTTAAGCTCACAGCCGGAGTTGTCTCGGCAGCGGTTCTTCTGGTAGTCCTTGCACTGGTCATTTTGCCCGGCCAGAGGCCTGATGCCGCCGCTTCGCAGGCCGATACCACCATCGTTGAAAAGCTCGTTCTTAGCGGGGACAACGTCCGCATAAGCCTGCCCTTTTTCGAGGGCCTTGGCCCGGAGCTGGACAGCGACATCAACCAGCAGATAGCCGAAATAACAGGGCTTAACAATCTTCTCCAGTTTGCGCAAAACGAAAAAAGTGCCAACAAAGACGTTCGTATGCGCTATAGGGCATTGAGCAAGGGCGGTGTTTTTCATATTTCCGTAGCCACATTTGTGTACGCGGGCGGCGCTCACGGCATGGAAAGCCGCTATGAGATATATATCGATGCCCAGACGGGCCGCTTTTATGACCTTGACGACCTTTTCAGCCCCCGGAAAAGACAACGGGCACACGCAGTCATTGCCGAACACATAGAAGAAATGATGGAAAATCAGGGCGATATATTTTTTGATGAAGCCTCTCCCCTCCCCCTGCCAGATCTGTTTATCATCGGGCGAGAAGGGCTTAGCATTATCTATCCGCCACTTTCGATAGCCCCCTATGGCGAGGGCTTCCTCAGCTATGAAATCCCCCTTGATATATACGAAAAATATCTGGACAAAGGCGGAGACTTTTTTCGCGCACTGAAGAAGGAACCCGAGGGCCGGCCATTGTCATCGGAAAACGCTCCTTAAAATGGAATTTATTCAGGCTGATTTTTTAATTGTTTTTAAAGTTGGTTTTTTTGCCTATAATCGGCCTTTACCCATTGATTAACATTAATCCATGCTGTATAATTTTGTTAAAGGCGCTAAGCGCAAAAAAAAAGAAGGAGATTGGATTATGCAGACGAACACCAACATTCCGCACTTCGATGCTCAAGACATCGAAAAGAACAAGGCGATGGCTGGACTATCATATTTATACATCCTTTTTTTCCTGCCTCTTGTAGTTGCTCCTGATTCCCAGTTTGGAAGATTCCACGCGAATCAGGCTCTGCTGAACTTCCTGGCCAGTATTGCCTGCAGCATCATCCTTGCGATCCCGATAATCGGCTGGATAGTGGGCGGAGTCGGTCAGATAGTGGTGCTTGTTTTCGCCATAAAGGGCATCATCGGAGCCTTCAAGGGCGAGGCCAACCGCTTGCCGCTGTACGGAAAGTTCGATATCATAAAATAGCCCAACACCAATAAATGATGGAAAAAGCCGGAATGCGTTATCGTGTTCCGGTCTTGTTTATCTGCCAAGGCCAAAACAAACGATAGTATTTTCTTATAATATATTGGGGGGGGTAAAATGAAAACAATATTCAAATGCTTCAAGGGCGGCAAGTTTAAGGCCCTTACAATGAGCTATGACGACGGCAAGCATGCCGATAAAAAGCTGGTGGGTATTTTTAATAAGCACGGAATTAAGGGCAGTTTCCACATAAACGGCGGCCTTTTTGCAGATCCCGGCCGCGTGCAGAAGCAGGATGTCAAGGCTCTGTACGAGGGACATGAAGTCTCCGCTCACACTTACACTCACCCCACAATAGCCCGATGCCCGCTGCATTTGGTTGCCCAGCAGATACTCAGCGACAGAGCAGCTCTGGAGGCGCTTGTGGGCTACCCCGTACGCGGAATGTCCTACCCCAACGGCTCCTACAGTCAGGACATTGTGGACATGCTGCCCTCTCTTGGCATCGAATATGCAAGGATTACTGGCTCCAGCCACGGCTTTGGCCTGCCGGAAAACTATTTGACCTGGAAGTCCACTTGCCACCACAACCACGATCTGATGGAAAACGCAGAGAAGTTTGTGGCGCTCAACAAAAAGCAGTATCTCTACCTGATGTATGTCTGGGGCCACAGCTACGAGTTTGACAACGACAACAACTGGGACCTTATGGAAAATTTCTGCACATACGCCAACGGCAGGGATGATATCTGGTATGCCACAAACATCGAAATTGTAGACTACATGAAGGCCCTTGACCAGCTTAAATTCTCCGTCCTGGGCGACTTCGTTCTCAACCCCACCTGCACAGACCTCTGGCTCAGCGTGGATGGCGAAGCGGTGATGATCCCCGGCGGCAGGCAGGTTCAGCTTTTTGATATCACTCCGTAAAAGAGGGGGATATCTTTGTTGCGCCGCGGCAATCGGTGGGGCGATATGAGCGACTAAGAAAGGCCGGGAATATCCCCGGCCCTTTTTATGATTGCGCATATTTTTAGATAATTTAGAAAGAATTGGGTCGATCAGTCCGGGCTTTCCATGTCGCTAAGAGCCTGTCGCGCAGCGGCCTGCTCTGCGTCCTTGCGGCTTTTTCCCTTGCCCATGCCCATGCGCTGGCCGTCTATGGCCACTGCCGCCGTTATCCTAATATCATGTGCCGGGCCTTCGCTGCAGACTACCTCGTAGGCCGGCATCGGCTTGCCCTGAGCCTGAACGAACTCCTGCAGCTCGGTTTTGTAATCGCGCCATTCACTGCTGTCAATATTGCAAAGCAGATGCTTGACAAAAGACCTTGCCGCATCCAGCCCTGAGTCCAAAAAAACAGCGCCAATGATGGCCTCCACAGCGTCGGCCAGAATCGACGGGCGCAGATTCCCCCCCGACACCAGCTCGCCCTTGCCCAATATCAGGCTCTCGCCTATCTTCAGCCGCAGCGCCGCCGAATATAAAGAACGTTCCTGCACCAAAAGCGCCCTTTGGCGAGTCAGCTTGCCTTCCGGCGCATCCGGGTTTTCATTGTACAGCTTTTCGCTTATGCAAAGCTGCAAAACTGCATCGCCTAAAAACTCCAGCCGCTGGTTGTTGGGCGCGCCGTAAGAGGGATGGGTCAGCGCCAGGCGCAAAAGAGAAACGTCGGAAAAGCTGTAGCCAAGCCTCTCCTCAAGTTCCTTATCGATCATTATCCACGCGCCTCGATGAACTTGACAACATCGCCAACGGTCTTGAGCTTCAGCAGCTCATCGTCGGAGATTTCAATGCCGTACTCGGACTCAAGGTCCATTATCAGCGCGACTATGTCTATCGAATCCGCCTTCAGATCCTCCGTGAGGTTTGACTCAAGAGCGATATCCCCCGCATCGATCCCAAGCTGATCCGCAATTATTCCCGAAATCTTTTCAAACATAAGCTTCCTCCTAAAGCGCTAAGCGCCATAATTTAAGTTTTACATGCTTTGATTTATTCGCTGTCTTCCCTGCTCCTAAGAGCGCTTTGTATTTTTTCAACGACGCTTCCTTCGAATATGCGCTTTGCCTGGACAATTGCCATTGAGAAAGCCTTTGCATTGGAGGAGCCGTGGGCCTTGACCACCACGCCGCTTACCCCCAGCAAGGGCGCGCCGCCGTACTCGGTGTAATCCATGCGCTTTTTGAATCGCCGGAGAGCAGGCTTTAGCAAAAGCGCCCCCAGCTTTGAGCGAATGTCGGAAAGAAATTCTTCCTTCATCATGTCGGTGAGCACCTCCGCCACGCCTTCAGTGTGCTTTAGGATAAGATTGCCGCTGAAGCCGTCGCAGACAAGCACGTCCACGTCCCCTGAAAGCAGGTATCTGCCTTCTATATTGCCCACAAAGTTCACTCCGGATTCCTCCAGAAGCGGGAACGCTGCCTTCGTAAGAGCATTGCCCTTCTCGCTTTCGTCGCCAACGCTCACCAATGCCACCTTCGGTTTACTCACTCCAAGGACTCCGCTCATATAGGCGCTTCCCATCAGCGCAAAGTCCACCAGGTAGCTTGGTTTGCTGTCAACATTAGCGCCGCAGTCGATCAGCATCACCGGCTTTCCCTTAGCCGTCGGAAGAATCGGCGCCAGGGCCGGCCTTTCGATGCCGCGAATGCGCCCCACGCGAAAAATCCCCCCCGCAAGGGCTGCCCCAGTGGAGCCGGCCGTAACGATTGCGTCCGCGTCTCCGCTTTTCACAAGCTCCATCGCCTTCACCAAAGACGATTCCGTCTTTCGGCGAATGGCGGCGGTGGGCTGGTCGTGGTTGGATATGACATCCGGCGCATGGACTATGCTTATCCTCTGGGAAAAGCCGTCCAGATGTTTTTCCATTTCATCCTTTGGCCCGCAAAGTATTATATGCAGATGAGGGTCTTGGTTGACAGCCTCAATACATCCCTGCACGATCGCCTTGGGGGCGTTGTCCCCACCCATCGCGTCAACAGCTATTCTTGCCAATTAATCGCCCTCCTGCCTTCATCGCATGGTCATAAATATACCCATATATTGTAACAAAGCATCCCGCTATTTGCAATAGACTTCGCAATTTCCAGGTGAATTAACCCACGCAAAAAGAAAACGGACGGCAATTCAAAAATGCCGCCCATGATCGCTCAATAAAGTTCCTTATTCAGCTGTTTCGATCACTTTTTTGCCATCATAATATCCGCAGCCATTGCATACATGATGATTTCTCTTCATCTCGTGGCACTGCGGGCATTCGCTGATGCCGGGAACCGAAAGCTTCCAATGCGAAGAACGACGAGTGTTCTTGCGGCTTTTTGAAACTTTACCCTTTGGAACTGCCATATGGATACACCTCCTAAAACAAAACTACTCTTCCTCTGTGAAAAGCGATGCCAGGGCCGCAAACGGAGAGTTCTCGTCTGGCCCGCAGACGCATTCTTCCGTGTTCAGATCCTTTCCGCACCCAGGGCACAGCCCCTTGCACTCCTGCGAGCAGACATGGCGCATCGGCAGATGAAGAATCATCGCCTGGGCCACCGATTCGCCAATATCGCAGGAGCTGCCATCAAAATATATGACCTCCTGCGCATCTTCCTCGGCGCCGTCCTCATCCTCGCCCTGGTAGCCCTGCCTTCTTAAAAGCTCGTTATAATCAAAACCAATTTTGACATTCATCGGCTTAAGGCAAAGGCCGCAGCGCACATCCGCCCGGGCAAAGGCCTCCCCCACCAAAGCCACATCATGGCCAAAGGCAGTCATGGTGCCTGTAACGGTCACCGGGGAAGTTAGCTTCACATCTTCCGGCAGAAAGCCCTCGGGCAAGCATCCGCTTATCTTAAAAGGGCGGCTGTCGCCTTGATTTTTTAGTGCATCCATTAAGTCAAGCAACATAAAACCACCTCATACGAACTAAAATTATAGTGCAAATAAGGCGCGTTGTCAATGACTTTTTCTTATTTCCCGCTTTTTACATCGCCCAGAAGGTATTTCTCCAAAAATATGGCGACGCCATCGTCCTCATTGGAAAAGGTAACATAGTCGGCATGCTCCTTGACCTTTTCGCAGGCATTTTCCATGGCCACCGCGAGGCCACAGCCCTCCATCATGTCAATATCGTTCACGCCGTCGCCAAAGGCCGCCACATTTTCAAGGCCCATGCCCCATCTTTCAGCCAAAAGCTTAAGACCCGTGGACTTCAGCGCGCTCCTGTTGGTGATGAACATCAGATCTTCGTCCATCACATAGCCCGTGAGATCATCCCCAAAGAGCTCCCGAAGGCCCTCTTCCTCCTTCGGTGAATTTATCTGAATTATCAGTTTTTCCACTGGGTGGCGCGGCACATCTGCGAAATCAGTCATGATCGGGCTTTCTTGCTCCCAGCGTATTCTTGCGTCGAAATTGCTGTAAAGGCTGTCATTCATCTCCAGGTTCATCTGGCTTTCGGGGAACTTCTTCATCCATTCAAGCAATATGCCCTGCGCTCGCTCAAAGGGAATGTGAGCGCTTTGGGGCAGCAAAAAACCACCGTCCATCACCACAGCGCCGTTGTGGCAGACAGCCGCGTCGAAGGCCCCCTCACCCACGAAATCCATCACCTTCCTGATGGGCCTTGCTGTGGCAAGCACCACTTTGTAGCCCTTCTCCCGGCAATCCTCCAGAGCGGCGCGGGTTCTTTTGGACAGATTTTTGCTGGCGGTCAGCAGCGTATCGTCAAGATCGAAGGCGAGTATTCTAATTTTCTTTAGCTTTTTACAGAGCATGTTCAGGTCACACCACGCGGTTTGATATCCACTTCACGATATCACTTTCAAACTGTGTTGCGCATTTTGACAGCTCGTTCATCACACAATAGCGGCCATGCTGCGAAAAAATCCAGTCCTTTTTGGTAATCCCCCGCACATCAACAGGAGCAACGAAGAAATCCACATCCGGAAATGCCCATGCGTAGAACATCAGGCAGCGGCGCGCATGGTATGACTTGCAGCAAATTATCGCCCGGCGGATGTTTTGCTGCATCCCGTCCAGCACATAGCGGGAAAAGAAGGCGTTTTCATAGGTGTTGGTGGCCTTATTCTCTTTAAGAATGTCGTTTTCCTTCACCTTGTTTTTCTTAAGGACATGGTCTAGAAACTCCCATTCGGTCTCATATTCGCCGCCATATAGCTCCTGCTTGGATTTTACGCCACCAAAAACACCATCCCTGAAGCTGAATTTACCCGAGGGCATTATCAGCCCTGCGTATCCGTCCACATATAGCTCAGCGGCCCTCTCCGCCACCTCAGCATGGCCAGATCCCGGCACAAAGATGATGTCCGACAGCTTAATTTCCTTGCTATCAACGAAAATGAACGATGAAATATCGTTTATCATGTCAAGTCTGTTCATACAACCTCCTCCATCTCACGGCTAATTGTACCATAAACCGGGGGATTTTGTTAAATTATTCTAACTGCGCTTATTAATTAAGGCAAAATGTCGAATTGTCGCTTTTAGTCGAATGCCCTTTGAAATACCTCGCTGCGGCCAAGGCCACCCATGGGCCTGTTTTCCATCTGCCACCGGAGCTTATCAATGTCGCTGCAAACAAGCTTTACCGTCACATAGCGAGAGCCCTTGAAAACGATGGGAATATCGCCGGTCCTCAGATCGCCGATATCAGAGACAATGGCGCTTTTATAATCAAGGTTATGAAATGAAAAAACATGGCCACCAGGCTTTTCCAGCAGGTTTTTCCTCCAGATCTCCGGTCATCTTCCGCTGGCGTCAGCTGCAAAAAACCTTTCATTAACTTCATCTTCCCAGGACCTTTCTGGAACCTACTTTGATATTTTACCATAAATAGAAAAGGAAGTCGACCGTCCCAGCCGACTTCTTTCGACATTTTTCATATTCCTTCCTCTATATTTGCATTCACGCGCCCCTTCTTTTGTAAAATATGACAAACAAAAGCCCTGCAATCAGCAAAAGCCCACAGCCAACCATAACCCACATGGTTTGCCCCAGCGCTGTTGATGGGTTTTCCCCGGCGCTCTGGCTGCTACCTGCGCCCTGGTTCTCCATGGTTTGGCCAGGAACCGGCGCCTCTCCTCCCGGGAAACCGCCCGCTCCGCCAAATCCGCCGCCCGGCCCGCCTTGGCCCATGTTGCTGATCATCTCGATTTCTTCATCGCTCAGGCCCAGTTCCTTCAGGCTTTGAAGCTGCTCCTCTGTTAGCACCTCCCCGCCCGAGGATTTAATTATCTCCATTGCCCTTTGCATTTTCTCCATGTCTAAGCCCTGCCCGCCGGGGAAGGCCGAAGCATCGCCTGTTCCTTCCCGGCCCAGCGCTTGCCTTCCCTCGCCGCCGAAACTTCCCCCGCCCATGCTGCCCAAAGCCGAAAGACTTATGCTCGATGCGTCTATAAGCGCGCTTAAGTCCGCCGCCTGGCCCGCGCTGGTGGAGGGTATGCTGCCCTCAAGCTGCCCCTTCACGCTCTGCGCCCTTAGAAGGCCCAGATTTCTCAGCTCCTCCACCGCATTTTGAAAAGAGGGAAAGTCGTAAAAGGCGCTGGGATCCCTTTCGACATAGGGTGATATCATTCCGCTTATACGTCCAATTTTTTCCTCGAAAATGCCGCTTTCAAAATAACCGTCCACAATTTCATTAAGATAACCGTGATAAAGCTCCAGATATTCCGGCACTTGCAGCAATTTTCCCAGAATTGGCCGCTCCTGCAGGCTCACACCGGAAACAGGCGTGTCTATCGGCAGGTTCACCACCTCCGACGCGCCAGAGGCTTCAAAGCCGCCAAAGGCCAGGTTGAAGTCCCAGGGCAGAATTGTGAGCTGCCCATTGTTTTCATAGAGGTAGTAATTATGGCACATGCTTGAAACATAGCTATCCATGTTGACGATTACTGTGTGCGCTGCAAAATAACGGAGGGTCGCCTCCACGTCGACAACGCTTTCAATATCCTCTGCGGCGTTCAGCTTTTCAAGAGCTTCGATCACCCGCCTGAAGTCGCTGTCGTTGCTGTCAAAAACGGCGTTGTCGAATATGGCGGAATAGCTTGAAATTTCATCGTCTGTATACTCAAGCGAAGCACCGCCACTGGATCCTACACCAAAACCGTTGATGCCGCCCATATTGCCCACGCCGCCCGGCACTTCACCACTTCCCACCGCCGGCATTTGATTCTCCCGCTGGCCGCGGAAATCCTCGCCTCCCTGCCCGGGCATGCCGCCAAATCCGCCGAAGTCCTCAATCTGCTGCATGAATTCATTCATCCGTCCATCGCCCCGGCCGCCCATGCCCATGCTTTCCGGCTTATACAGCTTTCCGTGATCGCTTCCATAAACGCGCTGGGCGTAGCTGTCCTCCAGGGCTTCAACGGCGATGTAAAACCCCCACGCCTGGCCGTTTACTGTGATGTTTGAAAAAGCGCAGAGGGGCACATCAACCCCGATATACTCCATCAAGTCATAGGAGAAATACTCCTTTAAGTAAGTGGCGTCGCCGTGCATGTTGTTTATGACCATCTTGTCAAGCCCCATCCAGGTCTGCCCTTTTATGTAATGGTCAAACTCAATCTTGAAGCTGTATCGGTCGGTGGTATCATCCTGGGCGACCATGCTTAAGCTGGAATTGCCCTTGGGCCTTAAGCCCACGTTTTCAATTCTTTTTCCATTTATCACGAGTGTTACCGGAATATATTCCTCTGCGGCGGCATTTTTGAGCATCTGGGCCCAATCGCCATCGTCCACGATTATCTGAATATCCATTACTGCGTCTTTGTTCATGGCGGAAACATAGGCTGGCTCCGTCCTCTGGGAAACGCTGGCAAATGCCGACGGAAACAGCCAGCCCACTGCCGTCAGCAAAACCACCGCCGTCATCAGCAGCGCCGTCAGCGCACCTATCCCTCTGCGTTTGATCATGCCTTCACCCGCCTAGGACATATAGTCGCCGTTGTAGCTGACAAGGGCCGCATTCCTCACCCCGGGAAGGGCCTTAATCTCGCCCATGAATTTGGTGGCGCTTTCCTTCAGGCGAACTTCCAGGGTGAACTCCATGCCCGCATCCGATATGGTCTTGGACTTGAGGCTATAGCGCTTAACGCCGCTTTCCACGCGGCGCAGAATATCGTCCTCCTGCTCCTGGCCTTCGCTGCTGATTATCAGTATATATGGTGAATCGACGCTTTTTCTGTTCACAAAAACCACCAGTATTATGCCTATGAACAGCGAGCCCAGCACCGCCAGCGGCAAAAGCCCCGCCCCCAGAACTATGCCGGCGGCTATGGCCCAGAACAAAAACACGATGTCCAAAGGTTCTTTTATGGCCGTTCTGAACCTGACGATGGACAGCGCGCCCACCATGCCCAATGACAAGATTATGTTAGAAGTAACGGCTAAAATGATCAGCGTGGTCACAAGGGTGAGGCCCAGCAGGGAAACCCCGAAGCCTGCCGAGTACATGACGCCGGAGTAAGTCTTTTTATAGACATAGAATATGAACAGCCCCAGAGCTAGGGCTACACCCATTGCGATTGCCATATCAAGGGGCGAAAAGCTGGCTATGTTTTCCAGAAAGCTTGATTTGAAAAGGTCGTTAAAAGTCATGGTTTGGTCTCCTATCCGTAAATGCGGCAAGCCGCGTATTTTGAAAAAGAATTTGCTCTGCGTGCGTTAGTCTGTACCAAGTCGCGGACTATATCCGGCAAAAAACGGTCATACTTTACTTCCATCAGCAGCGTCCCCGGCTGGCAAACGCCGATGGTGGGCGCATTGCCATCAAAAAAGCCGGTGGAATATATGCCGGTGCGTATGTCTGAGTCGAAGGTCACGCGCACATTCCCACAGGGATATGTATATGCCTCGCGCTGGTAGTCCACCAGCGTCTTTGGCCTAAGCCCCTGAAAGCTCAGTTTTGCGTAAAACTCCGCCAAAACCCCGTCGCCGCTTTCCTCCATCCATCTCTTCTCGTCCATGCCGCCTGAAATAATGCTCTGCGCCTGTTCACGTCTAAGCTGCGTGGACTTCTTATTGCACAGCCCGCCAGCCTTGCTCTTTTTTTCAAGGCGTATCAGCGCGTCATTCCCTCCATATATTCTCAAGCGGTATTTTTCTCTATCGGGCAGGCCGCATATCTTCTCTCTGAGGGCCTTGTCGTCGGCGTTGTCAAAATAAAGGCTGCGCACATGGTATTTTCCGCCCTCCCCGGCGTTAGTGTCCAGGGCCATGGCGGCGCTCACTCTCTGTCTTATGGCGAAATAATCCGCCAGATTTATCTCATGCTTATATTCATGTCGGTATTCAGATAGGTTCATTTTTTCACCTCCCCCATGAACATGCTAAGAAACAAAGCTTAAATTAAGCTTAATTCTCTGATGAACATTTTGTGTATAAATTTCGCCTTTGTTTAAGCTTCGATTAAGCATTTCAGCGTACGCTCAACAAGGTTTGTGATATAATTGCACTAAGGAAAGGAGGATTTCCAATGCGGATCTTGATTGTGGAAGATGAAAAGCGCCTTGCCGAAACCCTTGCCGACATAATCAGCGAGAACAAGGGCATTGCGGACATGTGCCGGGACGGCCAAAGCGGGCTGGACAGCGCCCTTTCCAACATATACGACGCTGTCATACTTGACGTGATGCTGCCTGGGATAAACGGTTTCGAGATCGTCCGCCGGATGCGCGAAAGCGGCAATCTTACCCCAGTTCTGATGCTTACCGCCAAGGCGGAGCTGAACGACAGGATAGCCGGCCTGGACAGCGGCGCCGACTATTATCTGACAAAGCCCTTTGAAACGGCCGAGCTTCTTGCCTGCCTTCGGGCGATACTGCGAAGAGGCGGTGATGCATTTAAGCATCAGGAAACTGCCTTCGGCGATCTTTTGCTTTTGTCCGCCAGCGGAGAACTCTCCTGCCAGGGGCGTTCGGTGCGCCTTAGCGCAAAGGAACTTAAGCTGGTTGAGCTTTTGATGGCCAACCAAAACATGCTTCTGCCCAAGGAAACCATATATCTGAAGATTTGGGGCTATGACGGCGAGGCTGACGACAGCATCGTGGAGGTCTACATCTCCTTCTTGCGAAAAAAGATTGCACACATCGGCTCCACCGTGAAGATATCTGTGGTGCGGCGTATGGGCTACCGGATGGAGGCGGGCGGATGATAAAGAAACTGCGCATAAAGTTTGTGTGCATTGTGATGTCAATAGTCACCGCCATTCTTCTGGCCATATTCCTCACAATGCAGGCCACCACCGCCAGCCACAGCCAGCAGCGAAGCCTTTCAATGCTGCGCCAGGCCCTGAACGGCCCCGCCTTTTCCCGCGCAGAGCAGCCGCCAGGCGCGGCGAATGTGCTGCCCTTCCCCCCGGCGGATATCACCCCAGAAATGCGCCTGCCGATGCTCGTGCTACATGTGGACAAAGACGGCGCCATATCGATGGTCTTAAACCAACTTCACTTCATAGGAGACAGCCACCTTAAGCCCCTTGCCGAGCTTGTTTTGGATAGCAACCAAAGCACCGGTGTTTTGAAGGAATATAGTCTCAGGTATCTTAAGGAGGAGCAAACCGACGGCCTTCGCATCGCCTTTGCGGACATCACAACCGAGCAGGAAATGCTCAGGTCCCAGGCTGTCAATTCCCTTCTGGTCGGCGCCGTGGCATTGCTGGCCTTTTTCCCGATCAGCCTCTTGCTGGCCCGCTGGTCCGTTCGGCCCCTGGAGATGGCCTGGGAAGGCCAAAAGCAGTTTATCGCCAACGCCTCCCATGAGCTGAAGACGCCTTTGACGGTCATACTTTCAAACGCAGATATGCTGCGCAGCGAAAAGCACCATGGGGCGGAAAGCCATCAGAAGAACGCCAGGCGGGTGGAGCATATCCATGCGGAGGCCCTGCGGATGAAACATCTGGTGGAGGATATGCTGGCTCTGGCCCGCTCCGATAGCGCCGAAAGGCCGGCCCCCAGGGGCAGATTGAACTTCAGCTATATTGTCAAAAGCGCAGTGCTGATGTACGAACCGCTGATATACGACGAGGGAAAGAAGTTCGCCTATGAGATTGAAGACGGGCTTTTCGTGGCCGGGGAAGCTCCACGGCTTGAGCAGGCAGTTCACACGCTTCTGGATAATGCGCTAAAGTTTACCGTAAAGAACGGCCGGGTGTGGGTGGAGCTTACAAGAAGCGAGAACAGCCTTCTGCTGAAGGTGTCAAATGAGGGGGAATCCATCCCCAAAGAGGAGCTTGAGAGCATTTTTTTGCGCTTTTACCGGCGCGATGAAGCCCGCCGCGGCCATGGCGGCTTCGGCCTGGGCCTTTCCATCGCTCAGGGAATAGTCATGGAGCATGGCGGCAAGATCTGGGCTGCAAGCGACGGAAAGTTCCGCAACGATTTCCACGTTTCGCTGCCTCTGGCGCAGAAAGAAGCGAGTGAATGAAAGGCAAAAGCATGGAGAAAATTGTTTATAGGCAATACGGTAAATATAACGAAAACGAAATTATGGCACTTTACGGCACTGTGGGCTGGACAAACTACACCTCCCGCCCGGAAATGCTTAAGGCTGCTTATGAAAATTCACTGCTGGCCCTTGGAGCGTATTGCAACGAAAGGCTTGTCGGCATAATAAGGTTGGTCGGCGACGCACACTCCATCATATACATCCAGGACATAGTCGTCCTGCCGGAATATCAGCGGCGGGGAATTGGCGGCAGCCTCCTGCGTCAGGCGCTTGGAAGGTATCCCAATGTTTACCAGACCGTCCTTCTGACCGATTCCACCGCTGCCAACGAGGGCTTTTATAAAAGCCTGGGCTTTGCTCCCGCCGGGCGTGTGGGCTGCATGGCTTTCGTAAAGATGGGCCTGTAAAATTGCATGTTTCATGCTATAATTTAAGTAAGTAAGCGAATATTATAAGACCCGCCAATAGATCGGAGGAGCGTCATGAGCACAGTCAACGCCTATGATATTTCCAGCGAAGCGATCGTGTCGCCGCATCTGATAGTGAAGGCAATGGAGAGTTTTCCGGAAGTTGTGCTTGTGACATTTCAGCAGCAAACCTTCGAGCTTATGCTCCGGTTGGAGGGAGCGGTCCAGATCAGCCAGATACAAGCCGGGCGCTCCATACCCATATATAAGGCGTCCTTCAAGGGGCGAGAATTCGCTTTCTATCATTCACTTATGGGCGGCCCTGCTTCGGCCGCTATATTGGAAGAGGTCATCGCCAAGGGCGGAAAGAAGTTTCTGTTTTTTGGCTCCTGCGTCTCCCTGGCGGAGAGCGATGATGCGGGGAGCTATATAATCCCCACAGCCGCCTACAGAGACGAAGGCATCAGCTATCATTACGCCTCCCCCTCCAGCTACATGAAAATAGAAACAGCCGAGCGCTTGTCTCAGCTGTTCGATGAGATAAAAATCTCCTATGTGAAAGGAAGGACCTGGACCACAGAAAGCTTTTGCCTGGAAGCAAAAAATAATATGCTTGCCCCAATGGCGGAGGGCTGCATCGCAGTGGAGATGGAATGCGCCTCAATCATGGCGGTGGGACAGTTTCGCTCAGTCGAGGTTTATCAGTTCCTTTACACCCAGGACAGCCTCAGCGGCGAAAGCTGGGAACCTCTAACAAGGGGCGCGGCGCCCCGGGAAATGAGAAGGCGCCATCTGCTTGTGGCTCTTGAGATAATCTGTCGGCTGTGATTGCCAGCAGTCATTTTGCCCTCTCATGGCGTCTTGTTTTGAGCGTGCCCTCCTCCTCGATGAGTCTTAGCAAAAGCGCATCCACTCTTCTGGATTGCATAATGATCTCCCTGCTGGTTATTACATCATCCCTGGCCAGGGCTTCGCTGACCATTTTCTCCAAAAGGCGGAGCTCCGCGTTGTAGTCAATTTTCAGCTGCGAAAGAGGAATCACATTTTTCATCCCATCAACTTCCTTATTTTTATATGCAAGCATTCTCATAATTATCTTATCCTCATTCATCTCCAATATTCATAAAGTCATTCGAAGGCTTTACATCTATATCGATTTACAACTCCATTTTGTTCGCTTTTCACTTTATAACATTTTGATTTTGATTCAGCCCTATGCTATACTTATCATGTATATGCGTCAGGAGATATTCACTATGAGCGAAGCTAATTCCAATAATCCAATTGGTTTTTTTGATTCAGGCGTGGGAGGCATAAGCCTTTTGAACGAGGCCACAAAGCTGTTGCCCGCCGAGGACTTGATATATTACGGCGACAATAAAAACGCACCCTATGGCTCAAAAACCGAGAGCGAGATATTGCATCTCACTTTGCGCGCTGTCGATCTTCTGCTTTCAATGGGCATAAAGGCGCTGGTTTTGGCCTGCAACACCGCCACCAGCGCGGCGGCGCTGCATCTGCGGGAAAGGCTGAGCATCCCGGTGATTGGCATCGAGCCGGCGCTAAAGCCCGCATATGAAAACCGCGAAGGCGGGCAGATTATTGTGATGGCCACAAGCGCCACCCTCCGCCAGGAAAAGTTCCGTGTGCTGATGGGTAAATACGGCAAGGACGCGGTCTGCGTCACCGGCAGCGGCCTGGTTGAGCTGATAGAATCGGGCGTGTTCGAGGGCGAAAAAATCCGCGAGCTACTTCGTGGCATTTTAGGCGAAAGCCTTAAGAGTAAAACTGATTTTATCGTCCTTGGCTGCACCCACTATCCCTTCATAAAGGATGAAATCGCAAGGGTTGCGGGTCCGGGTGTGCAGATAATCGACGGGGCGGCAGGGACTGTCCGCCATCTTAAAAATGTGCTTGCCGAGAAGGGCCTTTTGAGGAAGGATGGCGAAGGAAAAATAGAGCTTTTATCCTCCAGCCAGGACGAAAGCTCCATAAGATTGATGAAAATGCTTTTATACAGAGAATAGCAGGCAGTTATTATGGCTGCCGGGCACGCCTTTTCACCTTTTCAATATGCTTCTTGCAGCCTTGACAAATGGCACCGTCAAAACAGCGGCGCTCAGCGCCTGGACAAGGTTCCAAAGAAGGCCGGTGACGGCATAGCCCAGGCCCCAGTAGGCCCATTCAAAAACAAAATATCCGCCGACAGTAACCGCCGCTCCTAGGACAAAGGCCAACGCAAACTGGAGCGGCCTTGTCTTTTCCCCGCGAAAGAAAAGCGAAGCGAAAAAGGCCATCAGCGCCTTTATGGCCGCTGTGGGCAGCACATATGAAACCGCGCCGACACAAAGGTCCGCCGCGGCACCGCCAATGGCCGCCGCGGCAATGGCGTATGGCGAGGGGAGCAGATATACAGCCATATATATCAGCGAATCGCCCAGATGGACGTAGCCGCTGGTGGCCGGTATGGGTATTTTCACGAACCAGATAAACAGAGTGATAAGCGCCGCAAAAATTCCCGCAAGGGCTAAGTTTTTTGTCTTTGAGCTAACGTTCATATGCCGTCCCCCTACTGCTTGGTGATTATTCCGGGATTATAATATAGCGGCTCGCTTAAGTTGATCCTCCCGGGCGGATTATCCCCCGCAAAGCCCTCCGCCAGGAATACCACCTGCTTCGCCTTTTTGTTGTCGCAGATGGTGTTCACTATGCAGTAAATGATTGTCTTTTCGGTCTCCGCTTCGGTGTTTCTAAGCTCCCGCAAAAACCTGCCGGACACATTCACATAGGCAATGCCCCCCTGCTGGCTGATGCTCTTTATGTCCGTAGCTTCCGTGCCCGGAGGAAATATTCCGCCCACATCCAGGCCGGATGGCTGCAAAAGCATTTCGCTCAGCAGCGTGTCCGGCATCGAAAGGGTGTATGAGGGCACCGCCTTTTCCACGGGAAGGGCCATGCCGCCCTCTGCAAGGGGATAATAAACCGTGATGGTGCTGCCCAGAAGCAGCTCGCAACCGGGCCTTGTGATGCCCGTATATTCGCTTTGAAGACCGTCGGTGAAATATATGGAAATATCTTCGACATTGGGGTAAAAGTCGAAAAGCGACATGGCGATGGACGACACCGCCACCCGGGGCTCTATCCTGTTTCGCGCAAAGTGGCTGCTGACGGCGCCGCTTATACTCATCCTTATGCTGAGCGCGCCGGATTCATTCACGTCGATATCCAGCGAGTAAAGGCTGGCATCGGCAGGCAGAAGACGCTGGGCTCTGCCGGTGTCCCTGGGGCCCTTGGCCAGCTCCTCGATCATGTACGGCACCATTTTGACCGTGTCCGCATAGCAGGCGATGTCTCTCACCTCCCCCACTATCAGCGAGGGCGACGCGCCGTAATAGAGGGAAACGGGCAAGCTGAAAGACGGAGCGATGTCAGACTCAAGCAAAAGCGCCTGCACCTTGTTGGAAAGCTGCCAAAACTCTATCTGAAGGGAGTTTTCAAAGTAGGAAAGAGCGCCATAAGGCACGCCGCTGATGCTGACGGCCTTGTCGTCCATTAAAATGTTCACATGGCTCACGTCGGCAAACTCGGTGAGGGTGTTCGTGATGCAATATGCCACCGCGAAAAGCTGCATGTCTGAAATGTCCGTATCGCCGGAAAGGTTCACGCTTATGATGCCGTCCGTCTTTACGAATGACAGAAGATAGAGGTTAACGGGAGCATCGCCGCCGTCCAGGCCGCGTATTCCCCTTAGAATTTCCTTCACGGCGCCCTCATGCAGCGTTTCATATCGGCTTAGGTATATGGTCTGCACATATGTGCTGGCAGAGGAAAAGTCCTGGGAGGGCAGATATATGGCCACGGTTTCCTCCGTGACGGACTCCTCATATTGGTCAGAGCTGATCTCAACCGGGCTGTATGTGTAGCCCCCTTGATGCGCGCTTTCTTCAATGGGCCTATCCTTCCCGCTTTGCAGATCCCCCGCAGGCATTATGAACAGCACCGAGGCGAATACCACACCCAGCAGCAAAAAAGCTCTTATGAACCTGACGAACTTTTTCTTCATTCTACCTGTCTTTCATCATTTCTTTCAGAGAATTATACTCAATCCTCCAGATATTGTCCACCAGCCTTGCCAAAAGGGGGTATGCGTAATGCTCGCCTCTGTTGCCCGTGGCATATGAGCCGGAAACAAAGTCCACGCTTAATACAGCTTGCTGTCCGTCCAATCGGACGATTGCATCGCCATAGGCTGAAAGGTCGTAGGACGAGAGCCCCGGCGAATAGAGCGCCTCGGCAATGGCCTGCGCCGATGGTACGCCCCCCTCATCGAAGTGTATGAACTGCATCACGGTGTCTATCCTCTGGGTGATTATGGCGTCCAGCACCTTCTCGCAGACCCTTTGCGGGCTTAGTATAAGCGTCGGGTCGCGCCGGAGGGGCTCAATGGGCGCATCCTCCTCGCCGGAGGGCAGGCCAAACTGGGAGCGGTTCACCCTTTGGCCATTGCCATCGCCGTTTACGTCTATCAGAATAAGAACGCGGCTGTATTCGCCCATCTCTGTGATGCTGTTGATTATGCTGTAAGTGGCCATCCTCCGCCGGTCCATCACCTCTTTGGACCAGGCAGGGTTGCTTTCCCAATTGGCAGGCACATCCGCGCCCACGCTTAGAAATTCTTTGCTCAAAGTGATCTCAAGATAGCCATCCCTGGCCTGAAGGGAAACCAGCCGTGTTTCCGGCGGAATGGCTGCCATCAGCTCATGCTTGTCGCTGGGGGGCCCTGATATAAGAGCATCGATTAGCTGCTCCTCCTTTGACCTGTCCACCGGCAAGCTGTATTGAACCAGCACCGGCGCCAGCAAAAGCTCGTCGCTTATACGGTAATAGATTGTCTTGACGCCCGTTTCGAATGTGTCGGTCATCACGCTGGGCGAAATATCCACGATATAGTCTGACTCAAAAACGCTCGGGCGCTCTGTCACCGGGGAAAGAAACCCGCTGGCGCAGCCGCTTAAAGCGGTCATCGCGGCTAAAGTGATTAATACAGCCAGGCCCTTTTTCATTTTTCTATCGTTTTTTTGTTTCTTATGGATCATATGATTATGTCCTCCTCGGGCAGCGGCAGCCTTACGATAAAGGTCGTCCCCACATCCTCCTGGCTTTCAACGGAAATGTCGCCATGGTGCATGTTGATCACCTCGCGCACAATCGAGAGGCCCAGGCCAGTTCCCCCGGTCTCCCTGGAGCGTGCCTTGTCCACCCTGTAGAAGCGGTCGAACAGATGGGGGATGTCCGCCGGTGGTATGCCTATGCCGTCATCGCTCACCCTGACCACGGCCTCCGTGTCTGTCCTTAAGACCTCCACATGAACGCCTCCGTTTTCCCGCGAATATTTGATGCTATTGTCCACCAGATTGTATATGATCTGAGAAAACCTGATTATATCGATCCTGACGGCTGAGTCCTCCACCACCTTGAAGTCTAGCGAAACGCCTTTGTGCTTCGCTACGGGGTTGAGTCTCTTCAATGTGTCTTTAACTGTCTCCACAAGGGACGCGTCTTCGAGATTCAGCCTGATCTCATTGCTGTCCATCTGCACGAGCGTTAGAAGATCTCCCACGATGTGTGAGAGCCTGTCCACCTCTTTGTTCACATCGCCGAGAAAGTCACGCACCATCTCCGGGTCGATCTCGTCGTCGTCCTGCAACAGTATGCTTTCAACCAGAACCTTTATGGCTGAAAGCGGCGTTTTCAGCTCGTGGGAAGCGTTTGAAATGAAACGGTTCCTGGTGTTGTCCAGGTTCTCAATTTTTTCACTCATCATGTTGAATGTGCGCGAAAGCTCTGATACCTCGTCGTTGCCTGTCACGGGCGCGCGCTCGCTGAAAATTCCCCTGGATGCCTTCAGCATCACGCTCTGCAACCGGTTTATGGGCCTTGTGACCAGATCCGATATGAAAAACCCCAACAGAATCACGACTATCAGCAGAGCAAAAAAATAAACCTGAATGGTCATCTGGAGGGAATCCAGTTGCTGCACCAGGTCCATAATCGAGTTTGAGCGAAGGAATATGCCGATGATCGCCCCCTCATATATTATGGCCGAAGCGTAATAGCCCACCCACTCCTGGACGCCGTCGTCGCCAAGCTTGTGAAAGCCATAGGATCGGTCCATCCGCCGGTTGATAATGTCGTCTATTTCCCCGGTCATTATCATCCTGCCGTTCAGCTCGGAGTGGCTGTCCACCACCACTGTGCCCGTCTTAGACATGACGAGAATCCGGCCGCCGCTTTGCTTGCTTTCACTGACGCAAAGATCGTAAAGCTCCTTTGTCTGCGCATTGCTCAGCAGCGACGCGGCCTTGAGCGCCAGCGTGTCGGTGATGTTCATCTCGTCGCTGGAACGCTGTTTGACCAAAAAACCGCCGTTAATGCGCACTACAACAACTGCTATCGCCACGAAAACAATCAGAAGCAATAGCAGATATAGCAGAACGATTTTCCAGCGTATTGAAAAGATCGGCTGATTATTACTTATCAACGAAATAATAACCCACTCCCCAGCTTGTGCAGATGTATTCCGGCTGCGCGGAATTTTTTTCTATCTTTTCCCTCAGCCGGCGGATATGCACGTCAACAGTGCGGGCGTCCCCGGAAAAGTCGGACTTCCAGAGTATGTCAAGCAGCAAGTCACGGCTGTAGACCTTGCCCCTGTTTGTGATGAAAAGCTGAAGCAGGTCAAACTCCTTGGCGGTCAGGCTCACAACCTCGCCGTATGCGGTGACTTTGCGCTTGTCAATGTCCACGGATATGTCACCCACGGTAACGACATTGCTCTGGGCGGAGCTTTCCTGCGCCGTGTCGCCCTGGGCAGCCGCCCTGCGAAGGATGGTCTTTATGCGCGCCTTTACCTCCAGTATGTTGAAGGGCTTTGTCATGTAATCATCCGCGCCATATTCCAGGCCAAGTATCTTGTCCATGTCGTCGCCCTTTGCGGTGAGCATTATTATGGGAACATCCGATGTCTCACGGATGCGCTGGCAGACTTCGATGCCGTCCATCTTGGGGAGCATCACGTCAAGCAGTATTAAGTCGAACTGATTTTTCGAAAAAAGCTCCAGGGCCTCCTGCCCGTCATAGGCCGCCTGAGTCTGGTAGCCGTCCTTTTCAAGGCTGAATTTTAACCCCTTCACTATGGAAGGCTCGTCGTCAACAATAAGTATTTTTATCGGCATTCTGGCTGCTCCTTTCGTTACTTTTTCTATATTATATTTATTATAAAGCCGCAAGCATGTTTCGTCAAGAAAATTGCCTTTTTATCTGTGTAACAGAATGTTACAAAAAAAAGATATATACAAATTTGAAAAAAAATGATAAAATTATATCCAAGTATAAATTTATGGTGGAATTAAAAGCTCATTTCCGAAAAATCAGGAGCATTAAAATGAATCTCAAACGGTATATCTCCCTAGTATTAATAATAATTTTAGCCCTCATCCCCTTAGCGCCGGCGCAAGCGGCTTCAAAGGCTAACCCCGCGTCCAGCATTTCGTCATATGATGAAAAGTTTCCTGAAAACTTAAGTGAATCAAACCTTTACGCACAAGCGGCCGTTCTCATCGACGGCAAGACAGGCAGGGTGCTTTTTTCAAAGAACATGAACCAAAAAATGTATCCCGCCAGCACCACCAAGATAATGACCGCTCTTTTAACCCTTGAGAACACCAGCCTTGGCTCGCTTACCACCTGCTCGCTGAACTCCACCCGCTCCGAGGCCAGCTGGATTCCCGTTCGCTATAAGGAGCAGTTCACCATCGAGCAGCTTCTCTATGCGA
>JBNRMR010000117.1:0-16216 GCA_050309705.1 Christensenellales bacterium | reverse complement strand
CTTAAGGCCCAGGGCGCCTATGACGCTGTTGAGCTCGCCCTTGCTCATGCCGAATTTACCGATATCAACCATCTGATATTTTATCCGCCGCTCCTTGAAATAGCGTTCGGCCTTCTTCGTGTCAAAGCATTTTTGTCTACCAAAAATCTGTATATTCATCAATCAATTCTCCTCTATTTTCACCAAGGAAGCCGTGGCATAGCAGGATATTCCCTCCTGCCTGCCCACAAAGCCCAGCCCCTCGGTTGTCTTTGCCTTCACTGAAACCATTGAAACATCGCAGGCCATGGCTAGGGCCAGGGAGCTTCGCATCGCTTCCCTGTGGGGCAAAAGCTTTGGCCGTTGGCAGGCGATTGTCAAATCGCAATTGTTCAGCGCAAAGCCCTCCTTGCGGATGATATCCATGGTTTTTTCCAGCAGAAGAATAGAAGAAACGCCCTCATAGGCGGCGTCGCTGTCTGGGAAGCGCTGGCCGATATCACCCAGGGCTGCCGCGCCCAATATGGCGTCAATCAGCGCATGGACTGCCACGTCCGCATCGCTGTGGCCCAAAAGTCCCATCTCATGGGGGATATTCACCCCGCACAGTATCAACGGTCTGCCCTCCACAAGCCTGTGGACATCGTAGCCTGTGCCGGTTCTTGCCACGCCTGCGCCCAGGGAGAGCATTGCCTTGGCCAATAGAAAATCCTCCTTTGAAGTAAGCTTCATGTTGCTGTTTTCTGCCCATAACAGCGCCACTTGCCCGCCATATCTTTCGGCCAGCATGGCGTCGTCTGTGGCGGAAAAGCCTTCTTTCTCGGCTCTTTCGTGGTAATCCAAAATGTTACTGAACAAAAAGCCCTGGGGTGTTTGGGCGGCAAAAAGCCTTTCCCTGTCATGAGTTTTTTCTATCTTTTTTATCTGCTCACCAGATATTTCCTTAACCGTGTCCGTAATCTTTCTTCCAACAATGCATCCGCCACTTGAGCGGGCCATCTCTGCGCAGCGGTCGATATCAGCCGGGCTTATGAATGGCCTTGCGCCGTCGTGGATCAGCACAAGATCAGCGAAGCCGTCCAAAGCCTTTATTGTTCTTAGAGCGTTAAAGACGGAGCTTTGGCGGCTTTCCCCTCCCCTTACGAAAAGGGCAATCTTATTTATGCCATGCACCCGGGCAAGAGCCATAATCTCACCCTCGTCCCTTTCAGCACAGCTAACGGCAATTTTTTCGACGCTTTCCGCCCTTTCAAAAGCTCTTAATGTTCTTATTATCACAGGCGCGCCTGCAAGCTCCAAAAGCAGCTTGTTCTTCCCGCCGCCCATTCTCCGCCCGCTGCCCGCCGCAGCGATCACGGCCCATGTTTCGCCTGGCATGGCTAGCCCAAAGCGCGGTACATCAGCGCCGCGTCGTCCTTGCGCACGTTTTCTTTGACCTCCAGAACCTGATAGCGGGCTGTCTTTTCCCCGAACCTGATCTCTATCACGTCGTCCACCTTCACATCGTAGGAGGCCTTCACCACCTTGCCGCCCACGCTGACCCTGCCCGCGTCGCAGACTTCATTGGCTACGGTTCTGCGCTTAATTATCCTTGAAACCTTCAGATATTTATCCAGCCTCATTCTTCCTCCTCCTCATGTAAAAAAAGCGCCCGTAGGCGCAATCGTTTTTATATCGTGTTAGGAACCTCTGACGCTGTCTTTGAGGATCTTGCCGGCCTTGAAGAAGGGGCTCTTCGTGGCGGGGATCATCATCTCTTCCTTGGTGATGGGGTTATGGCCCTTGTGAGCGGCGCGCTCTTTCACTTCAAAGGAGCCGAAACCAACGATCTGCACTCTCTCGCCAGCCTTCAAAGCCTCGCAGATAGTCTCAGTCATAGTATTTATAACTTTTTCGGTATCCTTCTTGGTCATATCACACTTTTCAGCAATGATTGATACCAATTCATTCTTGTTCATAAGTTACCTCCTTAGATATCCTTGGCTTTCGCCTGATTACAGCAGATGTCTTGCTCCATTAGTATTAACTATCAGCCTGTTTGATTATACCTGTTTTCAGCGTTTTTTGCAAGTTCATATTTTGAATTGTCTACATTTTTCGCCATCCCATATGGCCTCCAGTTCTGCCAGAGCAAGATCGCCCAAAACTCTGCCGGACTTGACCACCACCTGCTCCATAGCCTCGAACCTTTTTATGAATTTATCCACCGCTTTTGTAAGAGCCAGCTCGCCATCAATGCCCAGCACTCTTGGGATCTTCGCCGCCGCAAGGAGCATGTCCCCCACTTCCTCAAAGAGCCTTTCCCTGTCACCCGAAGCGATTTCCCCTTTGATTTCGGCCATTTCCTCGGATACCTTGGCCATGCAGGCGTCGATATCGGGCCAATCAAAGCCCGCTTTTGCGGCGCGCTTTAAAACCTTTGCGGCCCGCATCAGCGCCGGGAAGGACTTAGGCACATCCTTCATTGAATCGGCCACGGTCTCGATATGCTTTTCCTTTTTCTTGACATCGTCCCAAAGGTTGAGCACGGAAGCCGCGTCTTTAGCCTTTTCGCCGCCGAATATATGCCTGTGGCGGGAGATCATCTTTTTGCATATGCCGGTTGTCACGTCCATGGCGGTGAATTCGCCATACTCACCAGCAATCTGAGAGTGCATGGCTACCTGCAAAAGCACATCGCCCAGCTCGTCCGCCATTTTGTCCGGGTCGCCGGAGTCAATTGCGTCGGCAAATTCGTATGCCTCCTCAATCATGTCCCCTCGAAGGCTTTCATGGGTCTGATCCATGTCCCAGGGGCAGGGATCAAAGCGCTCGTCCCCACGGCCTCGCAGGATCGCAACAAGGTCGAGCAAACGAATAAAATCATACCTTGAAAGCGCTTTAAAGTCAATAGGATTAATGACAATTTTACAGCTATAAGAGTATTTTTTCTGCCTGTCCAGGTCGCTTAGGCGGATGCCTTTGCTTTCTCCCTCCTGAATGAACAGCACCGGGGTTTCGTCTGAATAGTAGTCCATTAGCTTAAGCTTAACATCCCCTGCCAGAAGCTCGCCGTCCAGCTCTGTCACTATAAGCGCAAGCTTTGTGTTGATGTCGCTTTCAAGCAACGAATAGCCGCTGCAAACGACGGCGCTTTCAAGCCCGCCCGCCTCAAGGGCCGCCCTTTCAACGGGGCTTGTCCCCCCTGCGAAAGAGATTTGGGCGCCTTCTTTCCGGCAAGTGGAAATGACCGACGCCACGGTGGCATCGCCGATGCCCGCTCCGCCGGGAACTGCGTAGACCACGCTGCCCCTCGCTTTTGCGGCTTCCAGCACAGCCATTGCGATTTCGCTGCAAAGGCTGTCGAAATCCTCCGTGCTTTCATAGAGCCGGTCCAGGGCCTCTCCATTGATCCCCTCGCCCAAAAGCGCAGAAACTGCCTCGTCCCTTTCTGTTCTAAATATGGTGTAATTTTCCTTCATAAGCTTGTAGGCGCCCAGGGAAACGCTGTCGATTCCCCCCTCGCCCAATGCCGCAATGATTACTTTCATGGTTCCCCCAAAATCAGTCCTTATATATACCAAGCTTCGTCAATATGCGCACGGCGTATTTTCCGCCGGGGATAAGCAATAGCTCCCTCTTTGTGACAGCTTTTGTCAGCAGCGCCAGCAGGGCGTATACAAAAACTCCCGCCGCCACGCTAAGGGCCAAGGTTGTCGTCTTGCCCAGGAACTGCCCGGCTGCTTCCTTCACAACCCAGACAGCCGCTGCCATTCCCAGGGCGGATATCAGCGGCAGCATTATGGTCTTACCGAACTCCAGCTTCATTTTGCTGACTCTTATGACGCTTAAAATGTTCAGCACGCAGGCCACCGCGTAGCATGAGATGGAGCCTATGACCGCGCCCATTATGTTTATGCCAGGCATGGCGATCAGCGTATAGTTGAGCACAAGCTTAAGCGCCGCGCCCGTGCCCAGCGAAATCACCGGCAAGAGAGGCCTGCCATAGCCCTGGAGTATGCCAGTCGTGGTTTGGTTTAGAGAAAGAAACATCACTGCAAAAGCCATGACGCTGAGGAGTTTGGATGAAAGCGCATGCTGCTCCGGGGTATAACCCGGGCTTAAAAGCAGCATGATCGGCTCCGCCAGCAAGAATATGCCGAAGGAGCAGGGAAAGCCTATCAGCGCCGCCAGCTTTACGCCTGTCTTTGCGGTGACGGTGGCGTGGCTTTTATCATTCATGGCGATAGCCTGGCTGATGGCCGGCACAAGGCTTATTGAAAGAGCCAATGTGATGACGGATGGCATGTTTATGATTGACTGAACCATGCCGTTGAAAATGCCGAATATGGCTGTTGCTTCCTCCGGCTGAAAACCCGCAACTCCCAGCCTGTTGATGACCGTCATCGTGTCCGCCAGGCCCACTAGGGGCATTATTGACGCGCCTATTGTCACAGGCACGGCGATGGCGAATATCCGCCTTGCGATGGGCTTGAAATCGACGCTCTTTACGGGGATATCATGCTGCCTTTTGTGGGCGGAATAGCTGCCGGCAATGAATGCCAGCGCTGCAATTTCGCTTAAAGTGACACCAAGCACCGCGCCCGCCGCGCCCCAGGCCGCACCTTTGGGGTACCATAGCACAGCAAGGCCAAAGCCGAAGACAAGCCTTCCAATCTGCTCTACAATCTGGGAGATGGCCGAGGGGGTCATCCTCTGCCAGCCCTGAAAGTAGCCCCTGTAGGCGCTGAGCATGCACACCACCAGCAGCGCCGGCGAAAGGGCAAAAAAGCCCATATATGCTGATGGCTGGCCCACTGCGTTTGCCATGGGCTTTGCAAGCGCCGCCATGAGCACCGTCGCCAGGGCGCCTGTCAGCAGCAGCACTCGCCTTGCCGCTATGAAGGTCTCCTTCGCACCGCGCTCGTCGCCCCTGGCCAAGTTTTCGCTCACCAGCTTTGATATGGCGGTGGGTATGCCTGCGGTTGAGATCACCAGTAAAAATGCATAAAAATTAGAGGGTATCTGGTATATCCCCAAACCCTCTGGACCTATCAGCGTGTTCAGCCATACGCGGTAAAACGCCGCAACAATTTTTCCCAAAATGCCGGCAATGGCCAAAACGGCCGCACCGCCAACAAAGGATTTGTTTCTTTCAGTCATATACCTACCAGCCCTTAAGTGCTTCTATTGCAATCACTAATTATTGTATGCAAGCTTACAGCGAATTACGCGCCTTTATTTCGGCTATCAGCATATCAGCCCTCTCCTCGGCGTCATAAAACTCAGCAACGCCGTCCCCCGGGCAGGGCGCGGGCCTGCTGGCGTTGGGAACGCCGCCGTGGAAATCGCTGCCGCCGGTGATCATCAGCCCCATCCTGCTCGCCAGGGAACGGTAAAAGCGCACATCTTCACGGCTGTGGGTGGGGTGGTAGCATTCAATCCCCGAAATACCGATGGCCTTCATGTATATGACTGCGTTTTCCAGTGTTCTTGAGTCATAGCGAAGCAAGACCGGGTGGGCCAAAACAGCCACGCCCTTAGCCTTGTTTATGGTTTCTATCGCCTGCTTTATCGGCACCTTTTCCCTGGGCACATAGGTCTTTGCGCTTCGGATCAGATATTTTCCGAAGGCATCGCTCAAATCCTCCGCGTAGCCCATGTCCACAAGGGCCTTACCTATATGCGGTCTGCCAATGGCCTTTTCGTCGCTGGCGCCATCAAGCACGCGTTCATAGCTTATCGGAATGCCGATATCGTTCAGTTTTTCCACAAATACCATGGCTCTTTTGCGCCTTGCCCGGCGCATCTGCTCAAAAAGCTCCTTTAGCCTCAAGCTGCTCATGTCCAAGCCGTAGCCCAAGATGTGGGTTTCCGGGCAGCCGCCGGCGCTTATCTCCACGCCCTGAATGAAGCGCAGACCCTGCGCCTTCGCCTCCTCGCGGGCTTCTGCAACGCCGTACATTGTATCGTGGTCGGTTAGGGCCACAGTGCTGATTCCCAGCCGTTTAGTCATGCGCATCAGTTCACTCGGGCTGTGATGCCCGTCCGATGCGTTTGAATGCAGGTGCAAGTCTATCATATTTCACTACTCCATTAAATAACCTGCACATGTACACATATGCATATACAAAGCAAACTACATGCATTTTCTTTTAAGGGCTCTGCCCATCGAAACTCCCGTTAGCGAATCTCATATATTGAGATCAGGAGGGGGAAGTTGCATTTGTTGGGGTTGGTGCAGGGTTGAAGCATCGCAGCTCCACATGAAGCCTTAGACGGCTTCAGCGGCGCGGCCTACGCCCAGATCAGGGGTGCGGTCCCATTCCTCTTTGTTTACCGGGGGCACGCCCATGATCTCCTCCAGCTCCTGTGTGTTGATCTTTTCGCGCTCAAGCAAAGCGTTGGCAAGATCATCCAGCTTCTGGGAATGCTCGGTGAGTATTCTTTCGGCCGCTTTATAGGCCTCGTCCAATATTTTCTTTATCTCCTGGTCAATCTTAGCTGCCATAACCTCGGAGTAGTTTTGCGTGTGCCCAAATTCGCGGCCAAGGAAGACCTCCTGATCGCCGCCCAGGAAGATCATGCCGATCTCGTCGCTCATGCCATATTTTGTGACCATGCTTCTGGCTGTCTGCGTGGCGCTTTGGATGTCGCCTGAAGCGCCGGTGGTCATATCACCCAGCTTCAGCATCTCTGCCACTCTTCCGCCCATGCTGATGGCGATGCCTTCGCGCATTTTTTCTCTGGAGTTATAGTCCATATCTCCGGAGGGCAAGGACATGGTGTAGCCGCCGGCTCTTCCCCTGGGGATTATGGAGACCTCATGAACCCTGTCGCTCCTGGGCAGAAAATAGGCAACGACGGCATGGCCGCCCTCGTGATAGGCCACCATTCTCTTGTCTTTGTCTGTCACTACCCTGCTCTTTTTCTCCGGGCCTATCATCACACGGGTGATGCTGTCCTCGATTTCAAGCATGCCGATTTTCTGCTTGTTGCGCCTGGCGGTGAGTATTGCAGACTCGTTCATTATGTTTTCCAGGTCTGCGGGGGTGAAGTAGGGCGTGCGCTGGGCCACCCTGTGAAGGTCGACCTCCTCGGCCAGGGGCTTACCCTTGGCATGCACGCGCAAAACCGCCTCCCTGCCCTTTATGTCGGGAAGGTGGACGGGGATCTGCCTGTCAAAGCGGCCGGGCCTGAGCAGCGCCGGGTCCAAAATGTCGGGGCGGTTGGTGGCGGCGATGATTATGACGCCCTCGTTCACGGCAAAGCCGTCCATTTCCACCAGGAGCTGGTTGAGCGTCTGCTCACGCTCATCATGGCCTCCGCCAAGACCCGCTCCGCGCTGGCGGCCCACGGCGTCGATTTCGTCTATGAAAACGATGGCGGGCGCATTTTTCTTCGCCTGCTCGAAAAGGTCTCTCACCCGGCTGGCGCCCACGCCCACGAACATCTCAACAAAATCAGAGCCGCTTATGGAGAAAAAGGGCACTCCGGCCTCGCCGGCGACAGCTTTTGCAAGATAGGTCTTACCCGTTCCGGGGGAGCCTACCAGCAAAACGCCCTTGGGAATTCTAGCGCCCAGCTCGATGTATTTTTTCGGGTTCTTAAGAAAGTCCACAATTTCCTGGAGCTCTTCCTTTTCCTCGTCGGCCCCGGCCACCATGTCGAAGGTAACCTTATGCTGGCCATCGCTTTGAACCCTTGCCTTGCTCTTGCCGAAAGACATCACTTTGTTGTTGCCCCCCTGCTGTGAGCGCATGAAAAGTATCCACACGCCGGCCATCAGCGCCACGGGCAGCAAAAGCGAAAGGGGCGTCACCCACCAGGGGGTTGTCGGCAGGGGGCTGTTCGAAAGCACGAAGCGGTAATCGTGGGAGGAAACGATGTCGGGACTCACGCCGTCCAGCCTGGCTGTTATGGCGCGAAGATCCTCGTGCAAAACCATTATGTTGTTGATTATATCCACCCTAAAGTCATATCTTTGGGGGAATTGGGAATCGGAGATGAGGCTGTCCTTGTAAAGCCCCACCGCCACATATTCCGTTATGTTCAATTCTTTTATCTTATCCTGCTCTACCAGAGCCAGAAACTCGTCGTATTTTAAGTCGTCATATCTGGGCGCCGGCTGCACAAGCGTTGATAAAAGTATGACGCTCAACAGCAATATCGCAAAAACACCCGGACCTCTAAAAAACTTTTTCAAAAGATTACATAGCCTCCTGAAAAGACACAATTATTTTCGTTATTATAACACGGTAGGATGGCGGATGCAAACATTTCACTGCCACAAGGCCATTTATTCGGGTTTTTCACGGCCATTCTTACAGCGGGCTTTTCCGGCACCACACCGCCCGCTTCCTAAGGAGCGTAAACATCCTCGTTCAAAACGCAGACATCAGGCAGGTTGCGGAACTTTTCCGCGTAGTCAAGACCGTAGCCCACCACGAATTCATCGGGAATCTGGAACCCGAAATATTCAGGGGTGAGGTCCACAGTGCGGCGGGAAGGCTTGTCCAGAAGGGTGCAGGCCTTAACAGAGCTGGCTCCGCGGGCGCGGAAAATTTCCCGAAGATATTTGAGAGTGAGGCCTGTGTCCACGATATCCTCAACGATGAGGACGTCCTTGCCCTCCACCGAGTTGTCAACGTCCTTTAAAAGCCGCACCTCGCCCGAGGAGCGTGTGGACGAGCCGTAGCTGGAAATGGAGATGAAGTCGCAGCTTACGGGCAACTCAATATATTTGAACAGCTCCGAAAAAAACACCACCGCGCCTTTAAGTACACATATCATAACCAGATCCTTGTCTCTATAGTCCCGGGTTATGGTCGTTGCAAGCTCTTGAACTTTGGCCCCAATGTCCTGCGAGGATATCAATACCTTCTTTATGTCGCGCCTTACCGGATTCATAAGTTCCTCCAAATTCTCTTCAGTTTTCTTCTTTTTTGTGGTCTTCAATATATTTAAAAAGCAAAACACGCCTTGTGTTTTCATCCAATGCGATCTTCGACGAGGCCGCCACCCCTGCCGCCCACAGCACCTCTTGGCCGGACGCCACCAGGGGAACTTTACCGCGCCTGTCGGAAGGGATCTTGCGGTCGATAAAAAGCTCCTTCAGCTTCTTCCCGCCGCTGCCTATGGGCGATATTCTGTCGCCGTTTTTTCGGCTACGGATGCAAAGCCCGGGGAAGCCGGCCAGCTTGTCCATGTCGAAAAGCTGCATGTGTGGCGGGGTTTTTGCTTCCCCCCAAGAGAAGGACTGCTCAATCTTAATCTGTCCTTCGGGAAGATTAATCCACACAATCTCTCCGCGTTTTTCAGGCAGGGCGCCCATTTCCTCGAAGAACTGTGCGCCATTTTCCTCGGCTTCGCGGATAATGCCGGCATCGTTTATCAGCCTTAAACCCTTTATGTCCGCCTGCATCCCAGTTCTTTCAAGGGCTATGACCGCCGCCACATTTCTGTGGGAGAACTCTTTGGCGCCCATTTCCTCCAAAAAAAGGGCGACCGCACTTCTTTGAACGGCTTTGGGCAAGGCTTTTAGCGCTTTGATGTCGATGCCACCCTTCATTTGGCTCAGGGCTTTTTTAGCGCATTCATTGGCGAGGGCCAGGGCATCTGCCGCAAAGGCCACCGACCTTGAAATATTTTCCGCCGCCGCAGGGTTGATCTCGCAAAGCTTTGGCAGAACCAGATGACGCACCAAGTTTCTTTCGATGTCTGTGTCGGCGTTGGTTTCGTCTTCCACGCAGGCAAGCCCATTTTCCTTCGCATATTCAAGTATCAGCCGCTTTGGCACATCCCTGAGAGGCCTTACGAAACAGCCGTTCACATAGGGAATGCCTTCCAGGCCGTCCGCCGCACCGCGGACAAGGCGCATGATAGTCGTCTCGGCCTGATCGTCCAGGTGGTGGGCGGTGGCGCAGACATCAAGGCCGTTTTTTTTCATGGCACTTCTAAAGAAGCCGTAGCGAAGCTCCCTTGCGGCCACTTCCAAAGAGATGCCATTCTCACGGGCAAATGCAGGGGCGTCCCCCCTGCCAGCTTCGCAGGGAACCCCTTCCATTTCGCATAATGCCCTTACGAACTCCATGTCACCAACTGAGCCTTCGCCTCTTATGCCATGCTCAAAATGCAGGGCGAAAACGCCATAGCCAAGCTTTTTCAGCAGGTGCAAAAGCACAACGGAATCGACCCCGCCGGAAACCGCAACAGCGATCATCTGGCCTGGCCTGAGCATACTGTGCTTTTTTATCGTTTCATTGACTATGCCCAGCAAATGAACACCTTCACATTAATAATTGGTAATCACTCAATGGTGACCCCATCCATAATATTGCTGAATTTTACCTGGCCTATTCCGCTGACGTTCATCAACTCCTCAATGCTCTCAAATCCGCCCCGGGCATTACGGTAGTCGATTATGTTTTGCGCAAGCCCGCTGCCTATCCCCGGCAGTATGGCCAGTTCCTCTGCGCTGGCGCTGTTTATGTTTATCTTTGGGCGCTTTGAAAAGTCGTCTATTGCGGGAGCGGGCGTGTACGCGGCGGCCTGAGCGGCAAGGCTGTTTTCCATGAGCCGCAATGCTGTCAGGCGATTATCGGCCAGCCTTGCTCTGGAGCCGAAGCTGTAAAACAGAGCCGAAAGCCCGAACACCACCGCCACCACGGCAAGGGATATGCCGGTTTCCCTGTTCAAAAGAAACTTTCTTTTCATTTTACGCCAAGCCATGCGCCAAAATTTTCGCCACATTTCGTGCATCCCCAAGCTTCAAGCGTGCCCACACCCGGCGCGCCTGTAGTTTTATGAAATATTATAGCATTTTTTGGGGACAATTTCCAGATGGTTCAGCTTAAAAATCTGTGAACAGATTAATATTATAGACAAAATAAGCTTTCTAGTCTAGTGCACTGCTGGCTGCGCGCAGATGCGGTTATGTGAACATGTCGCCGATATCCACAGCGTAGTCGCGCATCACTGATAGCATCTCTCTGAAGTGGGCGATGGGGCGCAGAGGAAGGGAGACATCGCTGCCAAGGCCGTAGACAGTCACCCCCGCGCGCTTGAACAGGCGTACACAGCGGTAGACATGATAATCGCTTGTGATAACCATCACGCTGCCCCCGCCCCGCAAGTCAATAATTTCAATTGCGTTTTGGACGCTTTGTGTGCTGCTTAAGGAGTCTTCCTCCAGGATAATCCTGCTTTTGTCTATCCCCCTTGCCACAAGGCCGTCAAATATTACTTGAGCCTCGCTGTAGGGGTTGCCCTCGCTGCGCCCTCCGCAAGCAATTGCCACGGTTTCGGGGTTTGCATTCAGATAATCCGCAGCCGCGTCAATGCGCCCTGAAAGCATCGCTGAAGGAGCGCTGCCATGGACCTTTGCGCCGAATATCACCGCGTAGTCCGTCCCTTGAGCAGCATTCCCCTTCTCTGGCCGCAAAATTGCACCCTGGATGAACACCATCAAACAGACCACGGCCAGTAGCGCCCCCTGCACAGCGAAGTTGACGGCCTTGCTTCCGGTCCATAATACAGACTTACCCCTTGCAAGCCGCGATATTCCGTCTATTATGAAAAACAGCGAGACCAGGCCCATTGCCGCAAATGCAAAATCCGCCGACCAGAGAATGATCCCCGCAAGCCACAGGCCTACGTATGCCCCGGTCAAAAGTCCCACGGCCGTTTCTATCACTCCGATCAGTCTGCTGATAATCTTCATCGCTATTTCCCTCCCTTTTTTCACTTGCGTTTGAAGGCGCCCCCCATAATCTCTTATCGCGCCATCCCTCTAAGGTTCGGATTAATGCCCTGCGTTGAAAGCAAAAGTCCCCCGCTAAAATGTTAACGAGGGACATCGAAGAATTATTTCATTGGCACTTATATCACTCGGCCTTGCCGCCCTCTTCCTGTGAGTCTTCCAGGTCGCGCTCCTGCAAAAGCTCCTCCAACTGGCGCTTGAAGGTGTCGATATCCTCGAAGCTGCGGTAGACAGATGCAAAGCGCACATATGCGACGTCGTCCAGATCCTTCAGCTTGCGCATGACCAGCTCGCCCACCTTCGATGTGGGGATCTCCTGCTCCAGCGTGTTTTGGAAGCTCTGCTCCACTTCCTCGGCCAGCTTGTTCACCGACGACATGGAGACCCTGCGCTTGTCAATGGCCTTCATCACGCTCAGCTTTATCTTTTCGGCGTCAAAGGGCTCGCGGCTGCCGTCCCTTTTCACCACCACCAGGGGAACTGTCTCCACTTTTTCATAGGTCGTGAAGCGCCTTGCACAGCTTAGGCATTCGCGCCTGCGCCTGATGGCCTGTCCGTCAACGGTTGGCCTTGAATCGATCACCTTGCTATCGGGAGCCGAGCAAAAATAACAGCGCATATATTTAACCTCTTTTGCGGCGCAAGCAAGGCCGCCATGATTTTTCCTTCTTTATTGTACATCATTTTTCGGCAAATATCAACAATAATGCGCCAATACCGGCTTTTTCAGCAATCGGTTCGGAAAAACGAAGCGTCCAGCTCCACCAGCACCACATCGTCGCCAATTTTGCAGATTTTTTTCATCGGAATTACATAGCCTTCGCAGTTTCCCTTGATCAGATTCATGAAGCTGAAGGGCCCGGGTACGACTATGGCCGTTATATGGCCGTCCATCTGGCTGAACTCTATGTCTATTGTGGTGCCCAGCCTTCGCCCGTCCAACACGTTCACAACCTCTTTTTGTTTAAGCTCGCTAAACTTCATTTCATCAACGCCCCTTTGCTAAATGATATGATCGGCTTGGCAAAAGATTATATCCCCGAAGACCACCTGCAAATTTTGGGACATTCCAATACGCTTTTTTGATTTTTCAGCCCATATTGTGTTATACTTAAGTCGAGCTTGCACAGGAGGTGCGCAGATGAAAGCAATCATCCTTGCGGCGGGCTATTCGCAAAGGCTGGGGGAGATAACCAGACGCCTGCCAAAAGCCCTTTTGAAGGTGGGCGGCAAGCCGGTTTTAACCCACCTGATGGAAAAGCTTTTACGCACAAACTGCATTGACAGAATATACATTGTTTCAAACCACCGATATATAAAGCACTTTGAGGAATGGCTTGCTTCGCAGAACGAAAACGCCCAAAGCCGCATCACTCTTTTGGATGACATGACCGAAAGCCCCGAGGAGCGGCTGGGTGCTCTGGGCGATCTTCAATATGCCTTAAAGCGTGGCGAAATTTCAGACGATGTGCTTGTCTGCGCTTCGGACAACATGTTCGGCTTTGAAATAACACCATTTGTCCGCCGGTTTTTGGAGATTGGCAGAAAACCGCTTCTGCTGGTGAAGCAGTCCCACGACTTAGACGAGCTGAGAAGGGTGGCGGTGGCCTCGATTGGGCCGGAGGGCAAAGTTGTGAACATTGAGGAAAAACCAGCTTTGCCAAAAGGCCGGCACGCTGTTTACGCCCTTTATGCCTACCCTAAAGAAGCCCTTTCAATGCTTGATGAATATCTGCGCGAGGGAAACCCCAAGGATTCCCCCGGCAGCTTCCCACCTTGGCTATGCGAACGCACTTCCGTTTACTCGCACGCCGCAGACGGCGACATAATCGACATCGGCCTGCCGGAAGCCCTGGAAAGGGCGCGGCTTAAATATGGCAAATGACGGCCAAAAGCCCAACTTTGCCGACATTAAAAATAATTTTTGAGGATAGATTTTATGGAAGAGTTAAACATTAAAATACCATGCCTGCCATTGCGGGACATATGCATATTCCCCGGCGCAGTGCTGCATTTCGACGTGGGGCGAAAGCGCTCCATCGCAGCCCTTGAAAGCGCCATGACAAAGGACCAGCTTATATTTCTGGTGACCCAAAAGGACACCGGCGTTGAAAAGCCGAAGGCAAAAGATCTTTACCCCATCGGCACGGTTTCGAAAATAAAGCAGATATTAAAGCTGCCCGGCAACAGCCTTCGTGTGCTGGCTGAGGGGATCGATAGGGCCCATATGCTTCGACTTGATCCCATGACCAACTATGATCGGGCGCAGATACAGATACTTAAAACTGAGGAGAGCGCCGACCCCGCGGAGGAAGAAGCCTTCCTGCGCCTCATCAACGACGCGCTGGAAAACTACACGGCCATCACCGGCAAGGTGCTTCCAAGGGCGGACTCGCTGAATGCGGGCGAGGTCGCCGACGTGATCGCAGCCAGCTTGCCCATGAGCATAGAGCGCAAGCAGGTCATCCTTTCGAAGGTGGGGGTGATCAGCCGCCTGGAAAGCCTTTACAAGATAATATTGCATGAAAGCCAGATCGCCGAGGCGGAGCAGAGCATTCGCAGCAAGGTCAAGGCCAACATAGAGAAAAGCCAGCGGGAATATTACCTGCGCGAGCAGCTTCGCACAATCCAGAGCGAGCTGGGGGGCGATGAGACCGAGCAGCTGGACGACATGAAGGAGCAGGTGGAAAACAGCCGCATGTCCGGCGACGCAAGGCAAAAGGCCATGAGAGAGCTGAAGCGGCTTGAGAGCATCCCCGCTTCCTCGCCGGAGCAGACGGTTTCAAGAAGCTATGTGCAATGGCTTTTGGACATTCCCTGGGAGGAAGCTTCCGAGGATAACAAGGACTTGCGCCACGCACGAAAAGTGCTGGACGCGGACCACTGCGGCCTTGAAAAAGTGAAGGACCGCATATTGGAGTTTTTGGCTGTAAAGACGCTTACCGGCTCCATGAAGGGGCCAATACTCTGCTTTGCAGGCCCTCCCGGAGTGGGAAAGACGTCCATCGCCCGGTCCATCGCAAGGGCGCTGGACAGGAAGTTTGTGAACATGTCCCTTGGCGGCATACGCGACGAGGCGGAGATCCGCGGCCACAGGCGGACATATATCGGCGCCATTCCCGGACGCATAATCAGCATGATGAAGCAGGCCGGCACTGTGAATCCCGTGATACTGTTCGATGAAATTGACAAGATGGCCAGCGACTTCAGAGGCGATCCTGCCTCCGCCATGCTGGAGGTTTTAGACCCAGAACAAAACCACTCCTTCCGCGATAACTACCTGGACACCGCATATGATCTTTCAAAGGTGCTGTTTTTAACCACCGCCAACGATCTAAACTCCATCCCCCGCCCTCTTCTGGACAGGATGGAGGTAATCAACATCGAGGGCTACACGGACGTTGAAAAGGCGCGCATCGCAAGGCAACATCTTATCCCCAAGCAGGCAAGGGAAAACGGTCTTGAAAAGATCAAGTTTACAATCACACCTTCCGCCGTCAGCGACATTATCACCCTTTACACAAGGGAGGCGGGCGTTAGGAATCTTGAGCGGGAGATCGCCAAGATCTGCCGCAAGACCGCCTGCGATGTTCTGGAAATGGAGGTGCGCCCTCCTTCCCTTCAGGTGAAAAAGGAGGACTTGCCCAAGCTGCTGGGCCCGCCCAGGTTCCACTACGACAAGGCCGAAAAGCAGCCCCAGGTGGGCGTTGCCACGGGCCTTGCATGGACGCCCTATGGCGGAGTCACTCTTTCTGTGGAGGTCAGCACAATGCCCGGCAAGGGCGAGATACAGCTGACAGGCCAGCTGGGCAATGTGATGAAGGAATCCGCAAGGGCGGCCCTTTCATACATAAGAATGCGCCATAAGGAGCTGGGCGTGCCGGAGGACTTCTACGCCAAGACGGACATCCACATCCATGTTCCCGAGGGCGCAACCCCAAAGGACGGCCCCTCAGCCGGAGTCACTTTGGCTTTGGCCATGGCCTCGGCCCTTTCCGGCAAGCCCGTGCGCCAGGACACCGCAATGACGGGCGAAATTACCCTTCGGGGCAGAGTGCTGCCTATAGGCGGTCTTAAGGAAAAGACTTTAGCGGCCTACCGCTCCGGCATAAAGCGGGTTCTTTACCCCGTTGAAAACGAGAAAGACATCGCCGACATTCCCGACATCGTCAAGAGCCGCATCGAGATGATCCCGATAAATGACGTAAGCCAGATTTTCACGAACTCGTTCTTGGGCTGACGTGCAGTTGCTAAACCGCCACAGCAAAACCAACACCGAAGTTACTGTTATTGCAGCGGCTTCGGTGTTTTAGATTGATGTTTTTTGTTTATTATGATAATGTTGCTATAGATGAAAAGCAGCGTTTTTAGCTGAAAAAGGGGGAGCTTGATGGGGATGTTTGTTAAACCGGGGAAGCTTAAAGCCGGCGATACTGTAGCAAGCGTTTCTTTATCAGGCGGACGCGCCGGTGATTGTGACATGCTTGACAGGTATGC
>JBNRMR010000116.1:0-12777 GCA_050309705.1 Christensenellales bacterium | reverse complement strand
GCACTTCTCCAAAAGACTCAAAGGAGGGCAAATTCACATGAGAATCGACGGACGCGCAAACGACCAGCTCAGGAAGCTGGAATTTCTGCCGAATTTTATCGAAACCGCTCATGGTTCGGTGATAGTCTCCTTCGGCAAAACCAGGGTGCTTTGCACCGTGATACTTGAAAACGATGTGCCGCCATTCCTTGTGGGCCGGGGGCGAGGATGGCTCACCGCCGAGTACGCCATGCTGCCTGCCTCCACAGGTGTGCGCAAAAAGCGTGATGGCATAAAGCAGGATGGCAGGAGCGTTGAAATTCAGCGGCTCATTGGTAGGAGCCTTAGAGCAGTGTGTGACTTTGACAAGCTGGGCGAACGCTGCGTGCGCATCGACTGCGATGTTTTGCAGGCCGACGGCGGCACCCGCACCGCCGCCATCACAGGCAGCTATGTGGCGCTGATGCTGGCCGCAAAGCGCTGGCTGAGGGAAGGCATAATTGAGGAAATCCCCGTTAAAGCCCCCGTGGCAGCCATAAGCTGCGGAATCGTTAATGGCCAGCCCATGCTGGATCTTTGTTACAGCGAGGACAGCCGCGCCGATGTTGACTGCAATTTTGTGATGTCATTTCAGGGTGAAGGGGAGTGGATTGAGATCCAGGCCACGGGCGAGGGAAGAAGCTTCACTAAGGCTGAGATGGCCGCCCTTTCCGATTTGGCTGAAAAGGGCATCAGAGAAATAGTCGAAAGGCAAAGGGCTTTGGTTGATGGTGAAGATTAATAAAGAGAATAAGAAGCTTGTCATTGCCTCGGGAAATAAGGGGAAGATTGCCGAAATAAAGTCCATCCTAGGGCCATACTTTGACGAGATTATCTCCCAGGGCGAGGCGGGTCTTGACATCGACGTGGACGAGACCGGCCAGACCTTCCAGGAAAACGCATTGCTGAAGGCTCGTGAGGCGTCAAGGCTTTTGGGAACAGCCGTAATTGCCGATGATTCTGGGCTTTGTGTGGATTGCCTGGGCGGCGCCCCAGGGGTCATCAGCGCCAGATACGCCGGCCCACAGCATGACGATGAGGACAATCGGCAAAGGTTGATCAAAGAATGCGCCGCTTTTAAAGCCCCTAGATCAGCGCGGTTTGTTTCCGCCATTGCATTGGTGTTCCCGGATGGCAGAGAACTTTTGACCACCGGCCGCGTGGAAGGCGAGATCATCCTTGAGCCGAGGGGCGAGGGCGGCTTTGGCTATGACTGCTTGTTTTACTACCCGCCTTTTGGCAAAACTTTTGCGGAAATCAGCTTTGAACAGAAAAACGAGGTCAGCCACAGGCGAAGGGCGCTGATGAGCCTGCGCCACTATTTCAAAGAGAAAGAAAAAGGCGAATGAAGATTCTGATCTTTTCAGATACTCACGGCAACAAAAGAGCGGTCCTTAGCATATTAAAGATCATCGAAGAAAACAGGCCCGATGCGCTGATACATCTGGGAGACGGCGCGGGGGATTTAAAGTCCATCGAAAAAAGCGCGGAGATGCCGGTTTACGCCGTTGGCGGCAACTGCGATATGCCCTTTTCTGCTCCGGAGATTTTGATCATCGAGCTTGGCGGGCTCAAATTCATGCTCTGTCACGGTCACAGATATCGGGTGAAATCTGGCCTTGGAGAGCTAGAAAAGGCCGCGCAGCAGCATGGCTGCAAAGTCGCTCTTTTCGGCCACACCCACGCTCCCCTCATACAGCAGCGCGAAGAGGTGCTTTTAATAAACCCAGGCGCCGCCGGCGGTTTCCCCGGAAGCTATGCGCTTTTGACTGTTCAAAACGCGCAGCTCATTTCAGCTGAGCTTTTCCCCATAGGCCGCTGAAAATGCTGGCAAACTGGAAATTTGCAGGAAAGCTGTTGGTAAAACAATTAAAACCGTTGACATCGCCGCGGGAGTTTGGTATAATCCTTAAGCGTTAGCCGAGGTCGAGCCTTAGCTTGTGCGGTCGGTATGCGCCAGTAGCTCAGTAGGATAGAGCAACGGCCTTCTAAGCCGTGGGTCAGGGGTTCGAATCCCTTCTGGCGTGCCATAGAGCGTCATGTCATTTAGTTGGCGCTCTTAAAGATGCGGTATATGGTGGGTGTAGCTCAGCTGGTTAGAGTGCCAGGTTGTGGCCCTGGAGGTCGTGGGTTCGAACCCCATCACTCACCCCATTACCTCATTTTTTTATTATTTGAACAGTGAGTCCGCCCTTCAAAGCGCAAAAGAAAGCGCATTAAGCATGAAGAATAAATTGGGATGTCGCCAAGCGGTAAGGCACGGGACTTTGACTCCCGCATTCGTAGGTTCAAATCCTGCCATCCCAGCCAAAATATCCACCATCAATTTATAAAAACGGTTGACGGTGGATTTTTCATGGTAAAATATGTTGCAGCGTGTGAAACAGGAGATGCTCTTGGAAAAGTTTAAGAGTGAGCATGAAAAATAAAAACTTATATATAAAAAGATAACTGCGATTTAAGCGGATATCCTGAACGCTTTGTTTCCATCCGCTAATGCCGCAAATCCTTGTTTCATCCAGTTTTCCCGGTTTTTATTATGAACACAGGCACCATCAATAACACTGCCGTAAGATCAGAACGTGACTTTACGGCAGAGTTTTTTGTCCTGAAAATTACCCGCACCACCCCACGGCTGTGAAAAGGTCAAAAACAACACAAAGTTTAGTGACAAAAAGATCGATTGATGGTATATTAAGTCCTGTAACAAATTGCAATAAGGATAAGACAAGCATCATGTGGGCTTATTGCAGCGTCGGGGAGAGGTAGCTCTTGATTTTTCGTAACAGCATAAAAAGTATAATCCGTATACCCGTTAAAGCCATTCTGTTCGCGCTTTTGATAGCTGCGGTGACGGCATTTTTATATCTGGGCGTAAACACATGGGCGGCAAGCGCCGCTATGCTGAGGGACTGCGAAGAAAACTACACCACAATCGTGACCATGGAATACCTTGAGGATTACGGCTCAAGCAAAGGCAGCAAAAGCGAAACCATGCTTGCAGATGTTGCGGGCATCGATTTTGACGCCATCGCCGCAAACGAAAACGTGCTGCTATGGCAGCCCTCTGATGTGGGCATGGGTTCGGCTGCCGGCTTCGTTTCAAATGAGCAAAACCCGGAATACAGCTATGACTGCGTACTGATCGTAACAGGAATCAGACAATATGCACAGGACAGCCCCTACTACGGCAAACTGGTCGAAAGCCTATACTCTTTCCGCCCATACGAGCCGGGGCGCTCTGTTTTCATAGAAAATGACCCGGAAGAGCTCGGGTTTGTGCCCGATCCCAACGCCACATATGTGATACACGCAAGAAACTACAGGCTTAATGCCAATGGTCTATATGTGGAACTCTCGCCCTTCTATAGCTGGATTGCTCAGCAAGCCGGTGTGGACAGCGCTTCGGTCGCAAAGATTCACCGGATAGAATCCGCCGAGGCCTTGCATGCGGACGAAAACAATATCTATCTTACCATTGCAAAATACTATGACGCTATGAGCAACACTCTCACGGTATGCCGCGCCCGGGAGCTTGGCGACCTTGAGGAGTTCAACCAAAACTATTTATATCCCGTCTCCGGCCGCCTTTTCACAAGGCAGGAGGGCGACGAAGGCGCAAAGGTGTGCGTAATTTCGCAAACGCTTGCTAATGACCGCGATTTGAACGTGGGAGATGAGCTGACCATCCACCTGCCGGACGACGAAGGCTCCACAATGTACGCATGGGGCGATAAAATGTCTCGCCAGGAGACGTTTACCATCGTGGGCATAGTCAACTACCACTCAGATTATAACCGCAATATCTATACTCCCCCCGCCTCCGGTTCGGCGCGCCCTGTGCGCTACATGTATGATCTTGGCCAGGCCACCATCCAAAACGGCACTGCAGATACATTCCTTTCTCAAATAGAACCGCTGCTGCCCGAACGCATATTCATTGCCGTTTATGACCAGGGTTATCAGGCTACGGCGGATGCTCTTAAGGTAATTCAAAGTGCGGCCATCGCGCTTTCCATAATAGCGCTTACGGTGACGCTCACTGTTCTGTCTTTTTTCGCCCATCTGTTTGTGGACATGCAGCGGGACGCCGTTGAGATAATGCGATGCTTCGGTGCAAAAAAGGCTGAAGTGCGGCTCTATCTGGTGGTTGGCGCAAGCCTCATCGCGCTCATCGCTATTATCGCAGGCATTCTTCTGGGAATTAAATATGCCGAAAATCTGATCAAATTTGCCTATGAGTTTGTTTCGGAGCTGCAAGTCGTGGATATGCGCTACAGCGACGGCTTTAGAGGCATAGTCAAAGAGTTTGCTCCCGTTGTGACGCTGTCGTATACATTGGCAGGCGTCGTTGGGGCGGGCGCGTTTTTCATGTCGCTGGCGCTTTGCATCCATTTTGCAGAAAGAATCATCAGCGGGCGGCTGATTTCTGCCAGGTCACGGGTGCGGGTGCGCCGGTCGCCCACGAAGTCCTCCGTTGCGCTTAAGGGTTCGCTGCGCCATGCCATGCTGTCAATACGCCGCGGAGGCATGCGCTCCCTTTTGGTGCCTGCTCTCTGTGCGGCGGCGCTTTTGTTCGTATCATCCCTGCAAGAAACGCTTGCATCCTACGATGAAGCGCGGGATACTCTGTATGAAAGCACTGAGCTTTCGGGCTATTCCGCTCAGATGAACGGCAAATTTTCAGATGAACTGATCATCCAAAACACATTTGCCGCGCGGCTGCTTTCGTTAGATAATATAAGCGACTTGGCCTACACCTATAGCTTCAACTACAGCTATCTAGGCGTATCAGCTCGGGCGGATGGCTCTGAAAGCCAGCCAAAGCCCGTGCCGGCGCCGGCGGATCCTTATCAGCTTGAAATTCTAACGGATACCCTTTACTCCGGGCCGAACATCATTTTTACAGACTCGGTGAGGGGCGCGCCAGAGTTTTACTTTGGCGAATTCCATGCCGACTTCATGCCCGAGTGGGACGAAGCCCGCTTTGGTAGCCGCCAGTGGGAAGTATTGCCGTGCATAGTATCCGCCCAGTTCATGAGCGAGCACGGGATTGAGCCGGGGGACACAATCAGCGTGTACATGGATAACTATTTTGCCGGCTATGATCCCTTCATCGGAATGGACATGCTTGTTGTGGGGAGCTTTACCCGCGCTGCAAACCAGAACAATATCTATTGCCCTCTGCCCCTGGGCGCTTTGGATCCTGAACGTTCTTCGCTCAATGAGCGCAAAGGCAGGGTATCCACCCTCAGCACAGGGCGATACGCTCATTACGCGGCAATTGATTACAGCAATCCGCAAAGCGCTGAACCGTTTACGCAGCAGCAGATTATTGATGTTATGCTGGACAACAAATATATTTCAGCGCTGACATTTAAAATTCCTGACCCTCGCGCTTTGGAAGAGGTAAAGGACAGCCTGGAGGAAGCGGGCTTTTCCGGCCCCACAATGGCCAACGATATTCGCCTGTGCGTCGTCATCGAGGACGCACAGTTCAACGAAACGCTTAGCTCCATCGCCCAGCGCAGTAAATATTTGCAGATCCTTTACCCCGTGCTCTTGGCGCTTGTGTGCATATTGGGGCTCATAACGGGCTTCCTCGCCGTCAACACCCGCCGTGAGGACATCGCGCTCATGCGCGGCATGGGCGCTCAAAAGCGGCGCATTTTCACCACAATATTGGGCGAGCAGATGTTGCTGTTGATATTGGGCGCCCTGCCCGCCGCTGCGGTCTGGTATGCGCTTAAGGGTGTGCAGCAGCTTGCAACGCCAGGAATTTACGCGTTTTTTGCCTGCTATGCGCTAAGCGCGGCGCTCTCCATATTGATGCAAAACGCCAAGAGCGCCCTCGCGATCCTATCTGAGAAAGAATAAGGAGGCAATATGAGTATACTTTCGCTTAAGTCCGTGCGCTACGCGTACAGCAACAAATACCAAACCGTGGAAGCGCTGAAGGATGTTAGCTGCGCGTTCGAGCAGGGCGTCATATACGCAATTGTCGGCAAGAGCGGCAGCGGAAAGTCCACCATGCTTTCGCTTATGGCAGGTTTGGACTTGCCCAAGGAAGGCGACGTCCTGTTTCGCGGCGTTTCCACCCGCACGCTGGACCTGGATGAATTCCGCCGCAATGATGTGGCTATGATTTACCAGAGCTTTCGGTTGTTCCCGCTTTTGACAGCCCTGGAAAACGTCATGTACCCAATGGAGCTTCACGGCATACGCCCCAGGGATGCAAAAAAGCGCGCCGAGGAACATATCAAAAGCGTGGACCTGACCGAATCGGTGTTCAACCGCTTTCCCTCCATGCTCTCCGGCGGCGAGCAGCAGCGCATCGCCATAGCGAGAGCCTTAGCCATGGACACCAGCCTTATCCTCGCTGATGAACCCACAGGCAACCTGGACAGCACCACCGCACGCAATATCATTGCCTTGCTTTCCCGCCTTGCGCATGAGCGCAACTACTGCGTTGTGGTAGTAACCCACGATACGGACGTGCTTGATATGATGGACGTTACGCTTCAAATGCGCGATGGCGTGCTGGTAAGGAAGTAAATTAGCCGCTGTGAGGGCCGCTTTTTTCCTAGCCGTCATAGAATAAAAGCCTGCGAAGTCGAATACCACAGCGGGCGGCAAATGCGCAGGAATTAAGAAGCTGGCTTTGAAGCAATGTCATAACAATAGGGGAGGGGCAAATGAACACTTTTAAAGAATATTTGTCTGCAATTGGCGATGATAAGCATAGGGAGCGAGTGAAGGAAGTTTTAGACTGGGTCTTTGAAAGCTACCCCGAACTTGGCAGGAAAATTGCCTGGAACCAGCCCATGTTCACCGATCACGGCACATTCATAATCGGCTTCAGCACTTCAAAGAGACACTTGGCCGTAGCCCCGGAAAGCAAAACTATCGCCCTTTTTTCCAGCGAAATCATGCAGGCGGGCTATGACCACAGCAAAGAGCTGGTGCGCATTCCCTGGAGCAGCCCGGTGGATTTTCAGCTCATTGGAAGGATGATCGAGTTCAACATCGCAGACAAGCGGGACTGCAAGACTTTTTGGCGGCGGCCAGAGGCATAAGGTCTAGCAATTGCGGCGTTCTCTGTTTGCTTTATATTGTAAAAACCTTGTTTTCTCCGTCCATTTCCCATTTGGGAATTCCCAGCATATCTGCCGCCAGTGGGCAAATGTCCACTATGCAGCCGCCGGACAGCTCGCCGCCGGGATGAATGCCCTCGCCCTTGGCCATGTAAAAAGCGGTGTAGTTCTTTTGATTTAGCGAATAACCGTGCTGACCGGAGATGGGCTTGCCGAAAGCAAAGCCCTCCTTCGCCTCGATTCCAAAGGCATATTCGCCATCCATGCCGCTGATGCGCATCTCCTGCGGGGAAAGCTCCCGAAGAACATATTCCTCGCTTAAAATCCGGCGAGCGATCTCCATGACATCATTCGCTTTTTCTTTGTCATATACTTTAAGAAAAGCCGTTCCGCCGGCATTGTGGAAAAAAGCCCGGTAATGAACAGCCCTGCCGCGCTTTCTTTTGAAAAGGGCGTTTTCCTCAAGGAAGTCGTTTGGGTCCACCGATGTGTGAACGCCAAGGCACGAATGGTCGCTGAAAATGATTATGCCCGTTTCATCATAGGTTCCCGCATCCTTAAGCGCCTTAACCAGCAAACCTAAACGCTTATCGTGGCGCTCCAGGGAGTCCGCCGCTTCCTTGCTTCCGGGGCCAAAGGCGTGCTTTTGGCTATCCGTATCGACCAGATGCAGCAACAGCAGGTTGGGTTTGTGGCGAATAAGCGCGTCCGCTGCGGTGTAGGTGGTGAAATCGTCCAGACCTGGTGATGAGATGCCTTTCAGATGCCTGCCGAAACGCAGCGCACTGCCCAGTATAAAGCGGGGGCTCCCCTTTCTCAGCATCTGCGAAAGGAGCTTCAAGACGCTGGTCGGCTCGTGAATTTCCGGAAGATTATACCGAATATCCGCCCCGGCTGTGGCGGGGTACAAAATCGCGCACACGTCCATCCCCATTTCTCTGGCCTTGTCGTAAAGCCTAGGCGCCTTGACTTGCCGTGAATCCGTCCGCCATTGCTGATGGCGCCTCCTGGGGTCAAGCATCAGATTTTCCACCAAGCCATGCTTGTTGGGATGAACGCCGGTGATTATGGATGAGTGGGCGGGATATGTGTTTGATATGAAAACGGAGCTTACTTCCCTGACCAAAGAGGACTGCTCTTTCAGCTCTGCGAAATTGGGCTGATTTAATAAGAGCGCCAAATCGCTGCTTGAAACTGCGTCAAGCGAAACCATCACAAGCCTTTTAACCACAGATGTTCCTCCAGAAAAATTCTTTGTTTAATGCTTGCCAGCAGCCTTTTCTTGCGGAACTGCTGATCGCAATATGCTTCCCGAATAGCCAAACTCATTATTGCTTAAAAATATAATACCATAAAAAGGCTTAAGGTTGAAGGGTTTCAAAACAGTTTGAAAGGATTGGAAGCGATGTAGAAAGGGAGTTTTGCGTCCAAGGCGCGTGCAAACAATGGCAAAATTAGCTGAATGATTCAGTTCATATATTGGATTTGCCATCAACGGCACGCATTTCACCGGTATTTGGATAGCAGAGTATTTAAAGACAACTCACCCGCTGGGGATATCATATTTTAGCTGCCAATCCTGAAATGAAGATAAAGGGAATCGGGAGCAGATTGCTCAGCGAACTTGAGCGCAAAGAGAAGGGGAAAAGTTGTATTAATTTGCGGATAACGCCTGCACATATCAATTCTACGAGCGCCGGGGATTTGAGCTAGCTTGCGAGAAAGATGTGGCGCTAAATTTAGGAAATAAATCAGTGCCCTTAAAATGCATGCTCTATAGCAAGGTGTTGTGATAGCGATCTCCGTTTTTGAGTGTTTTTGATGTTCCAACGAAAAGGGCGCCCTGCGGTTAATCTCGCTGAGCGCCCTTTTGCTTTTATAATATAATATATTCAACCCTCGCCAATCTCCTCGCAGAAGAACGCGATCTCGCCGTCTTTCTTCCGCACGCTATACTTCCTTCCCCTGAATGGAACCGAAACCTCAAGAGCCTCCATGTCAAGGGGAATATGTGGCTCAAAGCGAATTCCCCCCTCGCTTTCCGGGTCCGGCACAAGCCCCGCGATATCCTCGATCAAAAGCGGAATAGGCGCACTGGCCCAGGGATGACAAAGGCTGGTGTTCCATTTTTGATCCTTCCCCCAGGCCTCGAAGCATGAGGTCGCCCCCTCCCTCAGCATGTTGACCCAGCCGCGCTCGCTCTCGTTTACAATCATCCGATAAACATCCTCCTGCCTGCCAATCCCCGAAAGAGCCTTCAGATAGAAATAGCTTAGCATCACGCCGCAGGAAAGCCCCTTTTTCAGCATAAAGTTCGATATTTCCGCCTCTTTGCCAGAGGGGCAAAGGCCAAAGTAAAGGGCGTATATGTTGGAGTGAAGCGCCGTGTGGCGACTTTTTTCGCTATCTTTAAAAAGCCCTTTTTCTTCATCAAAGAAGACAGCGACATAGGCGGCTTTTAGCCGCTCAAAATCATGGGACTGCGGAAGCCCCAGCAGTTTCTCTATCCTTGAAAGATTCTTCGCCGCGCCTGCGTACAGTGCATTAATGACGTTATGGCAGCCAGGCCCCACATTGCGGCTAAGCTCGAAATCATAGTCATCCCGCAGGTTCTCCGGCCAGTCCACCAGATTCCACTTGTCCGTCACATTCTCTAGCAGGCCGTCCTCCCGCTCAAAGCCTTTGAAATGATCCAAAATTCCCTTTGCCACGGGGTAGTAGGCTCTTAGAAAACCCTTGTCCCCAGTGAACTGATAATCAGTCAGCAAAAACTCAGACCATAGCAAAGAAAAGTCGGCAATCTCCTGCATGAAGGATCCCGGCGCGACTGCCATCATCCCCGGGCAGATCAGCTTCGCGGTCTGAGCAAACTGATCCACGCACTTTCTAAGCATGTCCGTCTTTCCAGTCAGCCACAAGTGCGAGCGCGCCGTCACCACCGCATCGCCCAGATACTGGCCTTTTTCGCGGGTGGGGCAGTCCAGATACCCGTCCTGGGTGCCGCACATAACGCCATTTTTGCAGATGTCAAATATCTCCTTCAGATATCTTGCGCTGCTCTGCAATGTGCAAAGGTTTTCATCCATGGGATAATGCCGGACAAGCGCTTTGATGGTCAAGATCTCCACGCCCTGGTCCAAAATAAGCTCTGCGTAGCGAAATGCTTTGTAGTCATAGGGCGTAAGGGCGCACTTGCCATCCCTCAGCGTCCACACCTCCTCGTACAGGCAGTTGCAACGCATGTCGTAGCGGACGCTGCTGTCCTCGTTTAGCTCCTCTCCGCAGCGGATGATGACTTTGCATCCCTTCCTCCCCGCCGCCTCAATGCACAGCGCACCAGTGATTTCCTTTCCCATGTCAATCCGCCAGACGCCGCCATTTTTCGAAATCTTTTCCGGCGCAAGGTCATAGACTTCCAGCATTTTTGTCGGCTGCTTCACAAGGTTATGGTCCGCCCAGCTTGCCTGCACCATCTCCGGCCAGAAGCTGTCGTCAAATTTCTCGAGGTTCCAGTCATCCTGCCAAAGATTGCTGTCAAAATTCTCCAGGTACTGTGTCTGGTAGGCGATCACACCGCCGGAAAACGCATTAGAAATCCAATATTTCCAAAGAGGCTCGCTTGACCCCCCATTTTCGAGCTGAAGCTGGCTTGCCACGGCAAAACGCCCGTCCGCGCTGTTCCACACTCGGTTCAAAAGCCCCTGATAATACAGGTGAACCGCCAAGATGTTCTTCCCCTCGTTAAGATGGGAGCTGATGTCCAGCTCATTATAATAGTATTTTTCTGGATAAGCCGGAGCCGGACCCTGCGCGACAAAAGCTCCGTTTACATACAGCTTGTAATAATCATCCGCAGTTATACGGAGGGTGACCGCCCCCTGATCCTTCGAATATTCCAGCTCTGTCCTGGCAAGCACATGCAAATTGCGCTTCCCCGTCGGCTCATTCGGCCCAACATCTCCCTCTTTGTGGTACAAATTGACCGGCCTTACATTGGCAAATTCATGTACTGTGTACCAATTAGGGCTAAATTCCCGCGCTTTTCCCATAGCTCTTCCTCGTGTTTCTTTGTAATTAATGATATGATATATCCCTCCCAATCATTTTGCAAGCAAACTTGCCAAACCTCTGACAATTGCTTGTCATATTGGCGTTTTTTGCTGCCCAAAGGTGTTTTGGGGATAACTGCTTGAACGTGTTTCCAAGCGAATTTTAGCAGGGATGCTCATTTCGCTTTGGTCAATGCCTTAATGCTCTCCCGGATCAGCCCCGCAGGATGCTTGAGATGCAGCAGTCTGCAAATTTAACGAAGCGGTGGAAAAGCGCGCGCAATAAAGGAACATAATATGCAAAAACGGCGAGGATATAACCCCGCCGTTTTGTTTTCTTTCCCGCTGAAAAGAGATATGGCTCATGCCTTCTTGGACTTTTTACCGTTAAGAGCGTTGAAAAGCCCTACAGCCAAAGCCCCGCCTGCCAATGGGGCCACGATGAACACCCACACATCCTTCAGCGCCTGTCCGCCTGCAAGAAGCGCCGGGCCGATGCTGCGGGCAGGGTTAACGGAGGTGCCTGTCAGAGGAATGCCCACTATGTGCACAAAAGCAAGCGTGAGGCCGATCACTATGCCTGCCACGCTTCCCTTGGAGGGATCGGAGGTGGCGCCAAGTATTGCGAAAAGGAATATGCAAGTCAGCACAATTTCAACGATCAGCGCGCCCGCAATTCCGCCTGCACCGGCAACTCCATTGGAGCCCAGCGCCCCTGTCATGTCCGGAATGCCGAACTGGGAAACAAGCAGCTTCCAGAGGGCGGCCGCCGCAATTGCGCCGACAAGCTGGCCGACTACATAGCCTAGGAAGTCCTTTGCTGAAAGCTGTTTGCGTAAAAACATAGCGAATGATACAGCAGGGTTCACATGGCAGCCAGAAATTCCGCCGATTGTATATGCTGTGGCGATGATGGAAAGCCCAAAGGCCAGTGCCACGGCAAGATGTCCGCCTGGAGACTGGGCTCCAAGAAGAATGGCGCTACCGCATCCCATAAACACCAAAACGAAGGTTCCAAAAGCCTCGGAGAAGTATTTTTTCATATTTTCCATAAAGCTACCTCCTTTTGTCAATTATATGCTTTTTTCCCCTATCTTTCAAGGATATTTTTGCCGGTTAAACGGCATATCTTGGGAATTTTGCCTTTGATTGCGCCCCGCAGCATTCAAAGCATCCGATAAAGCACTAAAGAATTTCATCATCCGCCGCTGTCCTGCTTCATGTCCAACCTCAAGCCGACAATTTTGCCGCATGATAGCAGGATGAATCCCAGCGAATGAAAAAGCGGGACAGGTTCTTTCAGGCTGAAATATGCGCAAATCCAAGGCCAAAACTGCGCCAATCAATACGCACCGCAAGCTGCTTGCAGTAAGCTTTGCTACAGTACTGTAAGGCAAGCGATCTTTGATAAAAATATTTTGAAAAAACCCCTCATAGCTATTGTGTTTTGAAGCTTATTTGTTATAATGATTTTCGGCAAAGCGGGAGGTTAGGGTCGAATGCCACACGCGGATAGCGCAACTCATGTCGGAGTCCAAAAGCGGGCTCGAAATTTTATAGCGCAGGCACTGTCCTGTGGGTTCATTGGGCGATGCCCAACCGTACTTGTATAAAAC
>JBNRMR010000115.1:0-3034 GCA_050309705.1 Christensenellales bacterium | reverse complement strand
CTCAAGGAGGCAAAGGATAGACTGCACTTCCTGCGCAACGTGGGGCTGAGCTACCTTACGCTGTCGCGCGCGGCAGCCACGCTGTCTGGCGGCGAATCCCAGCGCATCCGCCTGGCCAGCCAAATCGGCTCCCGCCTGGTGGGCGTGCTGTATATACTGGACGAGCCCTCCATCGGCCTGCACCAGCGGGATAATGGCCGCCTTTTGGGCACCCTCAGGCACCTGCGAGATCTGGGCAACACGCTTATCGTCGTTGAGCATGACGAAGAAACGATGATGAGCGCCGACTGGATAGTGGACATTGGTCCCGGCGCAGGCGTCCACGGCGGCCATGTGGTGGCCCAGGGCACCCCGGAAGAGGTCTGCCAAAATGAGAAATCGGTGACGGGGCTGTATCTTTCCGGCAAGCTGAAAATCGATGTGCCTGTTGAGAGAAGAAAGCCCGCCGGCTGGCTTAAGATCATCGGCGCGGAGGAAAACAATCTGCGCAATATCGATGTGGAACTCCCCCTGGGCGTGTTCACCTGCGTGACAGGCGTATCCGGTTCAGGCAAGTCCTCCCTTATAAACGAGGTGCTCTACAAGACCCTGGCCAGAGACCTCAATCGCGCCCACACAAGACCCGGGAAATATAGGCAGATGCAGGGCATTGATCAGTTGGACAAGATAATTGCCATAGACCAAAGCCCCATCGGCAGGACGCCCCGCTCCAACCCCGCCACCTACACCGGCCTTTTTGACCATATCCGGGCAGTTTTTGCCAACACGAACGAGGCCAAGGCAAGAGGCTATAAGAGCAACCGCTTTTCATTCAATGTGCGTGGGGGCCGCTGCGAAGCCTGCGGCGGCGATGGCATAAAGAAAATTGAGATGCACTTTCTTCCGGACATATATGTGCCATGTGAGGTTTGCGAGGGGAAAAAGTACAACCGGGAAACTCTGGAAGTAAAGTTTCGGGGCAAGAGCATATTTGACATTTTGGACATGACAGTCGAGGCCGCCAGGGATTTTTTCCAGAACCACCCGAAGATACACCGCATTTTGGGCACCCTTTACGACGTTGGCCTTGGGTATATAAAGCTGGGCCAGCCCTCCACGCAGCTTTCGGGCGGCGAGGCTCAAAGGGTGAAGCTGGCCACTGAGCTGAGCAAGCGCAGTACCGGCAGAACTTTCTATGTGCTGGATGAACCCACCACCGGCCTTCACACCGCCGATGTGGCGAAGCTGATCGAGATACTGATTCGCCTGACCAGCGGCGGCAACACCGTTGTGGTGATAGAGCACAACCTGGATGTGATCAAGACCGCCGACTACATAATCGACATGGGCCCCGAGGGCGGCGACAAGGGCGGCACTGTTGTGACCAGCGGCACGCCCGAAGAAGTGGCGAAATGCGAAAAAAGTTACACCGGAAAATATCTTCTGCCCAAACTTTATCAATAGCAGCGGGCGCTCTCCGGGGAAGGCTCTGCCTTCCCCGGACCCCTTCCGCCAAGGGATATTCCCTTGGAACCCATATAATTACGTGGCGGCTTTCCGGCTATGAGAGCTTCCCGAGTGCTTGCCCTATCAGAACTTCAATGCCATGATATAAAGATTTCAGAAGCTAAAATAATTTATGAAATATGCAAAGGAGAGACAGCGGATGATCAAAAGAATGCCGAGCCATACCCGCGATGATACCTGCCCGTCCTGTGTAGTTGCGGGTGATTTCATTTATCTTGCCCATCACGCAGGGGGGCATGATAAGAAGGATATCGAACACCAGATGAGAGCCACCTTTAGAAGTATGCAGAACACTTTAGCCTCAGCAGGAGCGACGCTCAATGATATGGTTCAGGTTAACTTATATCTGTTGAGCCTATCGGATTTTGATAAGGCAAGAAATGTTTTCAATGAATACTTTGATAAGGATTGTTTCCCTGCAAGAATGACTTTAACAAGTGACTTTCTCTCCCAGAGTTGTTTGTGTATGATGGACGGAGTCGCTTATAAACAAAGACCCCCGCTTAAATGAGCATAATAACATATTAATTGAAGGAGAGTCATAATGAAAAGGGCGCTAATCGGTGGTTTTTTATCCTTGATTTGAGTCATGGGGGTGGTTGCCGTGTTCATTACATGCGCATTGAACATGGTGTCCACCTGGAGCACTTCTCACGGCCGGTTTTTATCCACGGTTTCCGCGCTGGGAATGGCTCCGCTGTTGGCGCTATCGGGCGCTTTGCTGGCTGCCGGCATTGTTATAATGGTCATAGAATATTTCAGACCAGAGAGAAAATAATTTCAGACTGTGTTTTTTGAAAAAACGGCGTGGAAAGACCTGCGCCGTTTTGCTTCTGGCCATTATCTTCAAAACTATTCCAGCAATGAAAGCGGGTCCACATGTTCGCCGCCTATCATAATTTCAAAATGCACATGGGAGCCCAGGTGCATTTCCCCCGGGCAGGTGCCTGCAAAGGAAATGGTCTGATCATAGCTGACGGGATCGCCCACCCTTACCATGCTCAGGGTGGATAAGGAGCCGTAAAGCGCAGTGAACCCGCCATGATCAATCTCGATGACATTGCCCAGCATTGGATCCTCATATACATCGGCCACTATGCCGTCAGCGCAGGCATGAACGGGCATGCTCTCATGTGCGGCAATGTCGATGCCCGGATGGATCGAATAATGGCCCAGAGTCTTATTGTAGCTGGGCTCCGTCATTGAAAATCTTTCGACGATGTCTCCCTTTATCGGAAGTTCCGGTATTGTCACAAGCATCTCACTCTGGTTGACGCTGGCCTGCAAAATATTCTCAGAGGGTAAAGTGGGTCGGGGCGTCGCAGCGGGCGCTCTGGTCGCCGCCACGGGGGGCATGGTGGGAATGGGCAAATTTTTGTCCCTGCCGGTCATGTGGGCGGTTATTCCCACCGTTAAGATGCAAAGGCCCAGCACCACAAAGAAGCCGGCTTTTTCCCAAAGGTTCCTTATCTTGCGGAAAAATTGTCCTTTCATATTCACTCTCCCCTGCCATATATCTCAGTAAAAG
>JBNRMR010000114.1:0-14056 GCA_050309705.1 Christensenellales bacterium | reverse complement strand
ACTGCTTGCCGTTTACATTAACAACAAATCTACGCATTTCATAATCCTCCTGAAAAATTGGTTTCAATAAAATAATTGAGTTCTAATTGAAGTTTTTTGAAGAAAGCAGCTCTTCCCTGCCCGCTTTCCCCCACTGGCTCACACTGGGAACGCGCCTGATTCTGCGCACATGGAAGCCTTCGATGACCTCCTCATAGCTGAGCTGACCACCGGACTGGGCCGTCACAAGGGCCATAACCGCCGCAATGACAGCGGCGATCTCGTCGTCGCTATCCGCGTGGGCGGTCTCCCCCAAAGGCGCAGCTTCCGCCGCGCTGGCATCCGCTGCCTCAGCAGGGGCTTCAACCGATGTGGGCTTCTTTTTCTTGGTGAATGCAATCAGACATAGTATTATAATTATGGCCAATATCACATAAAGCGTAACATAGTTTCCGCTGGCGAGAAGCGCCATTGCGTTCATTGAGTTCATACAAGCTCCTTTCAGCCCTTAAAGGGGCGCGTTTCCATGCTTGCGCGGGGTCACGATTTCACGCTTGGAAAAGAGCATGTCCACAGCGGCGATCAGGTGCTGGCGGGTTTCCTCCGCAGGGATAACATCGTCCACCACGCCGGTCTGCGCAGCCGCGATGGGGCATGCGTATTCTTCGGCGTATTTGCTCTCGGCATCCTGTAATGAAAGACCGTTTTTTATCTCCTCGCCGTAGAGTATCCTGGCGCCAGCGTCCGCGCTAACTGTGCCGATAACGGCCTGCGGCCAAGCGTAAACGATATCAGCTCCCACGCCCTTGGAGCCCATCACGGCATAGCCGCCGCCAATGGCCTTGCCAACGATGACGCTGACCTTGGGAACGGTGGCCTGGGCATATGCGAAGGCCAGCTTTGCGCCTGCCTGAATGGATGTGAAGTTATCGTCGATGCTATCAACGGCGAAGCCGTCGGTGTTCACCAGCGATATAACGGGGATGTTAAAGCTGTCGCAAACGCTGATGAGCTTTGCCGCCTTTGCAGCGCCGCAAGGGGTGATTACCCCGCCCTTTTCCGCGTAATTGTTGGCGATAATGCCCACGCAGAAGCCGCCCAGCTTAATGAACCCTGTGTAAATTTCGCTTGCATAGCCCTTGTAAAGCTCAAGAGCGTCGCCGCCGTCCGCGATGGCGGAAACAAGAGAGAACACGTCGTCGCCCGAGGCGTCGATTTTGCGGTTCAGGTTCTCGCCCTCGTAAACCGGGGCTTCTTCGATGTTGTTGGAGGGCAGGCATGCCAGGAGCTTTTGCACGGCGGCAACGGCCTCTTCCTCGCTTTGGGCGGCATAGGCGCACGCACCAGCCTTGGCGGCGGCCTTTGCGCCGGCCAGTTCCTCCGCAGGAACGTCCTTGCCCATCTTGGCGCTGATTATCTGCGCGCCCTGGGCCAAAAGTGATGAAACCTTGTCAGTCATTATCACAAAATCGCACAGGGATGCAGCTATTGAATTCGTTCCCACGCAGGGGCCGGAAACAACGGCAATCTGGGGAACGATGCCCGAAAGTGCAGCATGGCCTGATATGACCTGGGAGATGGCGTCCAGCACAGCGGCGCCCTCGTCAACCCTTGCGCCTGCGCTGTCCAAAAACGCGACAAGCGGCGCTCCCGTCTTTTTGGCAAGCTCCATCACCCTTGAAATTTTCTTCGCCTGGAGCACACCCACGGCGCCGCTCTTCACGGTGTAATCCTGAGCATAAACATATGCGGGCCTGGAATCGATAGTGCCGTAGCCGGCAACGACGCTCTGGCCTGCATCATCCTTCGTCTTAACCAGCGCGCCGATTTCAACGAAACTGCCCGCGTCTAAAAGCGCGGTGATGCGCTCGCGGGCAGTCAGCTTGCCTGCCTTTTTCTGCTGGGCAATCTTTTCTTCGTCTCCCGCGATAATCTCATTCTTCACGGCGAGCAGATCCTTTTTGGTTTCGCTCATAAGAACATAACCTCCATTTCAAAAATTTATATTTAAAAATAATCACACGCCGGTAAGCGCACGACGTATTCTCACTCCAGGGAAACTAGGGCAAAATCCACGAAAACATGCGAAAATCACAAAGCTCCAAAGTGCCCATTTTTCTTATTCTATCGAGGGCATCCTTTTCCCTTCTTCCCCAGGTAACATTATATATCAAAAAAGCACATCTTTCAATAATTATTTCAAATACTGCGCTTCGATTTCAAGTCGCCCGTGCGCAGCAAAAGGGCATCCCGGCCTTTATTGCCGCGATGCCCTTAATATTTCATTTTTCCAGCCCGGCTATCCGCCTTAAGTAATTTATTTCATTTGGGCTTAAATGCCTCCATCGGCCTGTTGTGAGCCCTCCAATTCCCAGATTGCCTATCTTTTCCCGCTTTAGCGAAGCGATCGTCTTTTCAAGAACCTCGAACATCTGGCGCACCAGACGGTTATGCCCTTCGTGGACGATGATCTCCACCACGGCCTTGTTATCGCCGCTGAAAATAAGCCGCGCCTTGGCGGGCCGAGTCTTGTGGCCGTCCGGCAACTCGATGCCCTTATTAAGAGCTTCGATGTCCTTTTGCGAAACCGTGCCTTTTATTGTGGCGATATACAGCTTTTCAACGCTGTAGCGAGGGTGGGTCAGCCTGTTGGCCAGCTCGCCGTCGTTTGTCAGCAACAAGAGCCCCTCGGTGTCGTAGTCCAGCCTGCCAACGGGGTATATTCTCTCGGTGATCTCCTCAACATATGAAAGCACCGTGGGCCTTCCTTCGGGGTCTGATGTGGTTGTGACAACGCCCGTCGGCTTGTTCAGCATGATATAGCGCCTTCTTATTTCGGGCCTAACGGGTTTTCCCTCGAAAAACACCCTGTCGCCGTCGGAAACAAGGGCGCCCATCTCCGTCACCACCTGCCCATTCACCTTCACCTTGCCCGCCTTGATGAACTCCTCGCTCTTTCTGCGGGAGGCCACTCCGGAAAGGGCCAGGTATTTTTGCAGCCTCATTTTCTCGCCGCTTTCGCTGAAACCGCCATCATGTCCGTCTCTTCTGTTTTTATCGCTCATCGCTAATCATCCTTTGTGCTTTCATCTTCACCAGTTATTCATTATCATCTTTATCTTACCCCAAAAAGAGTCGCTGTCAACATCTCTTTCAATTTCTAGTCCAAAACTGGCAATTTTTTCTTCTCCTGAAAATATGTCCAGCCAGCCCACCTCCGTCCCCTTTTCATAGCTGCCACGAATGGAGGCGGGGATCTCTATTGAGTATGAAAGCTGCTCTGACGGCTTCATGGGCAGAGCGATTTCTTCCCCGGCGATAACGCTTGCAGTTCCCACGTCTGTCTTAACCTGGCCTAAAACCGCACCCTTCTGCGCCAGGGTCACCATTGAATATTCATCAAAGCCCCTTTGGAGCAGCTTCGCGCTGATGTTGAAGTCATCCGCGCAGTTGAGTGTCACGGCAATAAGCTGCATACCGTTTTGCATGGCCGAGGACACCAGACATCTGCCGGCCGCTTTCGTGTAGCCCGTCTTTATGCCGTTACCGCCCTCGATTAGGGAGAGTATCTTGTTCTTGTTTGAAAGAACCCGGTTCCATTCGTGGCCCTCCCAGCTCACCACCTTTTTGTCGGTAATAATAATTTCCCTGAAAACTTCGTACTCCATGGCTTTGCGGGCTATCAGCGCCAACTCATAGGCGGTGGTGTGGTGGTCTTCATCATGCAGACCATGGGGGTTTGCAAAGGCGGTGTCCTCAAGACCCATCTTAAGCGCCCTTTCGTTCATCATATTCACAAAATCCTCCAGGCTGCCCCCTGCGTGTATCGCCAGAGCGATGGCGGCGTCGTTGCCGCTTCTGAGCATCAAACCGTAGAGCAGTTCCTCCACAGTCAGCCTCTCACCCACTTCAAGATACATGGACGAGCCCTCTATGCCGCTCATGCGCCGGTCGATCTCCACCACGTCGTTTAGATCGCACTCCTCCAGAACAATCAGCGCCGTCATAATCTTGGTGGTGGAGGCCATGGGTCTTGGAACGTTTGCGTCCTTTGAAAACAGCACCCTGCCAGACTTTTGCTCCACCAATATCGCCGCGCTTGCCGGAACGTCGATGTCTATCGCCAGGGCGTTTTGTGCAAATGACAGTACAAAAAGCGATATTATCCCACAAAGTAAAACGCGCAATTTCTTCATTTTCAAACTCCTGCCCGCATAGAATTATCTCACATAATAATATTCCCTTTGCTTCTGAAGTAGACTTAATCGAAAGCAAAAGACACCGCTCACTAACAGTATTGTATGCTGATTACAAAAATAAATTGTGTAAAGAAATTATTTTCTTTTGAAAAAACGCTTGATTTTCACGGGAAATAATGTTGTGTGAATTTTCAGTTTCTCCGTCTATTTGTTGCGGAATTATTTCCCAAATGTGGATAATGTCGTTTTTCATGGCTTGCGGGGCACTTTCCCTGTGGAAAACCCTGTGGATACTGTGGAAATTAAAAAGCGCGCAGGGATTCCCTTGCGAATGCTCCCCCGCAGCCAAAGGTAATTGTTCGCCTTTACGCCTCATGAATCAACAGCGCCCCGGCGGCATATAATATCTTCAGCCGTCTATGCGTTGAAATTTGTAAATCAGGGAGAAAAGGCATATGCATTTGATTAGAAAATATAAGAAATCCATACCGCTTTTTCTTGCCACAGCACTGGTAGTAATATCGATTATCATCTACCCCACAGCCGAAAACACTGCGCCCATGGGCCCCACCATCCCCGGCGAGGAAATCCCCGGGGAGGAAGTTTCCGCCTCCACCTCTCCCCTATCAGGCGTGGTGGTAGTCATAGACCCGGGCCATGGCGGATATGACAGCGGGGCTGTGGGGCGCTTCACGAAGGTGCTGGAAAAGGATTTGAACCTCCAGGTTTCACTGAAGCTTCGAGACGTCCTTTCCCAGAGCGGCGCGGCGGTGATAATGACCCGTGAGGAGGACATGGCGCTCTGCGAGCCCTGGACGCCCTTCGGCAAGCGCAAGCAGCAGGACATGGCAAGGCGTGCTGCGATAATCGACGAGGCAAACCCGGATGTGGTCTTAAGCATCCACATGAATGAATTTACAATATCCAGATATTATGGCGCCCAGGTTTTCTACCTGGTTAACGGGCCGGACGAGGGCAAGGAGCTGGCCAAACACATGCAAAGCGCTCTCATCACCGGCCTTGACGACGGCAACACCCGCCGGGAAAAGTCCGGCGACTACTTTATATTGCGCATAAAGCCTGCCTCGGTTTTAATAGAATGCGGTTTTATCTCAAACGAAAGGGAGGAGAAGCTTCTCTCTGACAGCGACTACCAGAGCAAGCTGGCCTGGTGCATATACTCCGGACTCACCGAATACCTGACTGCCATAAAGGGCGAATGAATGGTAAACCAGACGACAAAAAGACGCCTTTAGGCGTCTTTTTTATGTTCGCTTGAAGGCTTAAAGGGCGATGGCCGTTTCCAGGGAAAGCCTTAACATATCGTGAAAGCTGTTTTGGCGGGCATCAGCATCCAGCGCTTCGCCGGTTATGATATTATCTGAAACCGTCAATATGGCCAATGCTTTTTTGCCTAGGCGGGCAGCGTTCATGTAAAGGGCGGCGGCTTCCATCTCCACCCCCAGCACGCCCATTTTCGCCCAGGCCCTATCCCGGGAGGGGTCGTCCACATAGAATGTGTCGGAGGAAAGCACATTGCCCACCGTCACCGAAAGGCCGGCCGCCACTGCCTTGTCCTCGGCGGTCTTCAGCAGAAAGTAATCGGCCACCGGTGCGAATGTGCCGGGCAGGTCAAACTGCATACCAAAACTGGAATTGGTGCAGGCGCCGATGGCCAGCAGGACTTGCCCCAGCTTCATTTGATCGGAAAGCGCCCCTGCTGAGCCTGTGCGGATAATGTTCTCCACGCCGTAGAAGCTGTAAAGCTCGTGGCTGTATATCCCCATGGAGGGCATCCCCATGCCGGAGCCCATGACGGAAACCTCCTTGCCTTTGTATCTTCCGGTATAGCCCAGCATGTTTCTGACACCGTTGAAGCACTTCACGTCCTCAAGATAGTTGTCTGCGACCAGTTTCGCCCTAAGGGGGTCACCCGGCATCAGTACAGTTTTGGCGATATCGCCCATGACGGCGCTGTTATGTGGTGTGGGATAGCTCATGTCCGCCTCCTTTGTGCAAATCGTAATCTTCTTTATCAGTATACAACAGCCCGCCCCGGGCCGCAAGAAAATGAAAAGACCAAGCTCAAAAAATGCCGGCTGGAAAATGCCGGCATCTTTTACAGGAACTGCTGCGGGTAAAAATCAAATCTCTCCCCTTATCGGATAGCCCATATAGGCGTCCTGCCAGGACAGCCAGTAACCGCCTCCTCTGCCATCGCCCTTCCACTGGGAGCCCTCCAACCCTGCCGGGGGAATCACGCCGCCTCTGCCGGGCACGCCGATGCACAGCCGTTCCACCTCATCGCCCCTTGCCCTTGCACCCAATATGTAATGATCAGCCCCGGCGCTTTTCACCGGCATGTCAACCCTCACGAATATCATGTCTTTAACCGCACCAAAGGGCTCCACCGCCGGATGCTTCAGAAAAAGCGGCTTTAAAGAATATGAATATCCCTGCCAGACCAGGTCCTCCGCGCAGAGATGCACAGGCTTTTCAACGGGTGCATAGTCATCCTCAACCCTGAAGACTTCCTTGGCCTTTTCGCCGTTTTCTCCGTCCCCTTCTTCCCCTTCTCCTTCCCTGCCGTCACCAGATTCCCGGTCCGGCCTTTCTTTTTTGGGTGGAGCATCTATCTTTTCATTGTCCTCGTCTTCGTTATCTTCCTTCTCATTTTTTTTCTTTTTATCGTCTTTTTCGCCGCTTTCATCTTCTTCGTTTTCTTTGTCTTCTTCGCCGATGCCGTTTTCGTCGTCTTTCTCTTCTTCCGGCTCATCTTCACGCGCGGAGTTGGCGCGCTCCCCCAAAGAGGCCACCGCCGCCGACCAGTCGTTTATCCCCCGCCTGCCGAATATGCCTGCCAGCAAGGGCTCCGCCACGCCGCCAGACTTTGAAACCACCGCCGCCGCCGTGTAGCCGTCCAGGGCCAGGCCGCCGATATCCCCCGGGTCAAACTCATACGAAAGCGAAAACTGACCCCTGCCCCCCGCCGTAAGCCTTCCGCACTCAAAGGCGCTTACGCCATCGTTTCCAATTAAAGCCGCCACTAAGACCGCATCCTGCGCAGTCTTCGAACCGTGAACGTTGAGGCTCATCCTACCTTTTCCCGAGCGCATCTCAATCCTGGCAAAACCTGCCATTCCGTCCAAGCCCGATCTGACCGGCCGGAGCATGGCAAAGACCTTGGAATAATCATTTTTCAACTTAAAAACCTCCCAGCACTAGCTTTTAAAGACTATGCCAGAAGGCTTGGATATATGCCTTTGCCACAACGCCGCAAAGTCGCAGTTACGGGAGAAAATCAGGGCATCAGCAGCGCCTTGCCGATGTCATGCCTTATTGATACATTGGCGTCGGGCTCCATCTCTAAAGTCACGCAGACAAGCCTTTCATAGGCCTCCTCTTCAACATAGGCTATCAGCCAGGCGATTTCCGTGTTGGCGTCCACCTGGGCGGTGCCTGTCTTTCCCGCGGTCAAAATTCCCTCTATCCTGGAAATGGATGATCGCTGCATCGTCTGCACCAAAATATCGTTCATGGCGGAGACGGACTCGCTGCTTAAAATCCCCTCCCGCCAGGTTGCTGGCTCAAATTTTTGGGTGGTCACATAGCGCCCGTCCACCGTCGCCCTGTGCTCGGCCACTATGTAGGGCTGCATTATTTTGCCGTCGTTGACAAAAATCTCAAATGTGCCGGCCATCTGCAAGGGGGTGATCAAAAGCTCGCCCTGACCGTAGCCCATGTCCGCCAGAAGCCTCAGGTTGGACCATGATGAATCGTTATATATTGAGGGCCGGGCAATGTTGGTATCAAAGCCGACGGCAACGTCAAAGCCTAAAGCCGTGTAAAGATTCACCATCCTCTCCCAGCCGGTGGTAAGGGCGATCTGCGCGAAATATATATTGTCGGAATGAATGATGGCGTTGGCCATGTTATAGGGAGGTTCATAGTTGCTGACTCTGGTTATAGCCGGATAGACCCAGCCCTCCACTGTGGGCAGCCATTGGCGCTTATAGATCGTCCCCTTGAACTCGGTGTTCACCGAAAAAAGGCCGCTGTCAAGGGCCATGGCAGCCACAAGGGGCTTAACCGTGGAACCGGGAGCATAAAGGCCCCGGGTGGACCGGTTATACAGTGGTGTTTTCGGGTCTTCAAGCAAGGTCTCATAAAGCTCTTTGACATTCCTGTCGGCGAATATGTTTAAATCGAAGGTGGGGTTGCTGGCGATGGCAAGCACCGCCCCTGTTGTCGGATCAAGAACCACAACCGAGCCCGCCTGATGGTCTTCCAAAATCGCCAGTTGTTCCTCTGCCCTTTTTTGCAGCACAAAGTCAATCGTCAGGCAAAGATCTTCGCCGTCCACCGCGTCCACCCTTTTGACGACGCTCTTTCTGGAGTATGTGACCGGCACGCCCTGCTCATCCCTTTCCTGGGGGGTGCGTATCACCAGCTCTATCCCTCGCCTGCCGGCCAGCACATCCTCGCTTGCGGCCTCCAGACCGCTGCGGCCAATGTATGAATCCACTCCGTATATGTCGCCGTCCATCGTGTCCAGGTCTTCCTTGGTGGCGACAGTCGCATAGCCGATCATGTGGGCCATCATGCTGCCCTGTGGGTAATACCTTATGGGCGTATAGCGGGAATTATCAATCCCAACGCCCTGTATGGACAGAAACTTCTCCCTTAGCTCTGAATCCAAAGTGCCGGGAACATAGTAGGTGATTATCGCCACGCCGTCGGCCTGGGCCCTCTCATCCGTCATTTTTTTGACGATATCTATCTCTGATATGTCCACCAATGCGGAAAGAGAGCGGGCTGCGCTGCCATAATCACCCACTTTATCGATGTCCATATATATGGTTTCCGCATAGCCATTAACAGCAAAGGCATTGCCCTGGGAGTCCAATATCTCGCCGCGCTTCTGCCTTAGAGCGTTCACTGAAACGATGTCCTCATCGCCGAGGTCTGAAAGTATCATGGAGGGGCTCCAGTTCACCTTCCACGATGACGATTCGTTTTCATAGCTCAGGCTCACTGCGATCGTCTGCTCGATATCGCCCAGCTTTTCGCAGCGATAAATGACCTGCATCTCTGCCACGCAGGTTTCATCGGAATATATCGTGCTTAAAACCCTGTACTCCACATCGACAAGCCCCATGGCTTCGTATATCGCGTTGTAGCGGGAAACAAAGTCCGTAAGTGTCAAGTCCTCCTTCACAGCGTCGTCGATGACAGAATAGCAGTAGCTGTAATCCTGCCTGTCAAGGGCGTCAAAGAAGGCCGCCACATTGGCGGGAGCAACGGCTTCCTCAGCCTCACAGGAAACAAACAGCGGCAGCAGAAACAGCGCCAGAAGCGCACATATATATAGTTTCACTTTTCTTATCGAATTCTTCAGCATTTTTTCACCAATCAAAACCGGAGCCCTTAAGAGCCTCTTTAAAGTATTATATATCATCGTGATGCAACACGCAATGAAAGCCCGCTCACATATAATGAAGGCAGTCATTTCGGCGCCTGTATAAACTTAGCAGTAAATGCTCGCAGTATTTGACAAAAGGTCATGGTTAATTTAAAATTGAGGTTAATGGCCGAGGCTTGCCGGGCCAAAACCAAAGACGCAAAGATAGAGTATGCAGACAAGATACGGAACAACTACAAAAGGAATAACCCGCAGGAAGCTTAGCTTTCTGGCAAGGCGGCGCTTTTTTGAAAGAGCAAAAAACGCGCTTGTATTATCATATAGTAAAATTGGCTCCATCAGCTTTCCCGGCATATGGCGCGGGCTTTATGGCAGCGTCCGAAGCGCCATATCAAGAGCCTGGCAAAAATTGCGCGGGACAATAGTGCTGATTTTTAAAGAGGACGCATCCTTCAGGGCATGGCCAGGTCTTTTGGGCATCTGCATTGGGCTCTGCCTTTGTTTCGGTTATGCGTCTTATTCTATGCAAAAAAACGCCTCGATTCTGAGCGGCTCGAAATATGTCTCTTTGAGCGTTGACGGCATGAAGGCGGGTGTGATCACCAGGGCTGAAAACGTGCAGGGGCTCCTGGCCTCTTTGGGCGTGGCTGTGCACGAAGGCGACAGTCTTAACATCAGCCTTTCAAGCGCCTTAGAGGACGGTGACCTGATATTCATTCGCCGCGCAATCACAGTTTTTATAAAGGACAACAGCGGAGATGGCAGTCTCATCAGCCTGCGCGTATCCGGCGGCACAGTGGGCGACGCTTTGAGCAAAAGCGCCAAAAGCTCCGAAAATGCCATTATGAGCGGAGCAGTAAACCCCGCCCCCTCCACCCCGGTCAAAAACGGCATGATAATAGAGGTGGACAGCGTTTCAAAGGAAGTGGTGACCACCACCCAAGAGGTGCCCTATTCCGTTATCCGCAATGACGATCCATCGCTTTTAAGGGGCAACGAGAAGGTCGTCTCTGAGGGAGCCGCTGGCGAAAGAGAAGTCACAATGCAGATAGTATATGTGAACGGCCAGGAGATTTCCCGCGCTGTCATTTCAAACATAATCACAAAGGAAGCCACTGATAAAGTAATAAACGTTGGCAGCAAGGCCCCCGCCACTCCAAAGCCCAGCTCCGCGCCCACAAAGAAGCCTTCAGCCACCACTGCGAGGGCCAGTTCAACGCCAAAGCCCACCGCCTCGCCGGGCAAGACCAATGCTTTGGGCAGTGTGGACAGCGCGGCAAACACCGTCACCATCGATGGAAAGACATACACCATTGCCGAAACTCGCAGCATGGAGATCACGGCGTACACCCACACGGGCAACAAAACCGCCACAGGCAAGTGGCCTCAGGTGGGCATGGCGGCGATAAACAGATCTGAGTTTTCATACGGCACCAAGTTCTACATTCCCGGCTATGGCCTGGCTATTGCAGAAGATACGGGTGTTCGTGGCAGCGACAGAATCGACATTTTCATGAACACATATGACGAATGCATACAGTGGGGCCGCAAGAGGAACTATACTGTATATATTCTTGAATAGCAAAGAATAAAGCTGGAAAGAAAAGAAAGAAAAAGCATGGAAAGAAATATAAACGAGTATCTAAAACAGCATGGCTTCAGGTTTTCCCATAGCCTTGGGCAAAATTTTATCGTTGACGAGGACATATTAAGCCATATTGTTGAAAGCTCCGGGATAGGCAAGGATGATAGCGTGGTTGAAATCGGCGCGGGAGCAGGCACACTCACACGAAAGCTCTGCGAAAGCGCAAAAAATGTTCTGACATTTGAAATTGACTCATCCCTCATCCCCATTCTCAGGCAAATGCTCATCACATACGAAAACTATTTGCTTGTAAATGAAGATATAATGAAGGCGGATCTTCCCGGTCTTACAAAAGACTGTTTTGGCGGGTCGCCTTTTCACGTGGTGGCAAACCTGCCCTATTACATCACAACGCCGGTTTTGATGCTGCTGCTCGAAAGCGAAATGCCAATAGAAAGCGTCACAGCAATGGTGCAAAAGGAGGTCGCCAGGCGCATAGTCGCCAAGGAGGGCAGCAAGGACTACGGCGCTTTGACCATTGCCGTGCAATACCGAATGAGCGCCCATATCGCCCTGGAAGTGCCGGCGGCAAGGTTTATCCCCCCGCCCAAGGTGGATTCCGCCGTGGTGGTTTTAACAAAGCACAAGTCTCCGCCCGTCAGCCTTGAAAGCGAAGGCATGTTCTTCAGGCTTGTTCAAAGCGCCTTTGCCATGCGCCGCAAGACGATGGCCAACAATCTTAGCGCCTCCTTTGCCATGAGCAAGGACCAGGCCAAAGAGCTGTTAACATCCCTGGGCCACAGTCCTCTGGTGCGCGGCGAGGATCTCAGCCTTGAGCAGTTGGCGCAACTTGCCAACACAATATATTCACAATGATGCGTATTTTTATACCATAACTTTGCATAATGCAGGCATCCGCGCCCCGTCCTGCAAAAAATTTATTTTTTTGTTGTTTTTTCTTGAAATGGCAGCAGGAAAAAGGTATAGAGTGTAGAAATAGAATTATGGAGTAATTTAGGCTATATCGCTCCGCCAGGAGCTTTATACAAAATTTATGGAGGTAAAAGAATGGCTAATTTTGACCTAAGTGCACTGAACATAATCAATGCAAAGAAGATTCACCGCAATCTTTCCATCGCCAAGCTGGTGGAAGAATCCCTTAAAAATGGCGAGGGCGTCCTGTCCCCGACAGGCGCATTTGTCGTCAACACCGGAAAATATACGGGCCGCTCCCCCAACGACAAGTTTGTTGTTGATGATCCTTCCGTTCACGACGAGATCGACTGGGGCAAAGTAAACGTCCCCATGTCTGTGGAGACCTTTGACAAGCTCTACAGGCGTATGACCGCCTATCTGCAAAACCGCGAGCTCTACGTAATGGACGGCTTCGCAGGGGCCGACCCCGCATATCGTTCCAACATCCGCATCATCAATGAGTTTGCATACCAGAACATATTCATGCGCCAGATGCTGCTGCGCCCCGAGGAGTCTGAATATGAAAACTTCGTGGCTGACTTCACCATGATCTGCGCACCCGGCTTCAAGTGCATCCCCGAACTGGACGGCACCAAGTCCGAAGCGGCCATCGTCCTTTCCTTTGAAAAGAAGGTCATTCTCGTTGCGGGCAGCCAGTACTCCGGAGAGATGAAGAAGTCCGTCTTCTCACTGATGAACTATCTTATGCCCAAAAAGGGTGCTTTCCCCATGCACTGCTCCGCCAACGAAGGCAATGACGGCGACGTCGCCCTGTTCTTCGGCCTTTCCGGCACAGGCAAGACCACCCTTTCCGCCGATCCCAACCGTATGCTCATCGGCGATGACGAGCATGTATGGACTGACGACGGCATATTCAACATTGAGGGCGGCTGCTACGCTAAGTGCATCAACCTTTCCAAGGAGCACGAGCCCCAGATCTGGGACGCCATCAAGTTTGGCGCCATCGTTGAAAACGTGGTTTATGACCCCGAAACCCGCGAGTTTGATTTTGACGACGATTCCCTCACGGAAAACACCCGTGTGGCCTATCCCGTTGATTTCATCCCCAACTGCAAAATCCCCGGCGTGGGCGCAATCCCCAAGACCGTCATATTCCTCACTGCTGACGCATTTGGCGTGCTCCCCCCCGTTGCGAAGCTGAACGCCGACCAGGCGATGTTCCACTTCGTCTCCGGCTACACCGCAAGGCTTGCCGGCACAGAGCGCGGCGTCACCGAGCCCCAGGCCACTTTCTCCACCTGCTTTGGCGCACCCTTCCTGCCCCTTGATCCCTCGGTATACGCTGAGCTTCTGGGCAGATATGTTGAAAAGTTCGGCTCCAATGTCTATCTGATCAACACCGGCTGGTCCGGCGGAAGCGCTGGACAGGGCGGAAGCCGCATGAAGCTGCCCCTCACCCGCGCGATGGTCACAGCAGCTCTCAACGGCGATCTTGAGAAGTCGCAGTGGGTTGAAGACCCCATCTTCAACGTATCCGTTCCCAAGACCTGCCCCAATGTGCCCGATGAGGTTCTCCAGCCCCGCTCCATGTGGGCTGACAAGGCCGCCTATGACGAAACCGCGAAAAAGTTGGCAGCCATGTTCCGCAAGAACTTCGAGCAGTACACCCATATGCCCAAGAACATCGTGGACGCAGGCCCCCAGGGCTAAGCCACAGTCTCAGGCGAGCAAAAAAGCTTCAAAGCCCTCCCTTTCCAGGAGGGCTTTTCTGTAGCCAAGGAAGGCTTCCCCCACAGCAAAGCTATAAGGGTTACAAGGAAGCATCCCTTGGCGGGTGGGGGCCCGGGGGAGGGCAGCGCCCTACCCCGGAGAAACGTCCCTCCTAGAGCTTCCCGGGTCATAAGCTTCCTCACAGCAACGCGACAGGGTTACAAG
>JBNRMR010000113.1:0-5269 GCA_050309705.1 Christensenellales bacterium | reverse complement strand
TACGGGGATGATTATGTGCGCATCAGTGCGCCCGAGGATCTGCCGGAAATTTGCGCGAAATATTATAAAAAGAAAAGCTTCTACCTGGAAAAAGAACTGCCGATAGACGAAGAGCACACTTCGCCCCGGCTGCCTGAAATACTCAAAGAAAACTTCTTTTTCCTGAAGGATATGTATGAATTCGTAAACCATGGCTGATTTTTAGCGCGCATTCAAGAAAAGAACGTATACAAGTAAAACTTGGACAAGTAAAACTTGGAGGTTACATATGAATAAAACCACGGAAAAGCTATGCATCGACACCATTCGTCTGCTGTCGGCGGAGGCGGTTCAAAAGGCGAAGTCCGGCCATCCCGGTTTGCCCATGGGATCAGCCCCCATGGCCTTCACCCTTTGGGCAAAGCACATGAAGCACAACCCGGCGGACGCCAATTGGCCCGATCGTGATCGCTTCGTATTGAGCGGCGGCCACGGCTCAATGCTGATCTACTCTTTGCTTCACATATTTGGCTACGGCCTTCCCCTGGAGGAGCTTAAGCAGTTCCGCCAGGTGGGCTCGCTATCCCCTGGCCACCCTGAGTTCGGCCATACCGTCGGCGTTGAGACCACCACCGGCCCCCTGGGCATGGGCGTTGCCAACGCGGTGGGCTTTGCCATCGCTGAAAAAAGGCTTGCAAACGAGTTTAACCGCGCGGGCTTCCCCGTGGTGGACCACTACACATATGCTCTGCACGGCGACGGCTGCATGATGGAGGGAATCTCGTCTGAAGCCTGCTCGCTGGCGGGAACGCTTAAGCTGGACAAGCTGATTCTTTTCTATGATGACAACGAAATTTCAATCGAGGGAGACACAGACCTGGCCTTCCGCGAGGATGTGGGCGCAAGATTCAAGGCGTATGACTGGCAGGTGCTAAATGTCGAGGACGGCAACGATACGGATGCTATTTCCAAAGCCATTGAGGAAGCGAAGGCCAACAAGACACAGCCCTCTATAATTATTGTGAAAACACTGATTGGTTATGGCTGCCCCGACAAGATGGGCACCGCCTCCGCCCACGGCGAGCCCCTGGGTGAGGACAATATCAAGGCCACCAAGGAGTTTTTGGGCTGGAAATGGGACGAGCCCTTCTATGTGCCGGAAGAAGTCCGGGCATTTGAAAAGGAGTTTGCCAAGGAAGGCGAGAGAAGGCAAAAACAGTGGGAGGAAATGTTTGCGCTGTACCGTGAGAAGCACCCCGAGCTTGCCAAACAGTGGGATGAATGGTTCTCCGGCAAGGTGACATATGATTTCCTTTCAGACGAAAGCTTCTGGCAGTTTGGCCCCAAGGCAGCCACCCGCAACAGCTCCGGCGAGGTGCTTGCCAAGATTGCAAAGCATGTGCCCAACCTGATGGGCGGCAGCGCCGATCTGCACCCCTCCAACAAGACATACCTGAAGGGCAGGGGCGAGTTTTCCGCCGAGGACCCCAGCGGCATGAACATGCACTTTGGCGTGCGTGAATTTGCCATGAGCGCAATCGCCAACGCGATGGCCATCCACGGCGGTCTCAGGCCGTATGTGGGCACATTCTTCGTGTTCAGCGATTATATGAAAGCGGGCATTAGGCTTTCAGCGCTGATGAAACAGCCCGTTATATATGTTTTCACCCATGACTCCATCGGCGTGGGCGAGGACGGCCCCACCCACCAGCCTGTGGAGCAGATGGCCATGCTGCGCTCCATACCCGGCATGACGGTTTTCCGCCCGGCGGACAGCAAGGAAGTGGCGGCGGCCTATGTTTACGCGCTGCAACATGAAGGCCCCACAGCCATGGTGCTGACCAGGCAGGACCTGCCACTGCTTGAAAAGAGCGGGCCCGAGGCAATGAAGGGCGCCTATGTGGTGGAGGATTCCTTAAAGGAAACCCCCGATGTGCTGCTGATAGCCACCGGCTCGGAGGTTTCTTTGGCCATTGAAGCCAAGGCTCTGCTGTCCGAAAAGGGCGTGGATGCAAGGGTCGTTTCGATGCCCTCCATGGAGGTCTTTGAAGGGCAGAGCGATGAATATAGGGAAAGCGTTATTCCCTCCGGCGTTCGCGCAAGAGTCTGCGTGGAAGCGCTGTCCTACTTCGGTTGGCATAAATATGCGGGCCTGGACGGCGAAGTCCTGGCCATGGACAGCTTCGGCGCCAGCGGCCCCTATGCCAAGCTTTTCCCGCTGTTCGGCTTCACGGCTGAAAACGTGGCGGAAAAGGCGCTGAAGGTTTTGAAGAAATGAACCGGCAATGATTGCGGGGAGCGCGCAAGCGTTCCCTGTTTTTCCGTTTTTGCTGTGCTATAAGGAAGGTTTTAAATGGAAATGTTTTTGACTGAACTGAACGCCCCAACCGGTGAAGAGCGGCTTGCGGCGGCCAGGCGGATCGCCAAAGAAGCGGTCTTTCCTGCGGCGGAGCATGAGGACGTGAACGGCCACATCCACACCACTTTTTCATTTTCGCCCTATTCGCCCACGGCTGCTGTGTATAAAGCAAAGATGTCCGGGCTTAAAACAGCGGGCATAATGGACCACGACAGTCTAGGCGGTGCGAAGGAGTTCATTGAAGCTGGCAAGATATTCGACCTGCCGATAACCGCGGGCATAGAGTGCCGGGTTTCAATGGCCGGCACGCCCTATGAGGATATTCTGGTAAACAATCCCGATCAGAAGGGCTGCGCATATGTGACGATGCACGGCGTTCCCCATGACATGATAAGTGGGCTGAACGGCCGATATGCCCCGCTTCGGCAGCGGCGTAATGACAGGAACCGAAAGATGATTGAGCGGATAAATGAAAAATACGCAAAGGCGGGCATCAGCCTGAGTTTTGAAAAAGACGTTCTGCCTCTTTCGGAATTTTCAAACGGCGGCACAGTGACAGAGCGCCATATCAGCTCCGCTTTGGCCCGGTCGATAATTAAAAAGGCGGGCAAGGGAGAGGGAGTACTGGGTTTCCTGAAGGAGAAGATGGGAGTTTCGCCCTCGCAGAAGATCGCTGAGTTCCTTGGCGATGTTCAAAACCCTCATTATATATATGATCTTATAGGCGTGATCAAGGCCGATGTCATATCCGGCTTTTACATCCCCGCTACCGACGAGCTGATGCATATCACCGATTTCGTGGCCCTAGCAAACGAGATGGGCGCCATCCCCTGCATGCCCTATTTGGGTGATGTGATCGATTCCGTCACCGGTGACAAGAAGGCACAGAAGTTTGAGGACGACTATTTGGACGAATGGGTGGCCTATACCAAAAAGCTGGGCTTTAAGGCCATCACATACATGCCCTCGCGCAACACCGCGTCTCAGCTTGAAAGGCTCAGAGGGCTTATTGCCCGGGAAAAGCTGTGGGAGATCAGCGGCGAGGATATCAACAACTCCCGCCAGCAGTTTGTGTGCGTTTCGATGCGGGATGCGAAGTTTGACAACCTGCGCACCAGCGCCTATGCGTTGATTGCTCACGAAAGGCGCGCCACCCTCTGCAAGGAGGAGGGCATATTCGGCGCAAACTCCGCGAAAGAGTGGCCGGACTTTGACCAGCGCGCCCAAGCCTTTGCAGCGATGGTCAGGGGATAATTCCGCTTTTTAGAAAAAAAGACGCTCAGCCGCTTTTCAGCCACCGGCTGAGCTTTTTGACTCTTGTCTTAGGCTTTTGCTTTAATTAGTTTTGGGGAGGATATAAAAATATGGACGGCAAGCAGGCGATTGAATACATACATTCTTTCTATGGTGCGGGCAAGAAAGTGGGCCTTGAAAATGGTTTCGCGTTGATGGAGCTGCTGGGCAATCCCCACAGGCGGCTAAAATGCATCCATGTGGCGGGCACAAACGGCAAGGGCTCCATGTGCGCCTATGTCGAGAGCGTGCTGAGGGACCAAGGATACAAAACCGGCCTTTACACATCGCCCTATTTGCAGAAATATAATGAGCGCATTCGTGTGGACGGAAAGCCCATCGCTGACGATGATCTGGCCATTGCCGTCGGCAAAGTGAAAGCGGCTGTTGATATTCTGCACGAAAGGGATATTTTGCCGACTGAGTTCGAGGTGGGCACCGCCACCGCCTTTCTCTGGTTCGATATGTCGGGCGTTGACTACGCCGTTATCGAGGTGGGCCTTGGCGGCAGGCTGGATCCCACGAACATAATCACTCCCTTGATAAGCGTCATCGGCAATATAGGCATTGACCACGAGAAGATTTTAGGCGAAACTGTCCAGCAGATTGCCGCTGAAAAGGCGGGCATAATCAAGCCGGGCGTTCCCGTTGTCATGTACCCCCAGGATGAGAGCGTGCGGGAAGTGGTGGAGGGCGCTGCAAAGAGAAATGGCTCTACATTTATATATGTAGAAAGAGCCGCAATTAAAAACGCAAAGGTTGATCTGCGGGGGGCCTCCTACAGCTATGGGGGCTTTGATATCAGAATAAACATACCGGGCAAGCATCAGGTTTTAAACAGCGTCACTGCTCTGCAGGCTTTGATTGCCTTAAGAGAGATGGGCGACGCTGGCATTGCGATAAGCGACGAGTCGATTTTGCGCGGCTTTGAAAGAGCCTTCTGGCCAGGCAGGCTGGAATGGGTGGCGGAAAACATAATCATTGACGGCGCCCACAATCCCCAGGGGGCAAGAGCGCTTGCGGACTATATAGGGGAATTTTTGCCTGGCAGAAAGATTGCGCTGATATTTGGCGTTCAGCAGCAAAAGCCCTATGAAGGCATTGCTGAGGAGCTGGCTGCTGTTGCTGATTTTGTTTTCACAGTCGAGCCTGACAGCCACAGAGCGCTTCCTTCGCAGACTTTGGCAGATATTATGCAGTCAAAAGGCGTTGCGTCACGTAGCTGCGACGACCTTCAGCGGGCGATTTTGGAATCCAAAGCGTTTGTTGGCGGCGATGGCTGCGTCGTAATTGCGGGTTCGCTGTATCTTGCAGGTGAAGCCAGGACACTGATGAGCGCAAGATGTGGATAAAGCTGTGTATAGTTTCAATAAACCTGTGGAAAAATAAAAACGGAAACAATTTTCTTGTATAGAACAATGAATTTTATTATAAAACTTAAAATTTTGCCGAAAAAGCACTTGACAGTGGATGAGAATGTATGATACTATAACAAAGCTGTCGCCGGGAACGGTGGTGGCGCAGGAGCTTGAAAACGGAACATAGAAAAGAAGCAAAGAAAAAAGTAATTCTTTTGAGATTTTGAGCAAAAGGCAAACTACATGTTTGAGGTTAGGCTTTTGGTATCCGCAAGGGTAC
>JBNRMR010000112.1:0-8939 GCA_050309705.1 Christensenellales bacterium | reverse complement strand
CTTCTTTTCCGACCTGCTCCACCCAGTCCGCACGAATCATGGGGCCGCCCCAGGGGGACAGGGGCCGGGCATGATGCTGTCACCGGTCTGGTCCGAACCGATCGTAATCATGGGGAAGCCCATGAAGATGCCGTCGTCGGAATACAGTTCCTTTTTCAACGCGGGATTCATTTCCATCAGCGCGCAAAGGTTCGGGGCGTATTCCTCAATCATGTCGGTAACATCCACAAACAGACCGTCACTGATAGCAGTCAGGACGCCGCCGACATAGTACGAATCCACATCGCTGACCATATCCGGAAGAATATTGGAGACAATCATCAGATTGAACTGTTCTTTTTCCTCGCCGACGGAGGGATGCTCGAAATCAATGTGCACCCCCGTGCGGTTTTCACGCTCGATGTATACGGAGCTTTCATTATAGGAGGAAATATACTGTTTTGCCGTTGCGCCGCCTATAAAGGGAAGCCAGTAGGTGAAGCTCTTGCTGCCTTCTTCGGCAATCGCAGTCGTTCCCACGGCTATTATCAGCACCAATACCAACGCCAGAATCCGAGTCATGTGTTTCTTCATAAAACACACTCCTCTCTTGTTTTTCCAATCTGTTTTTTGTTGGTCTGTTGTTTCTTCGGCCGGGATTTATGTGCTAAGCTATTTTCTCTCCTTTCTTATGTGCTGACCTTATTCCCGTGCTTCAGAAATCGCCTCTGCCAACTTTATGCCCAGCATAGCAAATCTGTAATTCTATTTCAATTAACAACATTCGTATTGACTTCCATTTTTCGTAAGACCATGTATTATCTGTGATGCCGGAATAACCACATTTTGCAATGATAAAATTTGGCAGTCAAATTGTTCTGAAAAGCAGAGTTGTCCCTGATTATCTGGTATAAAAAAGCCAAAAGAATTTCAAATCCGATAAAAACACAGCTGGCTATTATGGCAGCAAAAAAAAGGAATGACAGAGCGCTTGATGCGCGCTTTCATTCTCTTTGACCGAACCCGCAAAGCATCCGGCCGTTAAAATGTTAATCTCATTAACCACCCATTAATTATCATACTTGTCTTTCCAGAATCCATTCCACCGGGCCGTACAATCCGCCGTCCGCCGATTCGCGTTCATATTCGGCAGAACGATTGTGATACATTGGCTGAAGATAATTCCCGGGCCATTGTACAAAGGCATCGGTGTGCAGGATTTCGTTGGCAGGGGTGTTCGCCACCTCAATCTCCACGATCATTTCGCCGAAAGATGCCGGGAAGCACACCTCGTAAGGCGAAACGGCGGCGATGCCGGCTTCTCTGCCGTTTACCCATACTCGGGCGGAGTAACAGACCTTGCCGAGCTTCAGACGGAACCTGTCGCCGGGAAGAGGCTTCACGGGGAGAAATTCAGAGTCGAGGCTAAAACGATATACCCATTCACCGGAAAAATTTCTGTCCCATCCGCCCAAAGCCGTAGGCAGGAAGTCAAGCGGGAATTCGTCCTTGCGGATGCCCATGCCGTCAATTCGGAAGGCGCTGCGCACCGCAGCCTCCCAGCGGGTGACTTCCCCGCGGGCGACGGTCGAATACGCTTTCCCATTGTCCGTGACCGGCGCTTTTGTAAACAGGAAAGCGCAGGACTGGCCGCCGGCAAGGCTGACTGCCGTTTCCGGGCCTTTCAGTGCTACCGCTGAGCCGTCTTCTACGAAAAGCCGAAAGCCGGGCAGGGTTTCGTCAAAACGGAAACGGACCTCTGCCGTTTCTTCCCTTTCAAGGACGGCGAAATACAGAACGCTGCCGTCCGGCAGGATGCGCTTGCGGGCGCGGATATCCGGGCAGTCGCAATTCAGGACGGGCCGAGGCGTGAGATCGGCCATAGAAGCCAACTTATTCCGCACATCGGACGGCATATAACGGCATTCCGGCACAAAGACTTTCCTGTAGACCGCTTTCCCGATGTGCAGGGCGCCGTCCTGGAGAACGGCTTTCCGGATGGCTTCGTCGTCGATATAATCGAAATCAAGCCCCTGCTTTTCCAACGAAACGCCAAGTTCGCGGAAGGATTCCGCCGCCGCTTCGGCAATTTGTCCGTCGGCCAGGAAATCGTCATCCGGGGTGTAGAGGGCGGCGTCACCTGCCGGGTCGCCCAGACGCATCAGATACTGCGTGCGGGCAAACGCTTCGTTCAGCGCGCGCATATGCGTCACGCCGGGCACTTCGGGCGTATAGAAGGGACGCATTGTCAGCGCAAGCCCTTTCTCCCGGCCCGAGGGAATGCCCATGCCGTTGAGCACATTGATGCCGCGCACATACTGACAGTTGACAAGAAATCGAATCTGATTCCAGGTCAGTCCACTGCCGAAAATGTTGAAGGATTCGCTGACGGACAGATTGCCGCCGGTCTGCCTTGCCGCCGAGGGCGCGATGCGCGGAAAGAAGGGAATTTCGGACGCGCCTGTCTGCGCCGTCATGTCCGGGGTCTTCAGCTGACGCCATATCAGGTCGACGCCCGGCATATCCAGATGCCGCAGGGAGGCCAGCACGCTGCCGTAGCCGTTCTTCCTGCCCGCCGTAGTGGTATCCTCGCCGCCGAGATGCCCGGTGGAAAACATGCCATGTGCGGCGCACCAAGCCCGTATTGGGTCAAGGTAATTGGTTCGGAACAGTTCGCCGCAGAGCCGACGGTAATCAATCCGTGTCTGCACGCTTTCCTCATCGGGGTATTGTTCGGGATGCAGGATAGCCGGAAGATAAGGCAGTACGGAATAGCGATACCTGTCTTCAAACAGGCGTTCAAAGCCGTCACACCACGGAAAATCGCCGGTGTTAGGCTCATCGGTGAAGACATAGCGGACGTTTTTTCCTGCCATGCCCTGCAGCGCCTGAGCATACCGCTCATGGGTCTCCCGGATAAACAAATTCGTTGTCCGGCGGTCCATGATATTGGTCAGGCCGGTGCCGGCGTGATAATGCAGCCGGTATTCTGTCACTTCAAGATCTTCGGCAAATTTCCCGCCGGACAGGACGCGTTTTCCCTGACAGAATGCCGCCAGCACATTTTCACACTGCCGGTAAGCCGTACCGGCAGGCAGGGTGAAGCCTTGCTCCACAACGGTGATGCGGGTCAGATCCGGCTGCAAGGCTGTTATCCTGTGTCCCGCGCAGCCGGAAGGCCATCCGGCTTCGTCATAGAGCCAGAAGGCCATATCCCGTTGAAGAGCGGCTTTGGCTGCATAACGAATCAGACGCATAAATGCGTCCGTCAGGCAGCCGGGCTGCAGAGCGGTATACATCTTGCCCGGCCGGAAATCTTCCGGCAGCGGAATCACATAGACACCGCGGATGCCCATATCCAGCATTTCGTCCAGTTCGCGGTCTATCATCTCTTCCGTTATCCGGCTGTTCCAGTACCACGCGAAGACGACATGACACGGCGTCGGCGGGTCTTGAAAAAGAGACATCTGAAAGTTATCCATCGGTGCTTTACCCCTCATAAAATAAGGAAATCATGCTTTGCGTCATGGAGATTTCCTTACGGTTTTTACTTGTCTCCACGCAATTGGAAGCGCAGATCATCCCGGTTCTCCAGCTTCAGGTCATAATCGCCGAGATGCTCAAGCCGGAAGCCGTTCTTTTTGTACGCTTCGTAATCGAAGGCTTCCAGTTCGTCGATGGCCAATTTATGGAACTCATAGAAATTGTGCCACCATTCGTAGCCGCTACCCAATTCCGCACCCAGATAGGCATCTGCGATATCGCAGGCCATGGCGGGTGCGACATAAAACGCGCCCATGGCCAGCACATTGACGCCGTTGCCGGTAATCGCACGCAGCGCGGCGGGAACGCTTTCCACCACGCCAGCGTGGACGTGGGGACATTTGCTCGCGGCGATGTGGATGCCCATACCCGTGCCGCAGAAAACCAGCGCACGCTCGAATTCGCCTTCGGCGATCTTCGCGCCGACCCGCAGGCCGACCCGGTGAAACATATTTTCGGTGTCTTCCGTATCGGGGTCAGTCACACCCACATCGGTAATCGTCCAGCCCTTTGCCCGCAAATGCGCGCATACCGCTTCCTTCAGCGGGTATCCGGCGAAATCAGAGCCGACCAGTAATTGTTTGTCTTTGATTGTTTTCATTTGTTTTCCGCCTTTCTGCTCATCTGCATAATCTCGTTTGCATTATCGCCCAACGATTACTGCACCGCACTAGGAACAATATATATTATATGAGATGATTATATTATACATTTTATTTTTTGCAAGCATCATTTTTTGACATGAACTCACAATTTTCGTCACAATGATTTCCGAGTAAACGATATTCTTCTTTCTTGTGTAATCGTGTGTTCTGCCGTCCCAAGTGCAGTCCAGTCTGGTATCGCTGCGATGGGCAGCAGCGGCAACTGCGAAACGGCCTTTATCTCTGGATATAATCTGTATGGGCATATGGAAAAATTCCATGAATACTCCTCCTTGCATTTATGAAATGGGGTATGGGGCTTGCCCCATCGCGGCGAAGCCGCAGCAGGCACCGCAGGTCGCACAGACATACGAACGTATGAGGCACACTATTGAAGACCGACAGACTGCCCCGCTCCGCGATATTGCGGGTGGAAAGCGGCACCATCAGGTTATGGCTCATGTTGAAGATGGTATAAGCGAAGGAATAGAACAGATTATAGCTGACCATGACCCAGATGACCTGTACGGTCTCAGAGCCGCTGGGTACGGTAAACAGCAATATTCCGGTGATCGTCAAAAGCGGCGCGCTCAGCAGCAGCCAGGGCCGCGCCTTGCCTTCCTTCGTGTGGGTGCGGTCGATGATATAGCCCATGACCACGTTGGTAATGGCGTCAATAATTTTGGAGAGGATGGGGAATACCACCAGAAACACCCCGCCCCAAACGTGAGTCAGCTTCAGGACATCTGTGTAATAGACATTCAGATAGGTGGCGAGCACGGCGTTGAGCAATAGCGCCCCGGCAGGGCCGAGCAGATAGCTCAGCCACTTTTCCCTGCGACTCACGTCCGCCGTATGAACCCTGCTTTGAAATGCTTTGCGGTCTAAGAGCGTTCCCGTTTTCATGTGTGCTTCCTCCCAATTTTGCCGGATACAATTCAACGAATCGTCTGCTGCTCCAGCATTCCTGCTTGTAAGTATAGCACTTGCGCGTCCCTTTCTGCTTGCACTTTTTAATGCATCCACTGCTCAAGTGGGGGGACTTTTCTTTGTCCACGAATTGGAATTTGGACTTTTATCGTGTCCACTTTCAGGGGTACATTTTAACGCTATTTCGCGATACTTTGGACGAAACCTCGTATTGTGGACGATACCCTGCTACCGTCCAAAGTAGGGTGCATTTCATGATAAATCTCTGATTCCAACCCCGAAAAGTGAAGATGTGTAGGCTGAAAAGAGCCGGAGAGCGGAAACTGTCAGCTGATAAAATGACGCTGAGCAGTCCGTTTCTTGCGCTTATAACCCGTATTTGGCAGTTATAGCCTGCATTCTGACGGTTTATTCGTCTGTAAATGCAAAAAGAAGTCCCCATGCTTTGTATCAAAACATGAGGACTTAGTTGGTGCGAGCAGTGGGACTTGAACCCACACTCCTTTCGAAACACGCCCCTCAAACGTGCCTGTCTGCCAGTTCCAGCATGCTCGCATTTGGCATTGCCTATTATAAAAGCAAAATGTGCGGGTGTCAAGCCTTTGAAAGAATTCTTTCAATTTTTTCAAGGATATCCTCCCGGCCAGTGCGGTCAGTGCCAGAAAAAGGGATGATTTCCCAGGGCTGTACGGCGATGCCACGACAGATCTGGCTCACATATCGTGCCCTTTGCGATCTTGAAACCTTGTCCGCCTTGGTGGCCACAACTGTAAAGGGAATTTCAAAATGTCGCATATAGTTAACCATCAATATATCATCCTGGGTGGGGGGATGGCGAAGGTCCACCAACTGGAACACATGGCAGAGCTGCTGGGAATTGCCCAGATAGTCCTCCATCATCTTCCCCCATGTTTGCTTAATGTGCAAAGGCGCCCTGGCAAATCCATAGCCGGGCAAATCCACCAGGTGGAAGTCTTTGCAGTCATATATGTTGATCAGGCGCGTTTTCCCCGGTTCCTGTGAAACTCTCGCCAGCTTGCGGTTATTGCAAACGCAGTTTATGAATGTGCTCTTGCCCACGTTCGACTTGCCCGCCGCGGCAATCTCCGGCAGGCCCTTGCCGGGGAAATCCATGTTGCCGGTAATCGATGTAATAAATTTTGCTCCGTTTATCTCCATTTTGCCTCCGAAGGGTTTTTTGTAACCTATATTTTCAAAATCCATATGGCGATGTTAAAGTAAAAGAATACTGCGCAGGCGTCCACTATGGTGGTGATTATGGGCGAGGCCATTATCGCCGGGTCCAGCCGCAGTTTTTTGGCTAGCATAGGCAACATGCCGCCCAGCAGTTTTGCCAAAGTTGCCACAACCATCAGTGTAATGCCTGTGACCACCGCTATGCCGAAATCGTTATACATCAGCACAATCCTAACGCCGTTCACAAGGGCGATGACCACGCCCACCATCAGCGCCACCCGCACTTCCTTCCAGATCACCTTGAAAAAGTCCCCGAAGGATATCTCGCCCAGCGCAAGGCCCCGGATGACCATAGTGGAGCTCTGTGAGCCGCAGTTTCCACCGGTGCCCATCAGCATGGGTATGAAGGATATCAGCAGCGGGAAAGCGACGAAGGCTCTTTCATAGCGGGTGATGATCACCCCCGAAAGGGTGGAGGAGAGCATCAGCGGCAGCAACCACAGGATTCTGTTCTTTGCGTGCTTTATTGCGCTGGTGCGAAAATACGTTTGCTCCAAAGGGCTGACTGCGCCCATCTTGGAAATGTCCTCAGTGCTTTCCTGCTGAAGGACAGTTAGAGCATCGTCAACGGTGATTATGCCCACAAGTCTGTTTTCCCCATCCACCACGGGTAGGGCCATGAAGCCGTATTTGCTAAACAAAAGCGCCGCAGACTCTCTGTCATCCATCGTTCCAACGCTGATTATGCTTTGCTCCATTATTTCGCCGATAATATCATCAGGGCTGGAGAGTAGCAGCGTTTTCACCGACAAAACGCCGATCAGCCGGCGGTTTTCGTCGGTCACATAACATGTGTAAATCGTTTCCTTGTCGACGCCCGTGCGGCGTATGCGCTCAAAAGCCTGACTGGCGGTCATATCCCTTTTAAGGTTCACATATTCAATCGTCATTATGCTTCCGGCGCTGTCCCTGGGATATTTGAGCACCTGGTTTATCGCCGCTCGCATCTGGGGATTGCTGCTTTTAAGGATTCTTTTCACCAAAGAGGCCGGCATTTCTTCCACAATGTCCACAGTGTCGTCCAGAAAAAGCTCGTTTAAAACCTGTGTCAGTTCCCAGTCGCTGAAGGCCTCGATCAACGACTGCTGTGCCTGTGCGTCCATATATACGAAAGCTTCGGCGGCCAGCTCTTTAGGCAGCAGTCTGTAGGAAACTATCATTTTGTCGCGTCCAAGATCCTGCAAAAGAAGGGCGATGTCCGCCGGCTCCAAAACCTTGAGCATATTGCTCAGTGCCGCGTATTTATGCCCGCTGATAAGCTGCGAAAGGACTTCTTTGTTGTCCATTTTGTCTTACCTCCTATTCTGTTTTTTCATTTCAAAAAAGAATAAAAGAAGCATACACTTTGACTATGTATGCCGCGGTAAGAACCAAAACGATGAATGCTTATGAAAACACGCACGTGACAATGCTGCGGCGGTTTTCACCGTGCGTTCGTCGAATGGTACTTATGCCGCTACTGCCAACGTCCACGTCTTCACCTCCGTAAAAATAAGCGTCGATTCCGCGCCCGGGCATTGCGCCCAGCCTTAAATCTGCCACTATTCATGATATGATAATTTGCAGGCATTGTCAAGTTTTTTGCAGAAAAACGCCCGGTAAACAGCCGTTTGAAAGCAGAAAAAACCGGCCTGGACAGACCGGGAATATGAAAAACGGCGCTGGAAAAAGCGCCGCCTTTTTGCGCAATATGAATTATGGTATAGTATTAACTAACTCCTGATTCCAAAATAGTAAATGTTTTAGAATCACAGTCGATTTCAACTTCAACGCCTTTTGGGAGCACTGTCATGGGGTTTGAATGCGTAAACTCCACCCCGGAAAACACCGGAATGTTTGTTAATCCCTCTTCGTGAAGCACCTTGAGTATTATGTCGTTGACTTCATCTTCGGGCAATCTCGGCAGAACCAACGCCCTTGCCTGACTGAACATGCCTGTTGCGGCAAGAGCGCGCATGGAATGAAGGCCTGCAAGCTTTTTTCCGTAAGCCGCTCCTTCTTCAAGAAAAATAATGCTGTTTCTCCATAAATCGAGTTTTGGAAAAAGGCAGGTGCCCAGCATCTGTTTAAGAGGGCCGCTACAGCCGCCCATCAGGTGTCCTCTGACTTTTCCTGTGCCCTGATATATCTTATAGCCTTCGCCTTTGCTCCAGACTAATTCATCTTCCCTTGTGCTTGTCCAATCAAGCGGAGCCCACTTTTTGCAGGGCGCTATTTCTCCTATCGGTTCGGAAGAAAACAAGGCCTTTTTAATCCATTTTATTGTGTAAGGGTTTAGATTGCACGGCTCGGCTATCGTGGCAAGGATGTTCGCCCCGTAAAATGATGTAATACCAGCGTAAGTAAACATATGATGAAAGGTATCCCCATCTGAAAAACCGATGAATATTTTCGGGTTTTTTTGTATTATGTCAAAATCTATGTAAGGCAACAACCTGATTCCATCATCGCCGCCCATGTTTAAGAAAATTCCTTTTACTTCGGGACGCCGCAACGCATCCATTAAGTCATCCGCACGAGCCTTTGGATTTTTGTAGAGATATTCCGTGCCCTTCATGCTGTTAGGCATTTCGATTAGCTTAAGAC
>JBNRMR010000111.1:0-4145 GCA_050309705.1 Christensenellales bacterium | reverse complement strand
TACTTACAGTTAGCGTCATTCACGGCAATCATCGGGAAATTCAGCCGGCCTTCCCGAACCCGGGCCCTGATTCTGTGGATGCCCGTGGTGGTTTCCTCGCAGCCGCCGATCACGTTTTTCGCGTACTGGGGGTGGCTTTCGTGGAGTATGCGCAGTAAGTCGCCGCCGTCGTCGATGACGATATGGGGGCAACAGGAAAGAGCCGCCTTAAGATGGCTTTCGTATTCCTCGTCTGTGGCGCCGTGAACTGCGAACACGTTCACCCCAAGGCTATATAGTGCTGCGGCGATATCGTCTCGTGTGGAAAGGGGATTGCAGCCCGTGGCAAAAACCTCCGCTCCGGCAGCCTTCAAAACCAATGCCAGATAGGCTGTTTTCGCCTCCAGGTGGATGGACATGGTTATCTTAAGCCCATCAAAGGGCCTTTCTTTGGCAAGTCTTTTCTCCAATATGTTCAAAACGGGCATGTAGCTTTTAACCCATTCAATTTTCTTAAGCCCCTGGGCCGCCAGAGAGGGGTCCTTGACGATGCTCATTTCATTCTCCTTTACTATGGCGAGATGGTGAAAGGCCTTAACAAACATAGGATATCACAGATGCGTTGTGCTAATCAACAGCAAATGATATAATAAGTTTAGCTATTTACGCAGGAAATAGCGGGTAGGCGGGCCCGAAGGAAAGGCCGCCTACAAACACGATATGATAAGTTTAGCTATTTAAGAAGGAAATAGCGGGCTTTTGGGCCCGAAGGAAAGGCCGCCTACAAACACGGTGTGTTTTGTAAGATATGTTTATAAGAAAAAGGAGATTTTTAATGAAGCTTGTTTCATGGAATGTAAACGGATTTCGCGCCTGCTTAAACAAGGGCTTTATGGACTTTTTCAATGAAATTGACGCCGATATATTTTGCCTTCAAGAGACAAAGATGCAAAGGGGCCAGGCGGAATTTGAGCCGGAGGGCTACCACCAATATTGGAACAGCGCCGTGAAAAAGGGCTATTCCGGCACTGCGGTTTTCACCAAGATTGAACCCATCAGCGAAAGCTATGGCCTGGGCATAGACGAGCATGACAATGAAGGAAGGGTCATAAATCTTGAGTTCGAGGATTTTTTCCTGGTAAACTGCTACACGCCAAACTCACAGCGCGGCCTGGAGCGGCTTGAATACCGGGTGCGCTGGGAGTCGGACTTCAGGGCGCATCTTAAAAAGCTGGAGGAAAAAAAGCCTGTTATACTCTGTGGGGACCTGAATGTGGCCCACAAGGAGATCGATCTTAAGCATCCTAAGGCCAACGAGAAAAACGCCGGCTTCACGCCGGAGGAGCGCAGGGAGTTCACAAACCTTCTGGCGGAGGGCTTCACCGACAGCTTTCGGATGCTCTACCCGGATGTCACCGGGGCGTATAGCTGGTGGTCATACATGTCCAACGCCCGTGCCAACAATTCGGGCTGGCGCATAGACTATTTTGTTATATCAAAAGTGCTGGAGGAAAGGGTTGAGAACAGTTTGATCCACCCTGAAGTTTTTGGCAGCGACCATTGCCCCGTGTCCCTTTTGCTTAAGTAGAAGATGAGAAAAGTGATTGCTCATAAGGATTCTTAACAACCGGGCGGCCTTTTGCATAATATATAGAGCGGTATATCTTATGATATATCAGTCTGTATATCGAGGGGGATTCTCATGGCTTGCTCCGGCTGCAATAATAACCGTGCTGGCAGATGCTCGGCTTCAATGGCCGCCAGCTCCGGCTGCAATAATAATAACCTTGCTGGCAGATGCTCGGCCTCAATAGCCGCCAGCTCCGGCACCTCAGCTGCAGGCATAGTCTCCAGATGGGGAGTGGGGCGCTATCGCTCCATCTGCCCGGGCGGATGCCTGAAGCTGGTCGGCGGGATATATCGCTGCTCAAGCTTGTGCGCGGGCTGCATTTATGCCGATAGACCATACTGTCCATATAATCCGACCACATAGGAGCGCCGGCTTTTGGCGTTATTGGTTAAATTATTTGGATAAATAGTTTGGGATACAAAGCCCGCTTTGTGAAATAAGTTTTTTGCAAGGCGGGCTTCATTGCTGCATAAGTATGAAGGAGTGGTGTAAACAATCTTTGTTATTTAATTGTCAAACTTGTAAATGGAGAGCGATAAAAGTTTTTAAGCTCAAATGTTGGCGGTGATATCTGGCGAAATGAGCCGAATTTTGAGTGAAATTAGCAGAAACGAACGAATTTGTTTTTAAATTCATCTCATATCGCGTGGTTTATGCTCATAGAATAATATAACTTGAAATATCGCTTAGTAATTTCACTTACATAATTTTTTTGCCAATTTTGTAGCCGGATTTGCATTTATCCTGCAATTATTGTAGAATAGGCCAAGAGGAAGCTGCAAGGAGTGAGCGAAATAAAACTAGGGTCTTTTAAAGGCGGGGTTTTTCCCCTTCATGAGATACATGGCGGAAAGAGCCTGACTGAGGACTTCCCCATTACGAAGATGCCGGCGCCTGAGATCGCCGTTTACCCGATGGCCCAGCACATAGGCGCACCCTGTGTGCCCAGCGTGAAAAAGGGCGATAGGGTTTTGATCGGCCAGGAGATTGGCTCCATGAAGGGCTTTGTCTCTGCGCCCATACATGCCTCCGTTTCCGGGGTAGTGACGGCGCTGGAGCAAAGGCTAACCATATCCGGTTCCCCTGTTTTGTCCGTGATGGTCAAAAACGACGGACAGGACGAATGGATTTCGGGGAAGCAGGAAAGAACGCCGGAGGAAGTGGCGGCCCTTAGCGCCCAGGAGATAAAAGAAATTGTAAAAAAGTGCGGTATAGTGGGCCTTGGGGGAGCCTCATTTCCGACGCATATAAAAATCACCCCGCCGCCGGACAGCGTTATCGACACCATCATAATAAACGGCGCAGAGTGCGAGCCCTACATCACCAGTGACCACCGGCTCATGCTGGAGCAGCCAGAAAAGCTTATTGGCGGCGTTAAGCTGATAATGAAGGCAATCGGCGGGGAGCCTAAAGCAGTGATCGCCGTTGAGAACAATAAAAAAGACGCCATAAGCCTGCTTGGCGGCCTGGTCATGGCCGAGAATGACATTTCAGTTAAAGCGCTGGAGGTCAAATATCCCCAGGGTTCGGAAAAACATCTGATTACATCCGTCACAAAGCGGCAGGTGCCGTCGGGAAAGCTGCCGGCGGCGGCGGGATGTCTGGTGGTGAATGTGGGCACAGCCATAGCCATATATGATGCTGTTTACCATGATCGGCCCATCGTGGACACGGTGATAAGCGCCACCGGTGATCTGAACCGGCCGGGCGTTTTTCTTGTGCGAACGGGGACGCCCCTGCAGCAAATAATCGACCATTGCGGGGGCTTTAAGCCGAATGTGACGAAGGTCATAAGCGGCGGGCCCATGATGGGCGTTGCTGTCTATGACTACAGCGTTCCGGTGACAAAGAGCACATCCGCCTTGCTCGCCATGACGGAAAAACACGCGGGGAGCGCTCCGAAGACTAGCTGCCTGCGCTGTGGACGCTGCGTAAAGGCCTGCCCGATGTTCCTGATGCCGGCGGTTTTAAACCGGCTTTCAGTCATGCAAAACTGGGAGGAGGCCGACAGATATAACGCCTTGGACTGCGTGGAGTGTGGCTCATGCACATATATTTGCCCGGCGAAGCTGAATATTACATCAAATATCAGAAGAGCGAAGCGCGCTGTGATGTCGGCCCGCAAACGCAGTTAGGAGGAACTCTGAAATGAATCAGGTGAGAGTGTCGCTTTCGCCTCATGTGCGCAGCCATGATTCCACGTCAAGAATAATGTTGGATGTGCTGATCGCCCTTGTGCCCTCCTGCGCGGTGGGCATATGGTTTATGGGGATGAACGCGGCGGCTTTGCTGGTGGTTTCCACTCTGTCGGCGGTGCTGGCGGAGGATCTTTGGTGCAGGGCCACAAAGCGGCCTTCGCCGGTGAGAGATCTTTCCGCGGCGGTGACGGGCCTTTTGGTGGGCATGAACCTGCCGTCAACGGCGCCCTGGTGGCTGGCGGTTTTGGGCAGCGCATTTGCGATAATCGTGGTGAAGCAGTTTTTCGGCGGTCTCGGGCAGAACTTCATCAATCCCGCCATGGCGGCCAGGGCCTTTC
>JBNRMR010000110.1:0-8995 GCA_050309705.1 Christensenellales bacterium | reverse complement strand
CTATTATGATTTATATGAATTGTCAATATTTTCGCCAATATTTTTGTCAATTTGGAGAACGAAGACCGTTTATATATAAAAACCAGAGAACAAATCATCATTTGTTCGCTGGCATGGTTGCATTTTTCGTCAAAAAAGCCCCACATTAAGATGAAGCTATACTATAAACACAAAAGAGGAATTCTTCTGGCAAGTACGGATAAAACTTTTGTGACATATTTGGAAGATGAATTAAAGCCATATTGTCAAAGCGATTGTTTGCCTATCGTTTTGCAATTCTCAGAACAGCTTTTGCAAAAGCGCCTGGGCGCCCAAGGAGACAAACACCACGGAGGTATCGATGCATACACCTAGTACCATGGGCTTAAGGCCGATGCCTTTCACATCTTGAACGCTTGTTTTAAGACCGATTGCGGCAAGAGCCATAACCATAAACAGCTTCGATAGGAAGGAAAGGCCTGTTACCGCATTTTCAGGAACAAGCCCCGTGCTTTTGACGGCCACCACAATCAAAAACAAAAGAATGAACCACGGGAAGATGGATGATATTTTGACTTTACTTTCAGGCCCGCGCACTTTTGCTGACTGAATCTTTTTCCTGGCGTGAATATAGGAGAATATCAGCACGATGGGAACGATGAAAAGCGTTCGCGTCAATTTAACGATTACCGCAAAGCTGCCTGCCATTTCCGAAAACCCATAGCCGGCGGCGACGACGGATGAGGTGTCATTTACGGCGGTTCCCACCCAAAGCCCGTAGCTTGTGTCACTTAAGCCAAGCAAACGCCCAACCCATGGAAACAAAATCACCGTTAACAGATCGAATAGGAAAGTGGCGGAGATGACATAGGCAATATCCCGGTCGTCCGCATCTATTGCGGGGCCAAGGGTGGCAACTGCCGTGCCGCCGCAAATGGCTGTGCTTGTTGAAAGGAGGCTTGAAAGCTTCCAGTTTACCTTAAAAAGCCGGCCTAACAGATAGCCGCCGCCAAAGGCCGTTGAAAGGGTGAATACCATTAGCAGCAGGGCGTACTTACCCACCATCAGCACTTGCGAGAAACTAAGCGTAATGCCCATCAGGATTATTCCCAGCCTTAAAACTTTCGTCGATACAAATTGGACGCCAGGCGAGGCCTGAGGAACTTTCTTTAAAACCGGATTTGCCAGCATGCCCAAGAGTAGGGCCAGAACGCTGGAGCCGATGATATCCCCCGGAATCAGGTTGCTAAGCCACATGGAAAATGCGCCAATTAACAGTGCTAGAAGAAAGCCGGCGCCATTTTGTTTGCATTTTGTTATCATAAAGAAAGCCCCTTCAAGAAATTAATAAATCTTACTTGATTATAATTGGAAATTGGCATAAAATCAAATTATAGTTTCTTATTGATAAATTATTTAAAGTTATAAGAGGGGCGCTATGCTGGATTTTAGACATAAGACATTTCTGGCTCTTTGCAGGATAAAGAGCTACACCAAAACTGCCGAAGAGCTGCATTTGACACAGCCTGCGGTGACTCAGCACATCAAGGCACTTGAAGCGCATTATGGCAACCGCCTGTTTATATATGCGGACAAGACGCTTAAGCTTACAGAACACGGGGAGCTTTTGTACCGCTTTGCATCTACAATTGCTTCTGATAGCGGCATGCTGACGGAGATGCTGCAAAAAAGGATTCTGTCAGACCCACCCTTGCGATTTGGCGCAACTCTAAGCATAGGTCAATACATAATGCCGGATATTTTGGAGCAAGTTCTAACCGACAGACCTAACATCCACGTTTCAATGCTGGTGGAAAACACCCAGCACCTGCTGCAAGAATTGGACAGGGGAGAGATTCAGTTTGCCCTGATTGAGGGGCTTTTTAATAAAGCTGAGTATCATTGTGAGCTGTTTGCCATGGAGCCGTTTATTGGGGTGTGCTCAAAGGATTCGCTCCTTGCGAGCGAAATGCTATCATTTCAGGAAATCACCAGGAGCAATCTGATTGTGCGGGAAAAGGGTTCGGGGACGCGCGAAATATTTGAGCATCTATTGAAAAAACATAATATTTCTATAGGGAGCTTCGAAAAAGTTGCAGAAATAGGCAATATGGAGGTCATAAAACAACTGGTCAAGCGCAACTTGGGGGTCACGTTTTTATATCGGGCCGCTGCAGAGAAGGAATTGGCGCAAGGTGATATGAAGCAGCTCAATATCAAGGAATTGGACGCCTGCCATGAGTTCAATTTTGTTTTTCCCAAGAACAGCCAACATGCCTCAAGCTTTTTGGCATGGCTGCACACTTTCAAGGCGCAATATAATAAGAACAATTCAGATGATTTGCATAAGGATTAGAGCAATCTGAATCTTAAGGAAGGCCTTCCGGCCTTCTTTTTGCTTTAAAGAGTAAAAAAAGCGCGCGCTGCCCTCTTTTTCCAGCAGCAATGTAAAGGGAAAAAGCAGCCCTTTAACAAAGAGGATTTTAGGCGAGCCACCGATTGACAAATACTTAACGATGTTTTATACTCTTTATGAACACGTTCATAAAGATGAGGTAGCCGTATGCCAAAACTGATTCCAAAAGCCAGAGAGCATATATTGACCGCCGCGAAGAAGCTTTTGCTTCAAAAGGGCTATACCGGTCTGGCCCTGCGGGAACTTGCTTCCCAGTGCAAGGTGGCTGTGGGTACCATATATAACTATTTCCCCAATAAAGAAATGTTGGTTGCCACCATAATGGCTGAAGATTGGCTTGATGTCCTGGAGGGCATGCAAAAGCGCTGCGAAAGTGCTGCAACCGTTGAGGGGGGCGTCCGCGCCATCCATGACGGCCTTTGCGCATTTGTGCAAAAATATGAGCCCATCTGGAGCAGCTACAACCGAATGCCCAGCGGCTTTGGGCAGCGCCATGCGATGCTGCGATGTCAATTGGCTGACCTTTTGAGGGCTTTGCTTGGGCGTCTGGGACACGAAGAAGCCGGCCTTTCCCCATTGCTGGCCGAGACCGTTCTTGCATGCGCCATGCAGAAGGATATTGATTACTCGGCGCTGCGGGAAACGGTGAACCGCATGTTTCCCCACATGCATAAAGAAACAAAGGCGTGAAGCAGGGCATCTCGGCATGGGCCGGCCCCCTTTCCGCTTTTACAATTGATAAAACCACAAAAGGAGACATTTATGAGCAGCTTTGAGGACCTGCGAATCGTTGACAACTTCTACCAGACTTCGGCCTTTTTTCCGATGCCCACAGTCATGGTCGGCACTCTGGCCGAAGGCGGAATGACCAATTTGGGCCCCTATTCATTGGTGCAGCCCTACTATGTGGCCGGCAAGGACTATTACGCCATGCTGCTTTGCTGCCGCAACTCCTCCAACACCGCCCAGAACATTTTAAGAGACGGTAAATGCAGTCTGAGCTTCATCCCTGATGATAAAAAGTATTTCAAGGAGGCCGTTCGAATGGGCTTTCCCGGGGACACAACAGAGGAAAAGATGAAGGACTGTCTTTTCACGCTGGAGGAGGGGCTGATGGCCGCTGCCGACCCTGGCGGTCAATATCCCAAGGTGGTGGCGGAATCATTCCAGGTGATGGAATGCACATGGATGCGCCATTTGGATGGCGCCCAGAACGATGCCCCGGGTCTGCTTGACGGCTATCCGCCGCCATACCATGATTTTAACGGCATAACCAGCGAGTTTGGCGCTCACTTCATTTTGCGCATCGATAAGATACTGATGAAAGCGCAGTACCGGAACACCATAGTCGGCGGCGTGACGGCGGGAGGATTCCCCCGGGTGCCTGTGGATTACGGCTACAGGGACTCCAAAAACTTCTGGTACACCCGCTTTCGCCGGCCGCGCGCCGAGCTGTTGCCGGTGAGAGAGGGCAGCATAGCGTCGGTTCGCTATGCGGCTGACCGCGTCGACGATAAAATTAAGTTTACTGACGATGCATGTGCCAAGCTGGTGAAGGTTCCGCGAATATTCTTAAACACCGCTCTCAAGGGCTGCGTTAACTGGGCTAAAGAGAATGGCGTGGAGATAATTGACGCGAAGCACATGGATATCATCAACGATAAACGGGCCAAGGAAAAGCAGGGCAAAGCCTGAGGGCCTGACCCTGATGTATATAAGGAGGAGCAGTTATGAACATCGTTCTCGCGGGAGCGTTCGGGAAACTGGGTAGCGAGATCCTAAAGGCGCTGGTGCGTGATGGCCACACAGTGACCGCAGCAGACATGGCTGTGCGGGACATCCCTGGGATGGAGGGAAAATGCACCGCTCGAAAGGTGGATGTGACAAACCCCGCCACTCTTTTTGGCCTGTGCGAAGGCGCTGACCTTGTCATCACCACGGTGGGCCTCACATCCACATCGGCCACAATCACCAACTACCAGGTGGACTACCAGGGCAACCTGAACCTACTGGAGGAGGCCAAGCGCGCCGGGGTGAAGAAGTTTGTCTATGTGTCTGTCATAAAAGCGGAAACGGACGAAAAAGTACCGATGCTGCACGCCAAATATCTGTTTGAGCAGCAGCTGAAAAGCAGCGGCATGCCCTGGGTCATATTCCGGCCGACCGGCTACTTCTATGACATCGCAAAGGTGTTCATGCCGATGATAGAAAAGGGCCAGGTGACTTTGCTGGGCAAAAAGCCGGTGCATGCAAATGTTATTGACACCACTGATCTGGCGGATTTCATCGTTATGCACATGGGCGACGATGGCCAAACCTATGATATTGGCGGCACCGAGGTCTACAGCTACGAGGAGATGGCCAACATGTTCTTTGAAGCCGCGGGCAAAACGCCCGTTATCAAGCGTGCGCCCGAATGGCTTTTTTCGGTCCTGGCCTTCATCAATAAGTTGAAAAAGAATGGCAAGGAGCCTATAATCCGCTTTTCCAGATGGACTCTGACCAACGATCTGGTGGGCGAAAATAAGTTTGGGAAGCTGAGCTTTAAGGAGTATGTTAAAAGTTGCTATAGCGGAGGTGGAAAGTCATGAGTTTTGCTGAGGCCTGGTCCCTGGCGTTCCCTTCATCCATGCTGGTCATATTAATTGTATGCGCAGTGCTGGACGCCGTGGGTTTTTATAAGTTCGTCTACTTTCTTTCGGTGGGATATGGCTTTGCCATCGCCGGGTGCGGCATTGCCATGGTGGCCATGTATGGCTTTGGAATCGGCACAGCCTGCTTGCTGCTGTGCGCGCTTTTTGTGGTCTACGGCGTGCGGCTCAGCGGCTTTCTTCTGGTCCGGGAGATAAAAAACGCTGCTTACCGCAAAACGCTGAAGGAGGCCGCCGGGGGCGACAAGCCCATGCCCATATTCGTGAAGGCGGCAATCTGGGCGGCCTGTGCCTTGATGTATACCACGCAGGTATCCCCGGTGCTGTACCGGCTGGAGGCGGGCGCTTTTGGCGGTGCCATGCCTGTGGTTGCGGTGGTAATAATGGCGCTGGCGCTGATAATCGAAACGGTGGCGGACAAGCAAAAGTCCGATGCAAAGAAGGCCAATCCAAACCGCTTCTGCGACAGCGGCCTTTACAAAATTGTGCGCTGCCCCAACTATATGGGCGAAGTGCTGTTCTGGACGGGAGTTCTTCTATCCGGTGCAGGCGCTCTGCGTGGCCCGGTGCAGTGGGCGGTGGCCATAATCGGCTACCTGTTGCTGGTGTATGTGATGTTCAGCGGCGCAAAGCGGCTGGAGGGACGGCAGAACAAAAACTACGGTGGCGATCCCGAATACCAGGCGTATGTTAAGAAAACGCCCATATTGCTGCCTCTGTTGCCTTTGTACTCGCTGCAGAAAGCGAAGTTCATCAAATAACTGGCCGCATTTTGGGGAGGAGGAAAAGGCATGAACGGCATCACAATTCCGATGGCGATAGTGGACTTCATTCCCGTGGGACTGTTCTTTGCGGCAGCGGTAATACTGCAGCGGGATCTGTATAACAAGATGGTAAAGGGCGCATATGCGCTGCTGGCGTCGGGGTCAATACTTGTGCTGATCAGCGGCATCTATAAGGCCGGCTGGAAGATATTGTATGCAATTGGCTTAAGTGATTTTCAGGCGCTGGACATCTCGTTTTTCCCAATGCAGGCGCCGGGTTTTCTGTTGGTGTTCCTGTCGCTACTGGGCATGTTCACCCGATACAACAAGGTGGCGGGCAAAAAGAACACGGAAATCATGGGCGCGGCGGCAGCGGTTCCGGTTTACACCGGTAACATCCCCTTTGTAATGGTGCAGGTGGTCGGCTGTGCGGGCACAAAATGGTGCTTGTTTGCCATGGCTCTGCGGATGAAAAAAAAGGCAGCAGCTTTACTGTTTGTTGTGTCATTCGTGTTCATGCTGGGCATGGGCTATCTGTCCAGCCAGTTTGATGACACATCCTCAATGCACTGGGTGGCGCAATGCGTTAACATCGTCTCGCAGGGAGCGCTGCTGGCAGGCGTGTTGATTTTGCACCGGGCAGGGCTGCACCGAAAGGATGCTTTGAAAAGATGAAAGCTGATTTTCCCAAACAGGCCCTGGCGATTATTGCCGACAAATACCGCCTCGTGGAGAAGGACCCAGGAGAGTTTCGCAGCTTTTCCAGCGGCGCGATGAAGGTCTGGATGGAGTGCTTCCATGCGCAGGGGCTGGGACATGTGTGCGCACTGAGAGCCAGCGCCATGCTGGGCCTTATGAAGATGCATACAATAGTCATAAACCCCCGCGAAAGGGATATGCCGCTGTTTTCATTTGACTATATTGCAGCCATGGGCAGACAGACTTTGCTTTTGGAGCTATACGACACGATGGAAAGCCCCGGCACGATCTTAGATGCGCTCTCACCGCTTTTCGCTGTTAAGGCGGGAATTGCCGAGCTTCCCGACCACGATTTGGGAGTTCACTGGTATGACGGCATGAAGCTTGCGCCAAGTCTTGCCAAGCGCACTGGCAGAAAAGACGCATCACGGCTCTGCCTTGCCGCGGCTGATTTCCTGAAGGCATACATTGCACTGGCGGGCGGCGCGGAAATGGCAAGCGGGGATAACCCGAAGGTTGCCGAGTATGTGGACGGCCTGTTCCTCCATGGCGGCCCATCCACCGATGCGTTTAAAAAAGCGCTGGGGGAGAGCAAGGCGAGAACGCTTTTCGAAACAGTTGTATTTGGAACGAAATAAGCGGCAAAACTTATGACTGCTGAAGAAAAACCGCTCGTAAACGGCTATGAGCGGGTTTTCTTCATTTTTTAGAAAAACCATTCTGAAAATAAACATTTTTGCCAATAGTTAAAGGCCATAAGGACATACTATCGTGTAAGAAAGCAGTCTGGAGAGAAAAACATGAAATCGCTATGGATGGATGATTATGACTTAAGCCGCGCAAGTGTTAAGCTGAGCGGAAACATCGACACGGACACCGCCATCGTGGGCGGCGGATTGGCAGGCCTTCTTTGCGCCCATATGCTAAAGGAGCGCGGAATCGACAGCGTTGTGGTGGAAGCCAGGAGGGCGGGGTTGGGCGTCACTTGTAACACCACCGCCAAGATCACCGCGCAGCACGGCCTTGTATATTCAAAGCTGGAGAAGCAATATGGGTTGGATGCAGCCAGTGAATATTTGAGCGCCAACCAGGAAGCGGTGGAGGAATACCGCCGACTGGCCCGGGATATCCCATGCGACTTCCAGGAAAAGACAGCCTATGTCTATAGCTTGACCAGCCGGGAAAAGATTGACGAGGAGGCAAAAGTCTACCGGCGCATGGGCATCGAGCCTGTCATTCAGAGCAGGCCATCCATACCGGTAAGCGCTGTTTGCGCCCTTGGAATGGAGAGCCAAGCGCAGTTTCACCCCATTAAATTCCTAAACGCAATTGTGGGCGGGCTTCGCATATATGAAAACACATTCGTAAATGAGATTCAGCCGGGGAGAATATTTACGCAGGAGGGCACTATAAACGCCAGAAGAATAATACTGACCACCCATTTTCCCATGGTGAATTTGCAAGGGCTATTTTTCCTAAAGCTATATCAGCACCGGTCTTATGTGCTGGCGCTTAAAGGCGCGCAGGACCCGGACGGCATGTACATCGACGAACAGGAAAGCGGGCTTTCGTTTCGCAGCCAGGGGGAATATCTGCTCCTTGGCGGGGGCAGCCATCACACGGGGAAGAAGGGCGGCGGTTGGGAGGAACTTCGCCGTGTGGCAAAGGCGGCATACCCAGGCGCGCAGGAAAGCCATGCCTGGGCCACCCAGGATTGCATGACACTGGACTCCATGCCATATATCGGCAGACACAGCCAAAAAAACAGGGATATGTTTACTGTCACCGGCTTTAACAAATGGGGTATAACGGGCTGCATGGTCGCAGGAATTCTGATCAGCCAGATGATCGATGAAGGCAAGGGCAGGCACGAGGCGCTGTTTTCTCCTTCCCGCTCGATGCTGCACCCGCAGCTTTTCGTTAACATGGGCAATGCTGTGGCGGGCCTTGTCTCCTTTGGCAAAAGATGCCCCCATATGGGCTGCGCTCTTAAGTGGAACAAACAGGAGCGCACATGGGACTGCCCATGTCACGGCTCGCGCTTTGACAGGAAAGGCAATCTTATCCACAACCCTGCGAAGAAGGGCATCCGTGTTGAGTAGAAGTTTTTAGGAAGGCTTTTCAAACAGCAGTTTTCACTGAAGGGCATGAACGGTGGGGAATATCCGCAGACAGACTGCTGGACACGGAAACTGAGTGCAGTCATGCGCTAGCCGCACATAATTGGTGGAAAAGGGGAAGGTGGGCGCTTTCAACGAACATGTTACCTGTGATATAATAAGTTTAGCAATTTACGAAGGAAATAGCGGGCTCTTGGGCCCGGGGGAAAGGCCGTCCACAAACATGATGTAATGAGTTTAGCAATTTACGAAGGAAATAGCGGGCTCTTGGGCCCGGAGGAAAGGCTGTCCACAAACATGATATAATAAGTTTAGCTATTTATGAAGAAAATAGCGGGCTCTTGGGCCCGGAGGAAAGGCTGTCCA
>JBNRMR010000109.1:0-7673 GCA_050309705.1 Christensenellales bacterium | reverse complement strand
GCTTTTTGCCATGTCACTCTTTAGGCATAAGACCAAGCACAAAGCCTTCATCATTAGCGTGCTTTCAGCCCTTCTGTGCCATTTGCTGGCCTTTGGCTTTTTCATACTTCGTTATAATAATGTTTTTTAGGTCCCTTTCACGCAGCATGAAGGAGTATAATTATGGCTGAGATTATCAAAACATACTGTGAAAGCATTTCTTCGCTGCGCCTTATCGGCAAGCGCTATACAAACGCCGACAGGCAAAACGGCAGCTTTGGCCACAAATGGGGGCAGTGGTTTCAAAGCGGCTGGTTTGAGCAGTTGGAAAAGCTTGGCGAAGCCGAGGGCATTGAAAACGGTTATTTGGGATTTATGAGGGTGAATGAAGACGACCCGCAAAACAGCTTTGAATACTGGATCGGCCTTTTCACTGCTCCTGGCACCACCGCCCCCGAGGGCTTTGATTATATCGACCTTGACTCTGGCAAGCTGGGCGTTTGCTGGATCAGGGGCAGCGACGAGAGCGGCGACATCTACCGGATGCATGAAAAATGCGTGAACAGCTTAAAAGCGATGGGGTTTTGCGGTCTGAACAGCCACGGCGAATGGGCCTGCTTCTTCGAAAGATACAACTGCCCACGCTTCACCCAGCCGGATGAAAACGGACTGGTGATATTGGATTACTGCATCTATCTGCGGGAATAAACCCTCTTTATCTCTTGCGCCATCGGAGGATTGAATATGAGTGAAAGGCATTATGAAAACCAGAAGTTTGAAAACCTGAAACTGACGGGGGAGATTTTCGAAAGTTGCAGGTTTGCCGATTGCGAGTTCATAAACTGCACTTTTGACGATTGCAATCTCGTAGGAATCGACTGGGGTGAATTATTGCCGGCCAGCGCTATCGGCAAACCGGTTAGCGAATTGCGGGATTGTCATCTTAAGTATAACGCTTTTACTCATATGGGCTTTTCAAAATTTGATTTCTCCGGCTGTGAGATATTGGACTCCATTTTTGCGGAATGCGATTTAGCGGAAAGCAATTTCACAAAATGCCGCCTTGAAAAAACGGAGTTCTTGGAGTGCGATCTCCGCAAGGCCGATTTTCGTGAAGCAACGGGATACCGGATGGACATAATGTCAAGCAAAATGAAGGATGCCAGGTTCTCTTTCCCGGAGGCTCTTAATCTGCTGAACGGGCTTGGCATAATGATTGATTAAATAAAAAAGGCCGCCGCGATTCGTCCGCGGCGGTCAGTGTTTTCAAAGAAGGAAAGTTACTGAAAATGAGAAGTCAAACACCTGAATGACCGAAAGTTTAAAGCTCGGGATCGTAGTTAAATGTAACCTCCAGCTCTACGGGCTGTTTATCGCGCATGACGGTAAGGATTATGGTGTCCCCCACCCGGGACTGATACAGCGCGTTTCTAAGATCCGCAAAGGTTTCAATCCTTGTGCCGTTGTAGTGGGTGATTATGTCGCCAGGCTGTATCCCTGCCTTTTTCGCCGGAGAGCCGTCGGACACCTGGGCGATTAGCACGCCCGCGTCAGTGCCGTACTCCTGGCTGTCTGTAGCAGTGAAATTAGATGCGCTTATGCCCAAGGTCGGGTAGGAAACCGAACCGGATTCCATCAGCTCACCTGAGATGGACATGACGGTGTTTATCGGGATCGCGAAGGACAGACCCTCGATATTGGCTGAGCCGTAATAGCTGGAGGAAATCTTCATCGACGTGATGCCGATCAGTTCGCCCCGGGAGTTGAACAGGCCGCCGCCGGAGTTTCCGGAGTTGATGGCCGCGTCGGTCTGTATGAACTTGATCTTTCGCCCGTCGCTCAAAGAAACCTCTCTGTTATTGGCGCTGATCACGCCCATTGTGACGGTGCCGAAAAGCTCCGTGCCAAGAGGGTTGCCTATGGCGACGCTCATCTCTCCGACCTTTATATCATCAGAATTACCTATGACCGCCGGATGCAGGCCGGACACTTCGCCGTCGATCTTTAAAAGGGCCACGTCCGTATACTCGTCGGAGCCGATTACTGTGGCGTCCAGATCCTGGCCGTCGCTCAGAGTCACCTGAACCATTGCTGCGCCCTCGATCACATGATGGTTCGTCAGCACATAGCCATCCTCGCTTATTATGACACCGGAGCCATAGCCGCTTATCTGATAAACGGGCTCGCTGTCATCGTTGCTGTCAGGGGCTGAATATCCGGGGATGTTGAAGCCCCCAAAGGGAAAGCCGAAATACCCTCCATCGCTGCTGCTGGACTGTCGCTGATATACGGTGACGCCAACCACGCTGGGCGAGGCTGCATCGGCGATGGCCACCACGGGCTCGTTATTCGCTGTGATCTGCGCCGCTGCGCCCACAAGGCTCAACCCGCCGTCCGCCTCGGCAGAAGCAGTGATGCTCTCAATCATCTCGCTCATCTCGCTGATTTTCGCCTCGGCGTCGTCAATGACCTGCTGGGCTTGCGCCTGAATCCTCGCCACCTCCTGGTTGTTCTTATATGTAAGTATCCCCCCCGCGATGATGGAGCCAAGCAGGAAAAACACCAGCGCCAAAGCGATGTATTTCAGGCCGGAGCGCTTCCTGGGTTCGGCTTCGTAGTAAAATCCGCTGCCTGAATTAAAACTCATATAAATACCTCCTTTTTCATCTTTTCTCATCACGCTCTGATGCGTGAGCGATATTTTCTATCGCATCTATATTATACCTTTATTTTAAGGAAAAATTATGACGTCTTTATGAACCTTTGTGAATTATGGTAAAATTATTAATGACAGTTTAATTTGCATATACTGGCATTAAAAACTGCGCTTCTCTTGAATTATCCTGTGGGATAAGTTAAAATATCTACATATGATCATGGTATGGTCAAAATTATGAGGTGATAAAGATGGTTGAGTTTAGTAAGTTTTCCTATTCCGCTCTTGACGAGCTTAGAAAAGACATCTCATTAATGGGCCTTAATTTGCCGGCAATTGACGACATTTCCGCGCTCTTAAAGCCCATTTCCATTTATGGCAAGAAGGTGCAAAACAGGCTGGTGGTCCACCCCATGGAAGGCTGCGACGGCGAGGCGGATGGCTCCCCCTCGGACTTGGTTTTGCGCCGCTATGAGCGCTTTGCCCGGGGCGGCTGTGGGCTGATCTGGGTGGAGGCTTGCGCCGTCACCCGCGAATCAAGGGCCAACCCCCGCCAGCTTTGGCTGCACGAAGGCAATGTTGAAGCCTTCAAGGCTCTGGTGGATAAAATACACGCAGATGCAAGAGATGCAAATGGCGAAAACTTCCGTCCCTTCCTGGCTCTTCAGCTCACCCATTCCGGCAGATATTCAAAGCCCGGAGGCAGTCCTGCCATATACGCCGCTGAAAACCCCTACCTCGACCCTTTCCTTCACAAGGATGGCGAGCCCCACAAGATCACCGACGAGGAGCTTGAAGCCCTGGAGGACAGATACGTTCAGGTGGCAAGGCTTGCCAAGGAGGCCGGGTTTGACGCAGTGGACGTGAAGGCCTGCCATCGCTATTTGAACAATGAGCTGCTCTCCGCAAGGACGAGGGACGGCAAATACGGCGGCGACTTTGACGGCAGAACCCGCTTCATGCTGAGCACAATCGACAAGATCAAGGCGAATGTGGACATAGACATCACCACCCGCATAAACGCCTATGACGAGATGCCCCTGCCCTACGGCTGGTGCGCCGACAAAGAAGATTTCCATAAATATGATCTGACGGAGATGAAGCGGCTGGCTAACATTCTCTATAGCAAGGGCGTTCGCCTGATGAACCTAACCGGCGGTAACCCCTATTATAATCCACATGTGAACCGCCCCTATGACATGGGCTATTACACCCCGCCCATGCATCAGCTATACGCCTTAAACAAGCTTTTGAGCGCCGCAAAGGAAGTGCGCGCAGAGCTGCCTGAGGACATGGTCATAATCTCCACCGGCTATTCATGGCTGAGAGAATACGGTGCCAACGTTGCTGCGGCCTGCATCGAAGACGGCTGGTTTGAGATGGCGGGCTTTGGCAGGCAGTCCTTTGCCTATCCGGAATTCGCCAGGGATCTTAAAGAGCATGGCGCCATGGAAAGGCGCAAGTGCTGCATCGCCTGTGGAAAATGTTCCGAGATAATGCGCAATGGCTCCACAGCCGGCTGCGTGATCAAGGACGCCAAGCTCTATGCGCCCATCTATAGGAAATCACTTGAGGGCAAACCCTCCTTTGACGGCAGCAGAATTGCCGAGCATGTATAGGAAAAGAGGTATTTAGCGAAATGAAGTTTGTGATAATTGGCAACGAAGGCGGCCACACCGGCCATGTTCTTGATGCCGCCAGAAAAGACCCTTCACTGAAGCTGTGCGGCATTGCCCCCGGCGAAGGCGAAAGCGTTGAGAAACTGGCTTTAAAGGTAAGCTCTGCGGGCTTCGAGCCGCCCGCGTATTCCAATTGGCAGGAGCTTATAGACGTGGAAAAACCTGATATTGCTGTGCTAAGCTCGCAGTACTATACCTTGGCCCCCCTTGCCTGCCACATGCTTGAAAGGGATATTCACGTTTATTCCGAAAAGCCCTGCGCCACCACCGTGGAGTGGCTGGAAAAGCTGATGGAAGCCGAGAAAAAAAGCAAAGCAAAATATCTTGCCATGTTCACAAACTATTATGCACCACGCTTTAAGAAGGCCCATGATATCGTCAGCAGCGGAGCAATTGGCGAAGTCAGGCTCATCAATTCCCAGAAGTCCTACAGGTTCGGCAATTCCCGTCCGGACTTCTACCGCGACAAGGAGAAATACGGCGGCACAATGCTCTGGGTGGGTATCCACGCCATCAACTGGATCCACTGGTTCACCGGCCTTAAGTTTAAGGCCACCTACGCCTATGGCTCCACCGAGGCAAACCGTGGCTTTGGTCAGATGGACATGACCAACGTGATGAACTTCCGCATGGAAAATGGCGTTTTGGCCACAACAACTGTGGACTATCTGAACCATGCCAGCTTTGGCGTCCACGGCGACGACAGGCTGCGGGTCGTCGGCACAAACGGCGCACTGGACGTATTTAAAAACAAGGTGCTGCTCTACAATGACGAACACGCAGGCGAAGTCGAGTTCGACGAAAGTGACGAGAACATGTTTATGCAATATTTGCGCTATCTGGATGGCGAAAAAATTCGCTTCGATGCTCAGGATTGCTTTGACATCACAAGGGCCGCGCTCTATGCGGAAAAGTCGGCCGAGGAAGCCAGAGAGATACTTTGGCGGGAGGAAAACTAAAATGTCTAAGATTAAGGTTATGCAGGTTGGCGGCGGCGGTTATGGCGCTGGCTATGTAAAGTCCATTTTGGCTGAGACGCCCAATGACAGCTACGAATTTGTCGGCATTGTGGACCCGATGATCGAAAGCTCCGTGGCATACGATCAGATAAAGGAAAGGAAAATCCCTGTATACTCAAACATCGAGGATTTCTACCGCGAAAACACCGCCGACCTGGTGGTGGTGGCAGCGCCCATCGCATACCATGCCCCTTACACTGTCTACGCTCTGGAGCATGGCAGCAATGTGCTCTGTGAAAAGCCCATCTCCGCCACATTGCAGGATGCAGACCTCATGAAGGAGGCGGAAAAGCGCACCGGCAAAAAGGTGATGATTGGCTTCCAGTGGTCATTTGCACCGGCGATGCTGGCCGCCAAGAGGGATTTTCTGGAGGGCAAGTTTGGCAAGCCCGTTAGGTTCAGGATGCATGTCCTCTGGCACAGGGGGTGGAAATATTTTTCCCGCAATAATTGGGCCGGGAAACTCAAGGACGGCCGCGGCAATTGGGTTTTAGACTCAGTTGCGCACAATGCCACTGCCCATTATCTGCACAATGAGTTCTTCATGCAGGGCGATTCCATCAATGACAGCGCCATGCCGGTGAAGATTCAAGCCGAGCTTTACAGGGCGAATGACATCGAAAACTTTGACACCTGTCTCCTTCGCGCCATCACGCAAAACGGCTGCGAGACCCTTTACTATACCACTCATGCCGTTAGCGACGTCACCAGCCCCACCTTCTCATATGAATATGAAAAGGCAAAGCTGGTTTACAATTATGGCGGCGTTGAAAAACCCAATACACTTTATGCCATCTTCAATGACGGCAAAGTCAAGGAATACGGCAATTTGGAGCACGCTTCAATCGACAAGATGCACGACGCCATAAATTACATTGCTCACGGCCAGGAGGCGACCTGCGACCTTTACTCCGCCACCCCCCACCTGAAAACCATCAACTTCCTGGCGGATTATGTGCCCATTTGGAACTTCCCCGCCGAAGCCGTTGTGGTTGACAATGAAAAGGAAGCCACTTATGTGCCCGGCATAAAGGAAACGCTGCTTGATTGCTTTGAAAAGGGGCTCCTCCCCAGCGAGACAGGCGCGTCCTGGGCGCAAAAGCCCCAGGCTCTGGACATGAGCGACTACAGCGAATTTACCGGCAGGCAGTTTAAATAAGCGTTTGCCACATCATAGGATATCTTGCGAGGTGAATCATGGACAAAAAAACGCCCCTTTACGAAAAGCACCTATCGCTGAAGGGAAAAATTGTGCCGTTTGCCGGCTATCTCCTGCCCGTTCAATATGAAGGCGTTATTGCCGAACACATGGCTGTTCGCACAAAAGCAGGGCTGTTCGACGTTTCCCACATGGGGGAGGTCGCATTCCGGGGCCCGGACGCCGAAAATGCCATTAACTTTCTCGTGACAAACGATATCCGCGGCATGAAGATCGGTCAGGCCCGCTATAGCCCCATGTGCAATGAAAATGGCGGTGTGGTGGATGATCTTATCGTCCATAAATTTGCCGACGATTATTTTGTCATCGTAGTCAACGCTGCCAACAAGGACAAAGATGTGGCCTGGATGCGCGATAACCTGATAAAGGGCGATGTTTCCTTCCAGGATATCTCCGATTCGGTGGCACAGATTGCTCTGCAAGGCCCCAGTTCGCCCGCTATAATTAGAAAGCTGATGGAGCCGGGTGAAATTCCGAGAAAATACTACCACTTCACATCTGGCGCGGCCGTTGCCGGCAAGAGATGCCTTATGGTGGCCCGCACCGGCTACACCGGCGAAACCGGCTTTGAGATATACTGCTCCCCGGAAGATGTGCAATATCTTTGGGAGGAAATCACCCGGGCCGGGGAAGAGCACGGCCTTATCCCCTGCGGTCTTGGAGCCAGGGACACCCTTCGCCTTGAAGCGGGAATGCCCCTTTATGGCCACGAAATGGCCGACGATATAATGCCCATTCACACAGGGCTTGGCTTTGCAGTGAAGTTTGAAAAAGAGGACTTCATTGGCAAGAAAGTCCTTGAAAGCGCCGAAAATGACCGCACGAGAATCGGCCTTAAGGTCACGGGAAGGGGCATTGTCCGCGAGGATTGCAGCCTTTACGACGGTGAGAGACTTGTGGGAAAGACCACCTCGGGAACCCACAGCCCGCTGCTGGGCTACCCCATCGCCATGGCAATAGCTGAAAATGCTTGCGCAGAAATTGGCAAGGTGCTTCACGCAGATGTTCGCGGCAGGCGCGTGGAGGTGCAGGTCATCCCCCTGCCCTTTTACAAGAAGCAGAGCCCGACCGCCGCAAAAGCAAGAGAATAAAGTTTAGGTCAAGCCTTTTCAAAGGCTTGC
>JBNRMR010000108.1:0-8785 GCA_050309705.1 Christensenellales bacterium | reverse complement strand
GGATATTGGCTTGCTGCACGGATCTCATCCGCGAGTTTACCGTCCGCTCAGTTTTGTATTGGAAAATGATAATATCCGCGCTGTTTTCTCGTCAGAGGACATGATGCTGGAGTCGCTTGTGGACAAGGCCAGCGGCGATGAGCTTATAAGCGGCAAAAGCGGGTTTTTCTTCACAGTTGAGGACAACTTTGCCGGCATGACATCCTGGCGTGTGGGTCGGCACACCGACACGGTACCTGTCGGCAGAAATCTTCGTCTAAAGGGCCACGTGGACGGTGAGCTCCGTCAATCCATTTCATATGAATGCGACGTTGAAGGCTCCCGTTTGGCAGTAACTGTATCGTTGGATGCCGGCGCCCGCGTATTGCGGTATTCCGTGAACTGCCAATGGCGTGAAATCGGCTCGCGCGAAAGAGGCATACCCCAGCTCAACTTTGGCCTGCTCCACAGCGCCTCCTGCGAGAATTACCGTTACGACACTCCCTTTGATGAAATCGCTCGTCCGGCCCTGGAACATGACGTCCCTGCCCAGAGCTACGCATTCGCCCCCACTGATAATGGCGGGTTAATGCTTATGACTGACAGCAAATACGGATTCCGGGGTACGGGAGAAAAAATGGCTGTCACTCTAATCCGCAGCTCATATGATCCTGACAACCTGCCTGAAATATATGACCACGAATTCGAGATTGGCGTGGGTGCAATGGATATAAGCGATGCCGCAGAGCTTCGCCGCGAGTCGGTACGTTTCTGCAATATTCCGATTCCGCTAGCGGCTTCGTCCCACAGCGGAACACTGCCTTTGACAGGACAGCTATTGTCCGTTGAGGGGGATTCCATCACAGTTTCGGCGGTTAAGTCTGCCGAGGACGGGAGCGGAAGCTTGATTATACGGCTGTTCGAGCTTGACGGCAAAGAATCCGAGGCAATTATTACGCTGCCGGAATTGGTAAAGAGCGCATTCGTCGCAGATGCTCACGAGGAGCCGATTATAGGCGAAAGCGTCGCTGTTTCAGGCAAAACAGTAAGAGTAAATCTCCGTCCTAATGGAGTTGCGACGGTTAGGGTGAACGCTTAACGGATGAAATGCGAAATTTGGCGCTTCTCCTGAATTTGAATGACCCTTGCTTTTGCAGAACCTTTTGAGCAGGAATCGGTTGACACTGTTTCGTCAAGGCAGTGTATTCACAGGGTTGCAGGTACATCATAAATATCGAATCAAATATAATAAAAACATTTACCCTCTGATGGTTTTAAGCCGCAGAGGGTTTTTTTCTCCAAAACTTGCATTAGAAAATCAAGGGGGCTGGAGCGTGAAGGCATGTGAGCAGCAATTTGCAAAGATGCACTCCCCCTATGGGGCGGACAGGGATTTTGCACACCCATCTATCAATCGCTTGCTAGGGTATAAAATCGAAATTATCGACTAAGTCCTTGACTTTTCAGCGTTTTTGAGCAATTCATACGAATGGTCTTGCGAAGGAGGTCATGAATATGGATAAAAACGAGAGTAGAATTTCAAAAAATGATGAGCGATGCGAAAGCAGGGACCTTTGGTTCTAAGGGCGAATTCATGATTACGCTGCTTTAAAGCATGGCCCAGGAGGAATCGCGTTCTATATCAGAAAATGTGGCATGGGGGCACCGTAAAAAATTTCCTGATGGCAAGTACAGTGTTCCATACGCACAATTTCTCGAATATGACCGTGGAGCAGAAGGCGGGCTCTTAATCAATAATTCTGCGGTGAGCGCCCCGTCTTGCAAGTCCCGGCGCCATGGTTTATAATTATTGAAACAGATTTTTGTAAGGAACTGTATGTCCATGGGCCAAAAGCCGAACATTATCTCCATCGAATGCGACAGCATGGATGGCCGCTAGATGGGCAGCGACACGCACAAACAGGCGGGCGGCTATGACGAGCTGATGATGTGGATTTTCTGCGGTGCGGACGATATGGTGCATGAGATAATCCCGCCGTGGACGCCTCAGGACGAAGCCTTGTCGAAACATGACTGGAGGACGATTTTTATATGAACAATTGGCTCATCCGCGGCGGATCGGTTTATGACGGTGCGGGCGGCGCGCCGTTTCGCGCGGACGTGCTGGTCACAGGCGGTATGATCAAAAAAATCGCGCCAACCATCCGGGCGGACGTGCCCGTGCTTGAAGCGGCGGGCCGTGCGGTCGCGCCTGGGTTCATCGACGCGCACCGCCATATGGACGCGGCGCTCCTGCGCACGCCCGGGTACGGCGAGGTGGAACTGCGCCAGGGCATCACCACGGCGCTGTGCGGTAACTGCGGTTTTTCGCTCCATCCCTGCGGCTTGGAGCACCAAAAAGAGCTTTTTTCATTCCTTGCGCCGATCGTAGGGAGTCTTGCGGGGCTTTCAACATATGAAAGCCTGCCGCAATACCTTGAGACCGTCGAAAACAGCCTCCCGGCCATTCATGTGGGCGCGCTCCTTGGCAACGGCACTGTGCGCATCGGGCTAAACGGCTATTCATCCGCGCCCATGCCGCCGCCAATGCTGGCGCAAGCCGCCGCGCGCATCCGCCAGGCGCAAAGGGACGGCGCGTTCGGTCTATCGCTGGGGCTGATGTACGCGCCGGAGAACGCCTACCAAAAAGACGAATTAATCGAGCTGGCCAAGGCAATGGACGGGGGGCTTTTGGTCGCGCATATCCGCGGCGAGGGCAAAAGCCTGGTAAAGTCAGCGGCCGAGGTCATCGATGTGGCTCGTCAAAGCGGGGCGCGCCTGCAAATCAGCCATTTTAAGGCAGCGGGCAGGCCCGTTTGGGGCGAGCCGTTTCAAAGGGCCATGGCACTGGTTGATCAGGCCGCCTGCCAGGGGGTAGACGTGGCCTGCGACGCGTACCCTTACTCGGCGGGCTCCACCTCGTTGCTCACGCTCCTGCCGCCCAAGTGGCTCCATGGCGGAGTGGATGCGCTGGCCGAGCGCGTGAAAAGCCAAGCGGCGCGCGCTGAGCTGCGCGAAATCCTCGCCCGAGAGCAGGACGACTTTGACAATATCGTGGCGGGTAACGGCTGGGACTCGTTTGTGATCTCCTCTGTTTTAAGCGCTGAAAACCGCTGGTTGCTGGGCAAAAGCATAGCGCTGGCCGCGAGGGAGAGCGGCGGGGACGAGATCGAGCTGATCTGCGATCTAATCGCCGGGGAGCGTGGGAACGTGGGCATCATCAACCACATTATATCCGCGGAAAACCTCAAAACCGTGCTTCGCTGGGACAAGACGACCCTTATTTCCGACTCAGTTCTGCCCGACGGTCTCCCCCACCCGCGCTATCACGGCACATTCGCGCGGTTTTTGCGCATGACGCGGGAGGAAGGTCTGATGCCGCTTCAAAGCGCGGTTCGCCGCATGAGCGGCGCAGTGGCCGACCGCTACGGCATCCAAAAGCGCGGCTACCTAAAGCCCGGCTTCCATGCGGACATCGCTGTGTTCAACCCGCAAACCGTGACCGACACGGCCACCTATAAAAGCCCTGTCAGCCTGGCAACCGGGTTTGACTATGTGCTAACCGGCGGCACGCTGGCCGTTCGGCACGACTGCTATACCGGCGCACGGACCGGAAAAGTTCTGCGCCACTAGATAAGGAGAAAATTATGGATATTTACAAGCGCCTTGACGAATTGGGCATTACGCTGCCCACCCTGCCGCCCGCCATGGGCATTTACAAGCCTGTTTTGGAGCTGGATGGCCTTTTATATGTCTCCGGCCAGGGGTCGACCGAAAACGGCGTGCCCAAGATGGTCGGGCATGTGGGTGCCGAGCGCAGCATTGAGGAGGGGCAGGAGGCTGCACGCATGTGCGCGCTCAACGCCCTGAGCAATCTGGAGCATTACCTTAAGGACCTTAACCGCATTGACCGCGTGGTCAAGATGCTGGGCTTTATCTCCAGCAGTGCGGGCTTTAACCAGCAACCCAAGGTGTTAAATGGCGCTTCGGCGCTGCTGGCGGATGTCTTTGGCCAGGACAGGGGCATTGGCGTGCGCTCGGCCATTGGCGTGAACGAACTGCCCGGGGGCATCACCTGCGAGGTGGAGTTCCTGTTCAAGCTTAAGCCATGAGCGCGTATGACATCCGGGGCGCACAGGCCATCCCCTCGCCCGCGCTGATCTACTACCGCGATATCATCCGCGCGAACACGCTGCGCACAATCGAAATTGCGGGCAGCGCGGAACGGCTCTGGCCCCATATCAAAACCCATAAGATGGGCGCGATGCTGGATATGCAGCTCGACCTTGGCATCACGCGCTTTAAGTGCGCCACCATCGCTGAGCTGATTCTGGCTGCGGAACGCGGCGCTGGGCATGCGCTTTTGGCCTATCCCCTGGTGGGGCCGAACATCGAGCGCTTTTTGGATGCGGCGGCGCGCTTCCCACAGACGGTCTTTTACGCCACGGGCGACGACGAGGGGCAGCTTGCCCTGCTCTCTCGCGCGGCTTTGGCGCGCAAGATGGCCGTCAATGTTTTTGTGGATGTGAACATGGGCATGAACCGCACTGGCGTTGCGCTCGATGCGCTGTTTGCCTTCTACCGGCACTGCGCGGGCCTGCCCGGGTTGCGGCTTTGCGGGCTGCACGCCTACGACGGGCATATCCGCGCCCAAGATGTAAACGCGCGCAACGAGCAGGCGCGCCCGGCGGCGCAAAGGGCGCTCGCCATCCGCGAAAAGCTGGTGCAAAGCGGCCTTGATTGCTCTGTCATGATCCTTGGCGGCACGCCCACCTTCCCGGTGCACGCGCCCCTCGAGGGCGTGTTCCTCTCCCCCGGCACGATCTTCGTGTCTGACCAGGGGTACTGCCAAAGCTTCCCCGACCTGGGCGTTTTGCCGGGCGCGGCGGTGCTGGCGCGCGTGGTGAGCCACCCGAGGGCGGGTCTTTTCACCATTGATGTGGGGTACAAGGCCATCTGCTCGGACTGCGCGGGCGTGCGCGGCGTGATTGTGGGCCTTGAGGGCGCGGTGCCTGTCATGCACAGCGAGGAGCACTGGGTGTTTGAGATGCCCGGGGGCAAAGACGCGCCAGAGGTTGGCGCCGTGCTCTATGTGATTCCCACGCATATCTGCCCTACCACCGCCCTCTATCCCTTTGCCTATGTGGCCGAAAACGGCGATATTATCGACCGATGGCCGGTTGACGCGCGCGACCGGATATAAGGAGGCATATATCAGGCAAATTTCGGGTGCTCTTTCAGGGCGACTCCATCACCGACGCGGGTAGCAGCCGCGTGTTGGATCTCTACGCGAGCTGGAGGATCGACGCAATCAATCTTTCGCCCGATGTCATCAGCATCCTGATCGTTGGTCAATATACTGTTGACCGACGAAAAACACAAAGGCGATGCTCTGCTTTAAAACAAACCCACCATCAAACGATTTGTATCAATTGATGGTGGGTTCTTTGGCAATAGACGTTGGTTGCAATACTAAACCACAGACCAGCCCTCATCATTTTTCCGTTTCAAATCAAGGGTAGTCCGTGCTTTTTATGCAACCGCTAATGCAAACGGTTTGTCCAATTTACAATTATTATATTACCTTGCTGTTTCATGCTTATCAATCCGCAAACAAAACGCACCATCCGCATGAAAATACTATGTCAATCCGCTACAGTCCTTCTATATACGCACTCCATGCGGGTAGTTTGTATTTGACTTCAAACCCGCCTTGAAAATAAATTCTCTGCGCAGTGTTATTCGCCGCCCATGTAAAGAAAAGTTTGCCGTTATGCTTGTCAAAAACATCCGTTACATGGCGTGTAATCTGGCGAGCGTATCCTTTTCCCCTAAACGCTTCCGCTGTTTCCACTTCATCCAATCGTGCGCTCATATATTCATCGAATTGTAAAGAAGCCATTACAGCAGGGACATTATCCGAATAGCCGATATATAAGTGATAATCCGAATTGGCTACTCTGCGCCGTATGACTTCCTGTGTGCGGACAACCGCTTCTTTTTCAACAAGCTTTTAAAATACAGACAAGTCATCTCCGGCGTTAAATCTGCGAAAATCAAGTGTATGCGGTTCTGTGATTTTGGATTTTCCGTTATAGACTAAATATTCAGTATATCCGTAATCTTTAATTTTGAAACCGGCTTTTTCAAAGAATGGGCGGATGCTTTTGAGTTGTCCTTCTTCCAGAGATGAATAAATGCGGGGTTCTAATCTTTTTGATAAATAAAATTCTTTAATCTCGTGCAATGCTTTTTCATAATCGCAATCGCCCCAAATTATTGCATGGTTCGAATCGTTGGAATCGAAATTGCCTGTGTTATAAAACATTACACCGAAATTTCGCTCTTCCATATCCGAAAAAATCTTCGGGAAATATAGTTCAAGATATTTTATTTTTTGCAATTCATCCATTCTTCATATCCCCAACCTATACTTTGTCTGCTTTTTTCTAAGTAAAGCGAAAACCCGCTATGCAACGGGTTTTCAGAGTTCTGAGGAAAAGCATTAAGCTTGTCCTCTCTTTTTGGTCGAGGTGACAGGATTTGAACCTGCGACCTTTTGGTCCCGAACCAAACACGCTACCAAACTGCGCTACACCTCGACACTCGCCCCCAGCGCTAAAAGGCGGGAGCTTTGTGGAGCCAATAAAGGGACTCGAACCCTTGACCTATGGTTTACGAAACCATTGCTCTACCATCTGAGCTATATTGGCACAGCAATATGCCTTGAGAATTATATCATAGCCAAACACCTTATGCAAGCATATTGGAGCCATAATTTGCACTATTAACTCCATATGGACAAATATCAGCAGAGTTCAGAGGGGGTAAAAGCCCTCGCCCGTCTTCAAAAGATCTGCGTTTCCGGAAGTCATCTCCGACATCATCAGTATAAACTCCTCCTCATATCCCTCGGGCATTCGCAGCGAAAGAGTGACGTCAACGCCGAATTCCTTGTCCAGCACCTTCAGCGGCGTTTCCTTAAGTGCATTCTCGAACCTTCCTAAAAGGGTGTAGGGAAGGCTGAGCATGTAATCGATGCATGGCTCCATTACAAGCTCCCCCGCGGCCTCAACGCCAATGACGCAACCTTGGGTGTAGGCCCGCACAAGGCCCCCTGCGCCCAGCAACACGCCGCCAAAATATCTTGTGACCACCACCGCGCAGTCCACAAGACCCTTTGACTTCAACACTTCGATGATGGGCAGACCCGCCGTGCCGCCCGGCTCGCCGTCGTCGCTGTAGCGCATTATGCCGCTGTTTTTTCCGATAATATAGGCATAACAGTTATGGCTTGCCGCTTTATGCAAAAGCCTGCGTTCTTTGATGAAGTCCAGGGCTTCGGCCTCAGTTTCGCAGCGACTGCATGCGCCAATGAAGCGACTTTTGTTTATAATGATTTCGCTCTCTCCAAACTCGCCCACGGTCTTGTATCCTTTGGCTGCCATTGCTTCCTCCCTCCGCAAAAAAATGGAAAGCTTTTTTGATGCGCCCGCGCCACTTGGGGAGAAAAGCGGATTATTCAGGGAATATTCCGCTTTTCGTGGGTGGGCGGGCCCGCCGCTGATTCATAGCAATCTATTTAAGAGTAACTTTGTGGTAAACTTTCTTTCCTTTGCGCAGCATCATGGATCCATCTTCGAACATGGAGTCGACAATCGGCTCGTCAGGATTCTTTATCTGAACCCCGTTGACATAAACTCCGCCTCCCTGCACCAGGCGTCTGCCCTCACCCTTTGAAGCGGTCAGCCCTATCAACGCCATAATATCAATCACCCTCGGGTTCGCTTCGATATCGGCCTGTGTGATGGTGCTGCCGGGAACGTTTTCCATGTTGTCGCCGCTGCCGAAAAGCGCTTCGGAAGCCTTCTTCGCCTTCTCAGCCTCCTCCTGGCCGTGTATGAGCTTTGTAACTTCATATGCCAAAACAACTTTTGCATCATTAATCTGGCTGTCCTCAAGCGCGCCAAGCCGTCGAACTTCGTCCATGGGCAGGAATGTCAGCAAAGCCAGACATTTCTCCACGTCCTTGTCATCCACATTGCGCCAGTACTGGTAAAAATCGAAAGGCGATGTCTTTTCCGCGCTGAGCCAGAGAGCGCCTGCCTCGGTCTTACCCATTTTTCGGCCATCATGAGTCATCAGCAGCTTGAATGTAAGGGCGTATGCCTCCTCTCTTTCCTTGCGGCGTATAAGGTCCGCGCCGGCAAGAATATTGCTCCACTGGTCATCGCCGCCCATCTGCAGCCGGCAACCATACTTTCTGAAAAGCTCCAAGAAGTCATATGCCTGCATTATCATATAGTTAAACTCAAGGAATGTGAGGCCCTTTTCCATGCGCTGCTTATAGCATTCGGCGGTGAGCATTCTGTTGACAGAGAAGTGCGCGCCTACCTCTCTTAAAAACTCCACATAGTTAAGGTTTCTCAGCCAATCTGCATTGTCGGCGATTAAGGCTTTATCATCGGAGAAGTCGATGAAGTTTCCCATCTGCTTTTTGATGCAGCTTACGTTATAATCGATATCATCCACCGTCAAAACCCTGCGAAGGTCCGTCTTGCCGGAGGGGTCGCCCACCATGCCGGTGCCGCCGCCCATCAGTGCGATGGGCCTATGCCCTGCCCTTTGCAGATGAGCCATGGCCATTATCGGGATGTAGTGGCCGATATGCAGGCTGTCGGCAGTGGGATCAAAGCCGACATAGTATGTGACCTGCTCTTTTTCAAAGAGCTTATACAGGTCGTCTTCAAAGGTTATCTGGGCGATGAAGCCCCTTTCTTTCAGTATATCCAGGACATGCTGTGCC
>JBNRMR010000107.1:0-49037 GCA_050309705.1 Christensenellales bacterium | reverse complement strand
GAGCAAACCCGCCCTGCTCCGCCTTTTTTGCGATTATTTCAAAGCGCTCCGGCTGCTCCAGTATCTTCTTCCTCAGCGCCTTCATCTGCCTGGGCCCGGCGTTGTAATAACCGCTGCCGCAGTACATCTGGTCAAACTCGATGCTGAAATAGAATGTGAATATTGCGGAGTCCTCGTCGTCCCTGGTCCTGTCCCGCCAGCTCACCCAGAGATGATCCCTGTAGGGGGAAAGATCGCGACGGTAGCGAGTGGAGCGGCGTATACGGGAAACCGCCCGGGAAGGCCTTGTGTCGATGTTCTTGTCGACCTGCTGCATAAAGGGCTGCATGTCCTCTGCAAGGGCATATAAAGGCTCTTTCAGCACTCGCTCAAAATGCGCCTTGTGCTCATCAAAGAAGGGCTTGTTATTGTTAAGCCTTATAAGCATGAAAAACTCAAACGATTCCTTTGTGAAGCCGGGGAAAAGGCGGTCCATTCATACACTCCTGCAATAAAAATACATGATATAGCCATGGCGCAAATCGTCCCCCTCAGGGCAGTGCGCACGGCTTGCGCAAGACTATTCTAGAGTATATTATATATTGAAACTGCGGAAGGGTCAATGATTCGCAGGGGCAAAAACCCGAACAACATTTGAATTTCCGCCCTGAAGTTCGTCTTCCATGGTTGAAAAGAAAAACACATTGCTATATAATTAACAATATTTACTGGCGCTGCCCTTCCGGCCGCCCGGTACGCAAATTTTACATACGCGCAGGAGGTTTCCCATGAAAAGAGTGTATAATTTTTCCGCGGGCCCGGCTGCTATGCCGGAGCCGGTCCTGAAAAAAGCCGCCGAAGAGATGCTTTGCCACGGCAGCGACGGAATGTCGGTCATGGAAATGAGCCACAGATCGCCGATGTATGAAAGCATCATTGCCAGCGCGGAGTCCCTGCTGCGCGAGCTGATGGGGATTCCCTCCGATTATAAAGTCCTTTTCCTTCAGGGCGGCGCCAGCATGCAGTTCGCCCAGATTCCCATGAATTTCCTTACCGTCACCGGAAAGGCGGACTATATAGACTCGGGCAACTTTGCCTCAAACGCAATCAAGGAAGCAAAGCGCTACGGCGATATCAGCGTCGTGGCTTCAACCGCAGACATCGTCTACACAAAGATTCCCGATATTGACCCGGCCAAAATCAACAACGAAGCCGACTATCTGCATTTCACCACCAACAACACAATATTCGGCACCCATTTTGGCGCCCCGCCCCAGACCAATGCGCCCTTGATTACGGACATGTCCTCATCGATACTCTCGCGCCCCTATGACGTTTCCAAATATGCCATGATATACGCCGGCGCGCAAAAGAACATCGGCCCTGCAGGGGTGACAATCGTCATCTTAAGGCCCGACCTGCTGGAGCGCACGCCCATGGAGCTTACCCCCACCATGCTCAAATATTCAACCATGGTTAAGGCCGACAGCATGTACAACACCCCTCCCACCTATAGCATATACATGGCCATGCTCACATTTGAGTGGATAAAATCTCTGGGCGGAGTTTCAGCCATGGAGGAATACAACAAGAAAAAGGCGGCCGTGCTCTATGACTATCTGGACAGCCAGGACTATTACACCGCTCCCGTGGAAAAGGCTTCCCGTTCGCTTATGAACGTCATCTTCGTCACCGGCGACAAGGACCGGGACAAGCTCTTTGTTGCACAGGCAGCAAACGAAGGGCTCCTCAATATTGCGGGCCACCGCCTTGTCGGCGGCATGAGGGCCAGCATATATAATGCCATGCCAATAGAAGGCGTGGAAAAATTGGTGGCGTTCATGAAGGATTTCGCCCTGCGCAACCCGAAATAGATTACCAGCGAACAGTCGGTGAATTATCGGCACTAATAGAGCCAAACAAAAAGAGAACTCAAACAGGAGGATAAGGGCATGTATACAATCAGGACGCTAAACGCCATTTCACAGGTGATATATGAAAGCTTCCCCGAAGACAAGTACACCATCAGCGGCAGCGCAGAAAACTATGACGCCGTCATAGTCCGATCGGCAGACATGCACGAGATGCAGCTTCCCAAGGATCTGGTCGCAATTGCCAGAGCAGGAGCGGGCTATAACAATATTCCCGTCGAGCGCTGCACAAACGAGGGCATAGTCGTTTTCAACACCCCCGGCGGCAATGCCAACTCCGTCGCGGAGATGGCCATCGGCACAATGATCGCCGCCTCCCGAAACGCCTTCGCCGGCGCCGAGTGGGTGAAGACTCTCAAAGGCAATGGCGATAAAGTGGGCGCTCTTGCTGAAAAGGGCAAGGGGGCTTTCGTTGGCAGGGAGATCCGCGGCAAGAAGCTGGCGGTCATTGGCCTTGGAGCGGTGGGCGGCAGGTTCGCCAACATGGCCTATAACTTAAAAATGTCTGTGGTGGGCTTTGACCCATACCTTTCCGTTGACGCCGCCTGGCGGCTTTCAAGGGGCGTTCGCAAGTCCGCCAGCATTGAGGAGGCCATCGAAAGCGCGGATTTTGTTTCCGTACACGTCCCATATATGCCCTCCACGAAGAACTACATCGACGCCAAAGCCATCAGCGCCCTCAAGGACGGCGCCGTTTTGCTGAACTTCTCCCGCGGGGAGCTGGTTGATGGCGTTGCCCTTCGCGAGGCCCTTAAGAGCGGCAAGATAAGCAAATATGTGACCGATTTTGCCGAGGACGATCTTTTGGACAATCCCAGCGTCATCACCTTCCCCCACCTGGGCGCTTCCACCCCCGAAAGCGAAGACAATTGCGCCGATATGGCCGCCAGCCAGATTGCCGCTTACCTTGAAAACGGCTCCATAATGAACTCGGTCAACTATCCCGCATGCGAATTGGCCCACTGGAGCGGCGAAAGGCTCTGCCTCTTGCACAAGAACATCCCCAACATGATCACCCAGATATCATCTGCCATTGGCTCCGGCGGCGTGAACATCGAACACATGATGAACAAATCCCGTGGGGACGTGGCCTACTCGGTGCTGGATTTGGGATCCCCCTGCGGCGAGAATGTCCTCGAAAGCCTTCGGGCCATCGACGGCATATACAAAGTCCGCATGATAAAAGGCTCATAAAGGAAGAAACATGTCTCTTTACCTTCGTACGATTTGCTCCGGCTCAGACGGTAACTGCACCTTCGTTTCCGACGGATCTACCCATTTGCTAATAGATGCGGGGCTTTCTTTGCGCGCAGTGGAGGAAGCCCTACGCCAGATAAACATAAACGCGGCGGAGCTCTCGGGCATACTTATCACCCATGAACACACAGACCATGTAAGGGGCGCGGACACAATCAGCGCCCGCCATGACGTGCCCATATACGCCTCCCACGGCACATGGGCCGCCCTGGAGGGAAGGCCGATAAAAAAAGCAGCCCTTAAAAACCGCATCGCTTTTGACAGCGGCGGAGATTTTTACATCAACGATTTTAACATACAGCCCTTTTCAATTCCCCATGATGCGGCAGATCCGGTTGCCTTTTGCATGGTGAACAGGGGAAAGAAAATAATCATCGCCACAGACATGGGCTATATCAAAAACGATTTCATCGCCCGGGCCAGGGACGCGAACTTTATGATACTTGAGTCCAACTACGACCCGGACATGCTGCGGCTCAGCTCATATCCGTCCCATCTGAAGGCGAGGATAGCCGGCAGAAACGGCCATCTTTCCAACGAGGACTGCGCTGCCACCCTGTGCGAGATCATCGCCGGCGGCTCCGTCAGAAAGGTGATGCTGGGGCATCTGAGCAAGAACAACAACACACCGGACATCGCCATTGGAACCTGCAGGCAGGCCCTTTTACAGATGGGTCTTCATCCTGACAAGGACATGGCCCTTGGCGTCGCGCCCAGGTCAACACCCGGAGCGCTGCTTAAGATATCCTGATATCATCCAGCGCCGCATTTCCCCATTTTTTTAAAAGCGTCCGCATTTTTCTTCTGCCCTTTATGATCCAAAAGGGTTTGTCGCAGTGTTTTTCACTCAGGCTCATTATTATGGGCCTGCGTTTTTTTGAAAAGCGCCAAAGGCCCCCGCACATGCGAACAAAGCCTTTGTCAAGCCGCTCGTCCAGGTGGCTGGGGAAGTCCGTCCGCTTGTCACCGCGCCTTTTGAGCACCCCTAGCAGGCAGGCGATCCGGTTTACGTCCAAGAATACTACCAGCTCCGTCCTTTCAAAGCGCAGTTCCATTGTGCTGGTGTAATTTCCTTCGATTATCCACTGTTCGCCTGAAACAAGCTGCCTTTGCCTTTCCTCCCATTCTTCCCGGGTTGGGGTTTGCCAGTCGGACCGCCAATATTCATTGTCAAGGTGGGTGAGAGGCAATCCCGTTGTTTTTGCCAGCTCTTTCGCGAAAAAACTCTTTCCGCTGCCATTATTGCCGATAATCATTATGCGTTTATAATCAAAAATGTTCATATCAGCCACCTCTGTGCTTTTCAGAAATTATAGCACAAAAAAGCGCCGGGGTTTAATATCCGGCGCTTGATTTGGCAAAAGTTATGGAGCTAAAACTTAACCGCCCTCGGCGAAGCCCAGCAAGGCTATTCCCAGCATTACAACGCTGATCACAACATATTGCTGCCTGGAAAGCTTCTCCTTTAGGAATATCCGCGAAAGTATAACCGCCACGATGCTGTATGAGGCCACTATCGGCGCAGCAAAAAGGGCGTTTCCCGCCAGTGCAAACACATAGAAGAATTGACCGGCCGTTTCAAAAACAGCAGCTATTCCCCCGTCTCTTTCTTTGAATATATTGAATTTTTCTTTCTTAACAAATCGAAGGAAAACGAACGAGGCCGCCGCGCAAATGAAGAATGTGAACTCATACGCCAAAAGCGCTTCCGATTCGGACATCAGCGCCAACTCATCCAAGTAAAGCGCGTCCGCGAAGGAGCCCAGGCCGTCGATAAGGCAGTATATTATCGGGAAGGCAATGGCCAGCATTCCCGTCCGGTATTTGCTGTCGATTTTGTTCTCTTTGATATATCTTGCAGGGTTCTCCTGGCGGTTTTCTAACAGCGACAGGGCAAAAACACCGCCGCAGATCATCACCAGCGCGGCAATTTCCAGCGCCCCTATCGGCCGGGGAAAGAAAATGAGCAGCAATATGGCCACAATGGCCCCGGAAGAATTCTGCACCGGTGACGATATTGAAAGCTGGATATACCTGAGGCCAAAATAGCCTATGACCATTGAAAGTATATACATGGATGAAACCGGCAGATACCGCACGATGGACATGGGCGAGAAACTAAGCTCTTCCACCAGCATATAAAAGAACGCATGCAGGCCCATCACCAGGCCCACCATCACCACTATTTTAAGATGGGAATACCTGTCGCCCGGCTTGCTGGCGCGCTTGTAGAAAAGATCGGCCGCGCCCCACATCAGAAAAGTTATCACAGAAAAAACAAACCACATATGAGACCTCATAAAAACAAAATGTGTCGGGGCAAAATATCAACCAAATGGTTAAGCCATGAAAAGCCTTGAAAATTATATCATATTCCTATGTTCAAAATCAAGTTTTAATATGAACTTTCCTGTGATATAATGAGTTTAGCTATTTGCAAATCAAATTGCGAGCCTGAGGGCGCGGCATCTTACGCCGCCGACAAATGGTATATGATGAAAAACCGAAATGGGTGCATTTTGTATGAATATAACCTTACTTATATTTATTACGGCAACGGCCATAGTGCTGATTTTGACAATCGCACTCTTGCTTTGTGTGGCTGCAAAAAAGCGAGGAAGGCTTTCCCTTGAGGAAGACGCGGGCCTTGACCAGCAATGTGAAGCCGACGCTGTCTTCCCCGGCGAAGACTTCCAGCTTCCCACCGAAGCGCCTCGTACCGTAGAAGCTCTGGAAGAAAGGCTTCGAGGGTTGGGCCTTAACATGAGCGTGAAATCCGCCAGCGCAGGCAACGCCTTCACAAGGTACGAACTGCTGCCTGACATCGGCGAGCGCGCTGACAAAGTCCTTGACTTTAAAAGCGATATCGCCCTGGCCCTTGGCGCTCAGAATCTTTTCATACAGCTCCCCTTACCCGGGAAAAGCACTGTGGGCATCGACGCGCCGCTGAAAGAGCCTTCGTCCTTGTCCTTAGGCGGTGCACTTGCCCGGCTTGAAAAGGATGACGAGGCCCAGCTTGCCGGCGGTTTTGCCATTGCCACCGGAGCCGGCGGAGAGCTAATATCCTCCAGCATAGGCAAATGCGCTCATATCATGATCGCAGGCGCCCTTGGCACGGGCAAGTCCATGGCGCTTCACAGCATTGTCTCAACCATGATCGCAGGGGCGGTCAAAGAAGAGCTGAGGCTTATAATGATAGACTTAAACGGCACCGAGCTTTTAGCCTACAAGGGCCTTGATCTTCTGCTTATGCCCGTCATAAACGACGCGCGCACGGCCTCGGGTGCGCTGGGCCTGGCTGAAATCGAGATGAACGAGCGTTACAAGAAGCTTGCGGCCATGGAGCTTCAGCATATAGATCAGTTCAACGAAAGAGCAAGGGAAAAGTCCTCCTCCCCCATGCCGAGAATTGTCGTTTTTGCCGACGACTTAAACGGAATGCTGCGCGATACCGGCGATTCTCTGCCCCAGGAAAGGCTCTTCAGCCTGCTGGAAAGGGGGGCAAAGGTTGGCGTGCATGTGGTCATGACCGTTCCTCTGCCTTGCTCCGCTTCTCTTTTGGATGCGCTTTCCCAGAGGATACCCTCCAGGGTGTGCCTGCTGGCGCCCTCCCTTCAATCCGCCATGGCTGTGGTGGGCGATGACTACGCCACAAAGCTGGCTCCCCAGGGAGGCATGCTCATCCGACTTCGGGAACCAGGGCATCTCCTGCACGGCCGTGGAATATTCGTCTCCCAAGAAGGCCTCAAAAAACTTTGCGCTCAAAGGCGAGACAATCCCCCCGCGCGAAGCCTCCTGTAGTTTTCCACCGCCTAGCTTTATATAGTTATTTTAATTGAATGGGCGCTATTCTCGCCCGGAGGAAGCACATGCAAAAGTTAATCGCTAGCGCTTTGGGAGTCTATAAAAAGGACTCCGCTTCTTATAAGCGAGTTTTTTCCCTTGCCCTGCCGATTTTGCTTCAAAACCTGATCAGCTCCTCAATGACAATGGTGGGCACGGCTATGGTCGGCTCCCTCGGCCAGACAGAGCTTTCGGGCCTCACCCTTGCCAACTCACTGTTTTTTGTCTCAACCCTTTTTGTCTTTGGCATCCAGTCCGGGGGCTCTGTGCTGATGGCCCAATACTGGGGCAGGCGCGACACCGCAATGATAAACCGAATAATGGGCCTAAGCTCCCTCTTTGCCGGCGCCATCACATTCGTGTTCGCCCTTTCCGTCACGCTTTTTCCCCACCAGATAATGGGAATCACATCGGACAACCCGGCTTTGGTGGATGTGGCGGCCCGATATGGCAGAATCGTTGCCTTCTCATACTTCTTCAACAGCCTGACCATGGTGCAGGTGGGTGCGCAAAGAAGCGCTGAAAACCCCCGTTTCGGCATGATTGTGCTGAGCATATCAATGGGAGTCAATGTGTTTTTGAACTGGGTTTTCATATACGGAAAGCTGGGCCTTCCGGCCATGGGTGTGGAGGGGTCGGCCCTGGCGACTTTGCTGGCGCGAATCCTGGAGATGGTCATGACGGCCATTTATGTTATCCTTGAAAAAAAGCGCATTCCAATTGACCTTAGAGCATTCTTTATCCCGGGCAAAAAGGCTGCGAAGCAGTTTCTTGAATACGCCGCGCCCGTCATATTGAACGAGACGCTTTGGGGCTTGGGCATGTCCCTTTACCCGATAATTTACGGCCATATGATCACCGCCTCGGACAATGTGGCCGCATATTCCGTCACCGGCAACCTGGACAAGATACTCACCGTAGGGATATACGCCATCGCCAACGCTGCGGCGATAATCATCGGCAACCAGTCAGGAATGGGCGCAAGCAAGAAGGAGCTTTATGAAACGGGCAAATGGCTTCATGCCCTGGCCTTCGCGACCAGCGCCTTCGCGTCGATCATGCTGGCGTCCCTGGCCTTTTTCGGCGCTGAAAGTTTTTTGTTTAAAATATTTGAGCTTTCCCCCAACGCTCAGAGAATCACAGTCAGCATGATGTACACAATGTCGGTGGTGTATCTGTTCAAATGCTTCAACGCAACGAACCTTGTGGGCATATTAAGGGGAGGCGGTGACGTAAAAACCGTTATGCTGATCGACGTTCTTGCTCTATATCTTGTTTCATTGCCTGCGGCCTACATCGCCGCGCTGGTGTTCAAGTCGGATATGACCCTCGTTTATATCTGGATATCGCTGGGGGATTTGCTGAAGATGCTGATTGGCATGAAGCGCTTCACTGGAAAAAACTGGATACGCAATGTGACGCTGGACATGGGGGCGTAGCTTTTTGCCGCCGCAACCACCGATAAAAACGGACGATCTTGCCCTCTGTGCAGGGCATTTTCTTTTTTGTAAATTTGTGACACCGCCTGAAAGAAATGTCCATTGCAAAAGCCGCATTCAGTTAACAATTGTCACACGCTAAAAAACTGTCAATTTACAGCCGCCCTTCGGCGTGCTATCTTTAAATTATGTTTTGCACAAAAGAATAGCCTGCGATTTGCCTTCTCCAGATCGCGGTGCGTAAACAAACGTACAAGGAACGCAAAGAAAGAGGTGTTTCATCTGACAGAAAAGAGCTTCGGCGCACCGGGGCAAGCGGAGCGCGGCATTGTCTTGCCCGGGGGCAAGCCAGCCGCTAAAGAATCCTTCGCCATGCGCGCCAAGCGGGATTTCCTGCGCAATCATGAGCTTTACCTGCTCATGCTCCCCATTTTGGCATATTATATAATTTTTCAATACGGTCCATTGTTTGGCTTGACCATTGCCTTCAAGAACTATACGCCCGGGAAAGGCTTTTTTGAAAGCCCTTGGGTGGGGCTGAGGCATTTCAGGGCCTTCTTCAGCGACTATTATTTTTTGCGGGTTTTGAAAAACACGATAATAATTAGCTGGAGCAACCTAGTTTTTGCATTTCCGATGCCCATAATTCTGGCGCTTTTGCTGAACGAGCTTAAAAGCAGCCGTTTTTCGCGGATAGTACAGACCATCACATACATGCCTCACTTCATATCAACAGTCATCATATCAGGCATGATAATAATGCTTACCGGCAAGGATGGCGTGATAACGCAGTTTTTCAATATGTTTGGCCTGCCTTCCACGGCCATGCTGAACAATCCCAGGCTCTTCGTGCCAATATTCGTTATATCCGGCGTGTGGCAGAATATCGGCTGGAACTCCATCATCTTCCTGTCCGCCCTCACCGCCATCGATCAGGAGCTTTACGAAGCCGCCAGGATAGACGGCGCAGGCAGATTTAGGCAGCTTTTGAACATCACTTTGCCGGGGTTGATGCCCACGATAGTAATAATGCTGATTCTCCAAATCGGCAGAATGTTCAATATCGGCCATGAGAAAATAATGCTGCTATATAATCCGCTGACATATGAGACCGCGGACGTTATTTCAACCTATGTCTACCGCAAGGGACTTTTGGAGATGAACTGGAGCTTCAGTTCAGCAGTTGGGCTGTTCAACTCGGTGGTCAGCTTTGTGCTGGTGTTCACCACCAACTGGATAAGCCGCCACACAAACGAAACCAGCCTGTGGTAATTTCCCCGGTTCTGCGTCAATGCGTGACAACTGCCGGGAACCAGCTTAACTATTAAGGAAGTGAAACGATGAAGATAAGAAGCTCCGTCAGCGAGCGTATATTTGACTTTTTAAACATACTGTTTATGCTCGCCATGATAATGATCATTTTGATTCCCCTGCTGAACATATTATTTTCCTCCCTAAGCGATCCCATGCTGGTGATGAAGCACAAGGGCATGGTGCTCTACCCCCTGGGCGGAATTGATATAAGCTCCTATCAGGCCGTGGCGCGAAACCCCAACATACTTTCCGGCTACATGAACACATTGTTCATAGTCATCGTGGGGACTGCTTTGAACCTTTTGCTAACAGTGGTGGCAGCCTATGTCCTTTCCCGCAAGAATGTGATGTGGAACACCACAATGACTCTCTTTATAGTGTTTACGATGTACTTTTCCGGCGGGATGATTCCCTTTTATCTGACTGTTCGCGCTGTGGGCCTGGACGGCTCCCTTTGGGCGCTGATAATTCCCTCGGCGGTCAGCACCTATAATCTTATAATAATGCGAACCGCCATGGCCGTCATTCCCAGCAGCATGGAGGAATCCGCCAAGATTGACGGTGCAAGCCACACCCGCATACTCTTTTCGATAATGGTGCCCCTGGCAAAAGCGACACTGGCAGTCATCACGCTGAACTACGCCGTCAGCCACTGGAACGCCTGGTTTAACGCCATGCTATTCCTGCGTGACAAGACAAAGTTCCCCCTCCAGCTCATCTTAAAGGAGATACTCGTTCAAAACGATACATCCATGATGACCGCCGGCAGCGGCGAGGACCTGGCGATGATCGGCGAAACCATAAAATACGCCACCATTGTGGTGGTTACCATTCCGATATTATGCGTATACCCCTTTCTCCAGCGCTATTTCGTTAAAGGCGTCATGATCGGCGCGGTTAAGGGTTAAATAAATGATCTGAATTAAAGAAAAGGAGGAATTTTTATGGCGGATCTTTCCGTAAAGAAGTTTGGTATGATAAACCCTGTGGTGATCGCCTCCAGCCCGGCGACGCAAGGGGCGCGCAATGTGCTCAAAAGTGCCAAGAGCCGCCCAGGCGCCATCGTTTTGAGAAACTTCGGCCACGGTGCAGGCGGCGGCAGCTACATTGGCCCGGACTCAAGCGCACTTTACTCCGGCAAGCACGCCGTCCACAGCCATGCCATAGGCACCCAAATTAAGGACCCTGTCACCACACTGGAGCAGTACTGCGAAGAAGTGCTGAAAATTAAAAAGGAGATGGACAGCGATATTAAGCTGTGGGTCTCCGTGGGCCATTACAGCGACATCGTCCGTGGCGGCGACTGGGAGAAGGACTGGCTGCGACAGGCCCGCGAGCTGATAAACGCCGGAGCGGATGCCATAGAGCTGCACTTTAACACGCCGGGTGTGGCCACCGCAAAAAACCGCATTTTCGATTATTACCAGCTTGTTTCAAACTGCACCTCCATGATTAAAAAGGTCGCCGGTGAAGTTCCGGTGATGGTGAAGCTGGCAGTGGAAAACTGCGATACCCTTAAGGCCATGCGCCTTGCCCAGGCAGCGGGGGCGGATGCCGTCGGCCCCACGGCCCGCTGGAAGGCTTTCTGCTTCGACCTTGATTGGAGGGGAACTCTGGCGCGTCCAGGCGGCGGCTATGGCGGCACCCAGGCAAACCCCATCATCTGCCACACTATCGCCGAGGCCAGGAGCCAGGATATCACCATACCCATGTTTGCAGGGGGAGGCGTTTTCTCCTATGAGCAGGCGCTGAAGATCCTCCTTTCCGGCAGCGAAATGCTGCAGCTTGGGGCGCTGGCCTGCTCGGGCGGGGTTTCTGCTTGCGCCAAGCTCATATCAGGCATGGAGCGCTGGATGGATCAAAACGGCTACAGCGACATGGATAGCCTTGTAGGCGACGCCCTGAAGCTCTTTAACATGCCCGCTGACGTGGCAAAAAAGCGCACTCAGGCTCTTGGAGACGCATACCGCGAAAGCGCCGTCGTCGCCGAGCACTGCATCGGCTGTGAGCGCTGCTATGATGTCTGCTGGCATGATGCAATAAAGATGGTTGATAAGAAAGCGATAAAGACTGAAAACTGCATCGGCTGCGGCTATTGCTATGCCGTTTGCCCCACGGACGCACTCAAGGTTCCGTCAAACGATATCCTTTCAAAGGCCTTAAGAACAAGTGGAATATAAAAGCAAATGAGAAACGTGGCAGCTTCGCGCAAAAGCGCAGCCGAATTTGCTGAAGTTTTAGCTCGAAGAAGCCTCATATAAAAAGGAGTGTCTAAAAATGAAAATGCAACGCATACTGGCCCTGGCGCTCATCTGCCTGCTTTTGCTGGCCATCACGGCCTGCCAGACAGCCGCGCCCACCTCGTCCCCCAGCGCTGCACCGACTAGCGCTGCCACCAACGCAGCGAGCCCGGCAGCAACCCCCGCCGCCAGCCAGGAGCCCGCAGCCCCCGAAACCCCCAGCTTTGAGGGCGTGGAGCTTACCTATTGGATGGAGCTGAACGCAACCACCGCCCAGGTAGTCCAGGAGATGGGCCAGACCGAATATGCCAAGCAGCTTCAGGAGCGCACCGGCATCACCATTAAATACCAGCATCCCGCCGCTGGGCAGGCAAAAGAAGCCTTCAATATATTGATCGCTTCGGGCGATTACCCGGATATCATAGAGTATACCTGGGCAGCCAACTACCCCGGAGGCCCTGCAGCGGCCATAAACAACAATGTCATACTCGCTCTTAACGATGTCTTTGAGCAGAACAGCCCCAACATGAAGCAGTTCCTCAGTGAAAACCCCGACATCAACAAGATGCTGCGCACCGACGAGGGCCAGTACTATGTCTACCCCTTCCTGCGCGGCACATCCATGCAGGATAACCCGCTGCTATTCTCAGAGGGCTTTGTCATCCGCACAGATTACCTTGAAGCAGTCGGCAAAGAGATCCCCCGGACCCCCGAAGAGTGGTACGATGTCCTTACCGCATTTAAGACAGAGCTGAACGTGCCGATCCCCATCACCGTTCGCGGTCTTGACCACTTAAGCCGCGTTCTTCAGCCCGGTTTTGACTGCTGGCACGATTTTTACGTCGAAGACGGCACTGTAAAACATGGCCTGCTGGACGCTGAAAACCGCAGGGCCTTCCTGACGGAGGCCGCAAGGTGGTACGCCGAGGAGCTTTTGGACAGCGATTACCTGGTGGTGGACAGAAACACCCAGGCGTCTAAAATATTGAACTCCGAATCCGCGGTGACCTGGGCTCCCGGCGGTTCCGGAATCGGCCAGTGGATTCCCGCCTTTGAGGAAATAGACGCCAACGCCGGCTTCTCTTCCGCTCCTCCCATGACTCCCGACAAGAGCAGAAACTCCAAGTTCTCCCAGATGAACGCCCTTTTGGACGGCAGCGGCGCAGCGATAACCACCTCCTGCAAAAATGTTGAAGCCGCAGCCCACCTTTTGGACTATAGCTATGGCGAAGACGGCCACCTGCTGTCGAACTTCGGCCTTGAGGGCGAGAGCTATGACATGGTGAACGGCGAGCCGATTTTCACCGATCTGATACTGAACAACCCCGATGGCAAATCCATCACCGCCATGATGAGCGTCTACATCCGCGCACACCTTTCCGGACCCTTCGTGCAGGATGCCCGAGAGCTTATGCAGTATTACCAGCTTGATGAGCAGCGCGAAGCCATGACATATTGGACCATGACCGATATGGGCCTTTACAAGATGCCCCCCGTGACCCCCGTCACCGAGGAAAGCGAAGAGATCGCCCAGATCATCAACAATGTCAAGACCTATACCGAGGAGATGGAGGCCAAGTTCATTGCAGGCATCACCCCCCTGAGCGAGTTTGACGCCTACATTCAGCAGCTTAAGACATTCAAGCTGGAGCGCGCCATTGATATTTATCAGGCCGCATACGACCGCTATATCAGCCGCTAATGCTCAGCCGAGGCTAAACAAAAAGAAGCAACTAGAATCAAAATATCTAGAGTTCTCCTCCTTCACAGCGCCGCGGACTGCTGGCCAAAATCAGCGGTCCGCGGCCGCATCGATATTTTCAAAGAAAGGACTTTTTATAGATGAACTGCATTCAAACCCTGATTGAGCGGATTGATCTGAACAATCCTGCCCTTGCCGCCGCCCTTGAAAGAAAGGAAGCTGGCGATCCGGTGGGCTGCGTTGACGCGCTGATTGAACATTTCCGCACGCGAACTTCGCCGAACTACCTCTTTACCAGGGATGATATGGCGCGATTTGATGATCCCCAGATCATAAACGACGCGGAAGAAACGATGCGCCATTATATATACGGCCACCAGTTTGAGGGCGGAATCGATTGGCATTTCAACCCCACCGCCGACAGCTCCCGGGACAACGAGTGGAGCTGGTCCCTCTTTCGCCACATATACTGGCAACCTCTGGCCAGAGCCTATGTGATGAACGGCGACGAGCGCTACACAAAGGAGTTCCTTTCGCAGCTGGAAGGCTGGGCCAACGCCTGGCCCTGGGACGAATACATGGCCTCCCCCGAGGAGATCAGATCCGGCTTCCCCGGCCACTCCTGGCGCACAATCGAAAGCGCGATACGCATTTACACAGTTTGGCTGCCCTGCTACTATGCCTTCCGCGGGTCAAAGGAATGGGGCAGAGATAGCTGGGTTCTGTTCCTCAACCAGGTATGGCAGCACGGCGAGTTTTTGATGGACCACTACAGCAACCATGGCCGCTCCAGCAACTGGCTGACAATGGAATCCTCCGGCCTTTTCCAGTGCGGCATAATGTTCCCTGAATTTAAAAGGGCTGATGATTGGTTCCACACAGGCTACAGAAGAGTGATGCACGAGCTCAAGTACTCCTTCGATAATGACGGTGTTCACATGGAAAGAACCCCGATCTACCACATGGTGGCTGCGCTGACATACCTGCAGTGCTATCTGCTCTGCCAAAAAAACGGCATTGCGACGCCGCCCTATGCTCTGCCCATATTCGAAAAGGCGGCCCAGTTTGTGATGAGCATCGTGAAACCCGACTTTTCCACGCCGATGATAGGCGATGCCGACCGCAATGATCTTCTTGACCGCCGCAGCGACACCTCCATATATGAGGGCATGAACCTCACCTTCGACCCCTTTGACCTGAACGAAATGCGCGCCTTCTTCCGTATAATGCATGAGCAGACGGGAAATGATGAGTTCCTATACTTCGCCACCGGCCGCAAGCAAGGCAAGGCTCCTCATCAGCTCAATTACATGATGAAGGAGGCCGGTCTTTACGTCATGCGCACCGGCTGGGAAGAAAATGACAGTTACTTCCACATGCAGGCCCCCCAGCTTGAGCTGGGCGAGCGCAGCACCCACTCCCACTATGACCAGTGCCATCTGGAACTTCACATAAAGGGCGAAGACATACTGCTAGACACCGGCCGGTATATATACCACAGCTCCATCTGGAAGGATTGGCGGCATTACATCATGTCCGCCCAGGCCCATAACACGCTCTATGTGGACGGCCACGACATGGGCACTGTGCCGGGGCTTGCCCGCACAAGGGGCGTTCGCGCCCACTGCCATCGCTTTGAGGCAAACGATGACTATGCGGTGATCGATCTTTCCCACAATGGCTATGCCTATCTTGAAGACCCCATTTTCCACCGCCGCAGAGTCATCCGCCTGAGGGATGATGTCTATATAATCGACGATCAGATCAGCGGCCTTGGCGAATCTGAGCATGATATTCGCCTTTACTTCAACTTCGCCCCCGGGAAAGTGACGGCTGAAAAGTCTGCATGGCTCTTTGAGACTGAAAAAACGGGCGCAAAATATCTGCTGTCGTCCCTTTCCACCGATGAATATGAGGGCGTCATACTCCACGGAAGCGAGGAGCCCAAGGGCGGCTGGGTGTCATACGGTTATCCCGTGCGCCAGCCTTCTCCCCAGCTTTCACTTAGGACAAATAGCAAGGCGCCTTTGCGTTTCGTGACTCTGATCGCGCCGGCGGATGTTTCGCTTTCGGGAAGATTGACGCCTGAAAATGCAGAGCTTACGCTCGCTGGAGGATACAGTGCAACCCTCTCTTTGGGTATTGACGAAATCCTGTTAAGGGCTTAATGTAAGAAGTAGAAATTTCGGCGCGGATGAATGCAGGCTTAAGACAGTCAATGCATTTTGAATGCCCCTAAGCCTGTTTCCACAAATTACATGAAACGAAACCTCAGGGAGGACTTTGATGCGCGCACATACAAAAGGAAAAAGCGTTGTTGGCACCTGGCTTATATCATATGTGTTCGTGCTCGTGCTTCCGGTAATCATTCTGGCTGGAAGTATGTTCCGCTTTGTGAGCGTGCTGGACGGGGAAATAAACTACTCCAACTCAATCATACTGGAGCAAATCCAGCTGAAAATGGATTCCGTTGTGGAGCGGTATAATACCCTTTGCGCCGATATCTCCATTGATCCCAACATTCGAAAGCTTCTGGGGCTGCGTTCGCGGAGCGACATCAGCCCCTATGAGCTTTATCAGACCGTCCTCAGCTTGCGCCGTCTTGCCGCCACAAAGGAGCAATCCGGCGATATTCTGATCTACTTTGCCGGTTCCAGCCTCGTTTTGGACCAGTCGACCTACCAAAGCCCCGACTATTATTACGATGTTTATCTTAAAAGCAGTGGAATACCAAAGGATACCTGGCTGGAGCTTATCAGCCAAAAGCATGCCCTCCCCAAATATTACCGCCTTCAATATGAATCAAACGGCGCTTTGGTGGACCGGATAGTGCTGATAAGGCCGATTATGCTGGAGATGCACAGCGGCCTTTACGCCAATATTGTCCTTTTCATGGACGACACCGGCTTCATGCAACAGGATTTCACCAGCTTCAAGCGTGAAACAATACTGATCATCGATAGCAGCGACCAGATTCTCTACAATTCATCGCAATTTCCCATAGAGCCCGGGGTGCTGAAATACTCCGATCCAACGGCGTCCACAGATATGCAGCTTTCCGGCCGAGATGTAATCGTCTCCCGGATTCAGTCCCGCTCGGCCAGCTGGAAGTACATAATCATCGTGGAAAAATCATCCTATCTTCAGCAGGTTGACGCAATAAAGCGGCAAATCACACTAAGCGTTGCCCTGTGCCTTGTGATGGGCGGCGCCCTTATCGCCTATTCACTCCTGCGCAATTACAAGCCTTTGCGCGGAATTCTCAAGGCTCTCCCCAGGGAGAATCCACCTCAGGAAAAATACAATGAATACCAGCTTATAGTCCGCGCCATAGGCGAGCTGCAGCATGAGGTTCTCTCCGCGCAACACACTTTAGAGCAGCAAAAAAGCGCCCTTCGCGAGCAGGCGGTGCTAAGTCTTTTGGAAAACCGCAACATCTCGCCTCTTACCACAGCAGAGATGCTGCAAAAATATGATATCTCCTTCCAGCCGGGGGGAGTTTTGGTACTTTTGTGCGCGATACGTCCGGGCGACGGGCCCTTTGTGGAGGATAACGCTTCCTTGAGCGAAGCCGAGCGAGACAGCCTTTCCTGCCTGATATTGAGAAATGTGATGAGCGAACTCTTCAGTGACGCGGGAATGCTGGTGTATCCCTTCCGGTCAGGTCAGGCGCTGGGCTTTTTGCTGAACCCGCCCGATGGCATGGACGTTTTTTCTGTTATAGCCGCAAAGCTCAAGACGGCCCACGCTCTGTTCGATGCCCATTTTCAGATCGACTATCAATGCGCCTGCAGTGACCTTTGCCAGCTTCAGGATGATCTGCCTCTGGCCTACAGTCAGGCGCTTGAGGTAATGGAGTACAAGACCACCCTCGATCTGGACGATGTGGTTTTTTACAGTGATATCGCCAATATTGGAGGGCAAAAAGGCCTTGCCTATCCCCTGGGCTTCGAGGCTAAGCTGGTTAACGCATTAAAGATAGGAGATGCTCCGCGAGCCCTTGAAACGGTTTCGGACGCTATGGAGCTGAACCTTGAGCGGCGCTGTTCGCCTGAGCTCATGCGATATCTGATGGTGAATATCGCCGGGACGGTCATCAGGGCAGTGAGCGAGCTGGACGAGAAGACGCTGGAAAAAATGCCGGAGCTTTCCTTCCAGACGGTGATGCGCGGGGGCAGCATATATGAAATGAAGGGTGAAATTCAGCGAGTAATCCAAAACGTTTGCTTTGTTATCCGCTCCCGCATGCAGGATGAGGCCACTCAGCCGGGCAAAGCTCTTTACGAGAAATGCCTTTCATATGTGGACAGGCACTTTGCCGATGAAGCCACCAGCGTGGGTAAAATGGCCGACGAGTTTGGCGTCCACATCGTCCACCTTTCCCGCATTTTCAAGGAGTATTCCGGAGAGAGCCTCTCCTCCCACATAAACTTTACACGGATAGAAAAGGCAAAGGAGCTAATCCTTTCGGGAATGAAGCTTGAACAGACCGCCGATGCAGTGGGCTTTGGCAGCCTTAGAACTTTCATGCGCACATTTAAAAAATACGAGGGCATCACCCCCGGCCAGTATAAGGACGCAGCTTCGGGGTAAAGCAATAAACGACACAATGCCAAAAGAAGGGCTGCGCCGCATTTCGCGATCAGGCCCTTCTTTTCTTTGTTTATTAACGTTTCAACTTTATTTGCTAAGCTTTGCCGCCACAACCGGGTCTTCGTGAACCTTGATATCGAAAGAATCCAGGAAAACACCGCTGCCATTTTCGGCGAACATGGAGTACAGTGTGCCGGTGAAGGTCATGGTGTAGGTTCCCTCGGTGCTCAGGCCCGCGTTGAGGCCGGAGCCGGCTGCCATCCATTCACTCTCACCCTGGCGGTATGAGAAGGTGTACTTGTGCCTATCGCTTTCGATCTTCAGCTCCACATCGACCTGGCCGGCAAGATACTGCTTATACGCCTGGACGTTGATGTCATGCACCTGCTTGGTAAAGCCAATATAGCGGCCGCCCTCGTCGTTGCCCAAGTATATGGCGTAGTGGTAGTCGTTGTTGTAATAGGCTGCAATGCCAGCTCTTTCCGCATCCGTTTCCTTAAGGGACATCTTGGCCGTAACGGTGGTGAAGAAGCCCTGCTGGCGCATATTCAATATTGTCGGCGATGCTCCCGGCTCGGTTATCCTTACGTCCGTTCCCTTGAGGGTGAGCTTTTTTGCAGCGTTATCCAGGGCGTAGTTAGCATAGTCAGGGTTGCGGGTGTAGAACACCCTTTGGGGCATGGGCTGGGAGAAACCGAATGTCAGATCGTGGCAGACGGGCTCCACTGGCGCGGGCAAAGGCGCGTCTGTCACATATTCGATTGTGCCGTTGTTGCCGCAAACGGGCCAGCCGCCCTCCTCCCACTTGACGGGCGCAAGGAATGTTTCCCTGCCCAGGTTATGCAAAAGGGCGTGGCTGAAACGGCGGATTCCCAAGAACACCATCCACCATTCACCATGCTGGTCCTGTATGATATCGGCGTGGCCCGTGGCATGGATTTCGCTGCCCTTGTATTCCTTGTGGGTGAAAATGGGGTTGTGAGGGCAGTCCTCATATGGGCCCCAGATGTTCTTGCTCCGCTGAATGGTCACCCTGTGGCCGTACTCTGTGCCGCCCTCCGCCAGAAGGTGGTAGTAATAGCCGTCTTTTTTGTATATATGCGGGCCTTCCGGGCACTGGCCGCCACAGCCGGAGCTGATTATCTTCTTTTCGGAAAGTATCTCGCCGGTGAAGGGGTTTATCTCAAATGTCACCGTGCCGCGAACGCCGTCGATTGTGCCGGTGGAGCAATAATAGCAGGTGCCGTCATCATCCCAGAAAAGGGAGGGATCGATGCCGCCCTGATCAATCCAGTAGGGCTTTGACCACTGGCCCCGGATATCCTTTGTGTGCACCACGAAATTGCCCTTGTGGGTCACATTGGTGGTGATCATGAAGAATGTGCCGTCGTGGTAGCGGATGGTGGGGGCATATATGCCGCCGGAGTTGCGGCAGCCCGTGAGATATAGCTGCTCCTCTCTGGTGAGGCAGTGGCCAATCAGCTCCCAGTTCACCAGGTTCTTGCTGTGGTAAATGGGCACTCCGGGGAAAAACTCGAATGTGGAATTTACCAGATAAAAATCATCACCCACGCGGCAGATGCTAGGGTCGGGATTATAGCCGGGAATTATGGGGTTAACATATTTCATACGATTGCCTCCTGAATATTTTGTTTTTACAATACAAGCGCATTATAACATGAAAAGGCGAGTGAAAATCCGCCTTTCCATATTTTCATTATGGTTTTGCGTATATTTCCACTGTTTGCGCACGGCTTTACCAATCTAAAAGAGCTTCCTAGATTTTCGGCGAGCTGATGATGCTCTTTTGGGCCAAGCTGCGCTCACAGTTATAGACAGCCCGTTGAATGTCAACCAAATGGTAAACAACGGAGCCTAAGCAGCCCCACCACATGGCCACGGCAAAAGGCTTCATGTTTTCTCAGGCAAGGCTGAGCGTCTTCCAGGTGGCGTACTGGGAACTCCATTATATCAAGCATGTCGCGTTTCTGCCCTGAGATGGCCTCTGCTGAGCAAAATCACAGCCGCCTTCACCTGCTGAGCAAAATAAAGGAGCAGGCACTGCCCGCTCCTTAGACGCATTTAAACCGCTCCTATTCACCCACGTGGTCGTTCAGGTCCTTGATCAATGCATCCACATCAATCCCATGAACGGCGCCGGCCTGCTCAATGCTTTCCCGGGTTGCGTGGGGGCAGCCCATGCAATGCATTCCATATTGCATGAAAATCCTGGCGGTGGAAGTATCAATTCTGAGCACCTGACTGATGCTCATTTCCTTTGTTATCTGTGCCATATATTTCCCTCCAAATCAATTTCATAGTCTGTTGCTCTTGCTGCTCGCTTCAATTTAGTTCTGTATGAGGCTTGGGTCCCTGAAGACCACTTTGCCATCGATTATGTCATACAATAACTCGTCCCTGGGCCTGGAGCCCACGGTGATCTTGCTGGCGATCGCCCGATATGTGCTGTTATAGGCCAGCTTTTCCTCCACCAGGTTTCCTTCCTCATCGAAAAACTGCAGGAACGTGTGCCACCTGGAGCCCGCCCGTCCCTTGCGCTCCACGATGATATCATCGCTGTACATGCCGTCGTCAAAGGTGTAGCGGTCTTCCGGCTGGGGAATGTCCTCGTACTTTTCCGCCCTCAGCTCCACCTTCAACGAAGGGTCGTATATTGGCACGCCATAGACCTGCACTGTCAGCTTACGGCTGGGCCAGTCAAAGAAAGCGGCCATGTAAACCGTGCTTTCGCTGTTATTGGTAAATACGAGATCCGCCGAAGGCCAGTCCACCATGGCGTCCATGCCCGCGGCGATATAGTCGCTGGGCCAGGAGTGAGGGTTGCGCACGTCAATCTGCAGCCCCGCGCGGATAACCGCATTGAAAAGGGTGCTGGAAACCTGGCATATTCCCCCGCCGATATCCTCCGCACTCACCCCGTTCAGTATCACGCCCGCGGACTGATAGCCCTTGGCGGCGGTTCTTTCGCCGGTGGTCTGGTTGAATGAAACCTGTTGGCCCGGGGCGATAGAAAGGCCGTTGAACTGCTGAAGGGCAAGGTCTATGTTGTTATTTCTGGCGTTATCCTTCTTTGCGATGGTGGAAAATTCGGCCATCAGCTTGTATTTCCCTGCTATCTCGTCCACAGAAGCATCCGGCAGCACTTCTTTCATTTTTATATTAACCGGCGCTGCGTTGCCAGACACAACCGCCTGCTTAATATCATTTTCAAGGGAGGCCGCGTCCACATGCAGGCCGGGGATCCCCTCGGTAAAGGTGAAACCATCCTCCGCGCTGAAGGAGCTTACCCCCGGATCCACCGGGTCAGTTCCCACAGCCTCGTTTATCACCTGGGCAATCGCTTCGATGTCTAAAAACTCCACGCTTAAAGCGACCTCAAAATTCATGGGCTGAGTCTTTAGTCTTTCAATAACTGCCTTGTCCTCATTATCATTTCCACTGCGCCCAAGAGAATACGCGTCTTCGATGACTTCATCGATATTCGAGGAAAAAACGATCAATTCGCCGTCGCTAAGTGTGTATGAATACTCGTCAAGTTTAAGCGTTAAAGAGCCTGCCTTGCCCTTGAGGCTTTCCTCAACCAGCGCCCTTGCCTGCTCCTTTGTCAGCCCTTCAACGGCAACACCGCCAATGCTTATTCCCGAAAAAAATCTGTTTGGCGCCACCAAGGGCTGCGTGTCATGGCCCTGAGGGCTTGGGCTCGGCGTCTGCGCCGCAACCAAACCCGCCTGGCCATCCCCACCAGACGGCTGCCCGGATGAGGGGATCGCCGGCCCCTGAGCGCCGCCAGTCATAAAATGCATTATAGAAAAAATCAGCGCAAGCGCAAGCAAGGCTCCCGCCAGCAAAAACATCATATTGGCAAGTTTTCTGTTGCTTATCTTTTCATTTCCTACATAGAACATCTGAACAACTCTCTTCAAGCGATAATTGACACCCACAAAGGCAGTTAGTATCTATTACTATAAACGATCATAATGCTATTCGGGTTCCCTAATTCCCCCTATTATTTCCTTTCAAACTTAAACACATGCCTGGACAGCGGCTTGTAGAGTATGAAGGTCACAACGGAGGTGATCAGCCCCTTTAAAAGGTTGAAGGGAACAATAACCGTGAGGAGTATATCTACGACCGCCTGCCTGGGCCACCCCGTAAAAATGGGCGTGATCCACAAGTTTGCCAGCACCATCAGGGCCGTCATCGCCAAAGTGGCGCCTATAAGAGCTATGATCGCGCCTTTTCTTGTTCTATTCCTTTGGTATATGGCTCCAGCCACAATGCAAAGGGCGCCCGAAGCGATGATGTGCATCAATATGCCGTAAAGCCCGCTATGGGCGCTCACTGTGAAGCCCTGTATCAGCGACACGACTATCGTCATCAACAGCCCCGCCAGCGGCCCAAAAGCAAAAGTGCCCAGCATTATTGGTATGTCGCCCGCGTCAAACTCGAGGAATGCCGCCGCGGGAAACAGCGGAAAACGCACAAACATCACAAGCACTATGGACACTGCAGACAACATCGAAAAGACTACGAGTTTCCTCACGGTCATGTTCTTCATTCCGGAATACCTTTCCTTTTCTTCGCCTATTTGTCTTTCCTTTAAGCCTTACTCTTCTTCGAACATGTCTTTGCCCACGCCGCAAAGGGGGCAGGTGTAATCATCGGGAACATCTTCCCACTTCACGCCCTGCTCTTCTTCGTCGTAGACATAACCGCAGACCTGGCACACATACCTTTTCATGTTTTATCCTCCTTTGTTATTGGTTCTTCTCACTTTTCGGCGCTTGATGCGAAGGAGCGCCTCGTCCGGCTCGCAGCTTTTCGGATTTATACCTTGAGGCTGCCGCCTTCAAGCGCAAGGAAATTATACCACATTATAGGGACTTATAGCAATACACCTCGTGCCCGTATATTGCCCGCGCCGCCTCGCTGTGATAAAATGAAGGTGTAAGAAAACAGGCAACCGATCGGAGGACTTCTCTTGGCTGAAATGAACAGCGGCCATTCAACCGGCCCAAAAACCTGCGCCGGCAAGGATGACTTAAGGCAAAACTTTGACTCAATCGCGGCGGCGCTGAAGCTTAGCGCAAAGGAGATAAGCGATCACACCGGCGAAAGGGCGAACGCTGGAATGACTCTTCGCGGCCATATACCTGTCCTTTCGGGGGGCATAGACGGCAAGCCCATTCCCTTTTTGCACCAAAGGTCATCGGCTAAGCGGTTTTGTGTGGAGCTGATGTCTCTTTTCGGCGGCGATGAATTGGCCGCCTTCACAAAAAGCAAAGGCAACTGGGTCGTGCTGGCCCCATCCGGGCGCTTTGATTTCCCCTCCCAGATGCTGAGCGCCCGCTTTTCGCTGCCCTGGAACCGCAAAAAAACGAGCCTCGTCAGCCTCAACAGGCCCTTGGGAAGGGTGGTTGCAAATCTAAACGAGCTTTTGCCAGCGGCCCTCATCGCCTATCCTTCGGTTCTTTTGCGCCTTTCAAAGGAGGCCAAAGAAAGGCGGCTTAAAATATCTCCCGCCCTCATAATAAGTTGGGGGGAACTTCTCTCCCAAAGCGAGGAAGAATATATCGCCCGGACCTTTAATTGCGCACTGCGAAATGTCTATATCAGCGCGGAGGGCGCTTTGGCGGCAAAATGTGCCCATGGCAGTTTCCACAGCCTTGGCGGCGGCGATCTTATCGTTTCCGACGACGGGCGACTGCTCCTTTCAACCCCAATTAACAAAGCGCTTTCACTGCTGGATTATTATACCGGCGATATTGCGCAGGCCGTTTCCGTCTGCGGCTGTGGCAATGGGGAAGGCTTTATCCTCCTGGGCAGAGAAAGCGATTTCATCCGCCTTGGCGGCAAAACCATCGCCCCACATGAGCTTTCCGCCTTAATGGATCTGCTAGAACCGGAGAAAATTGAAAGATATCAGATCATGCAAACCGACGGAAACACTTTAGCAATTGCTCTGTCCTGCCCTGATGAGGAGAGGATTGAGCTGTATAAAAAGGCCATGGCCGCCCTTGACGGCCTTCTTGATAGCATGGGCGTAAAAGGCGTCCGCATTGCCCTTAGCGGCCAGCCCCCTGCGCCCCACAAGCGCAGCGGCAAGTTCAGGAAAGTGGTCGGCAAATAACGAAGGAGGCATAAATTGTTTCAGGCATTATATAGGCAGCTCCGCCCAAAAACATTCGACGAGATAATGGAGCAGGACGCCATCGTTCAAACCCTTAAAAACCAGATGATTTCCGGTAGGATCAGCCATGCTTATCTCTTTTGCGGCACCCGTGGCACCGGAAAGACCAGCACCGCAAAGGTTTTTGCCAGGGTGCTCACCTGCCTTCAGCCCAAAGACGCCTATGCCTGCGAAAAATGCCCCGCCTGCCTTGCCTCCCGGGATGACGCAACCGTGGACATCATCGAAATGGACGCCGCTTCCAACCGTGGTATAAACGACATCCGCAGCCTGCGCGACGGTGTAAGCTATCCCCCGCAGATGGGCAGGCGCAAGATATACATTATCGACGAAGTCCACGCCCTTTCACAGGATGCCTTCAACGCTCTTTTGAAAACTTTGGAGGAGCCTCCGGCCCATGTGGTCTTCATTTTGGCCACCACTGAGCCGCAAAAGCTTCCCGCAACAATACTTTCAAGGTGCCAGCGCTTTGATTTCAGGCGCATCCCCGTGGGGGGGATTGCCCGGCACTTAAAGCTTGCCTGCGAGTCCGTGGGGGCCACATACGAGGAGGACGCCCTTCTCTTTCTGGCGAGGGCAGCAGAGGGCTCCATACGCGACGGACTCAGCCTTCTTGACCTTTGCATTTCAACCGGCAGGGGCAATGTGACCACCGAGGTGATAAAAACCTGCCTTGGCGCATCCGGTCGCGAGTTCATGTTTGAGTTTGCAGACGCCTGCGCCCAGGGCGATGTGGCAAGATGCATAGTCCTCATAGACGAGCTTTTGCTCAGCGGTAGGGAGATCGCAGTTTTTGTGCGCGAGCTTTCAGATCACATGCGAAACCTGATGATGGCCGCCACCTGCGGCGATAACACCGCCGACATTTTGGACATCTCCGCCCAGGATGCCCAGAGGCTGCGAGCCCAGGCCGAGGAGATGGGCCCACAGCGCTCTCTTAGGGCCATGGAGCTTTTGTCCGCCATGGAGGGGGATCTTCGCCTTTCATCCCAGCCCCGGGTTCTTCTGGAGCTGGCAGTGGTGAAAATCTGTATGCCCCAGACCCAGACCTCCTTCGAGGCCCTGTCGGAGAGAATGGCGAGGCTTGAAAGGGCCATAAGCGAGGGCTCTTTCGTTCCTGCTGATGGCTCAGCAAAAGTTTCTGCGCGCAAACAGCCCCCAAAGCCCCAAAACGAAAAAGTTGCGGAGGGAAAGTCTTCTCAAAAGGACGCTTCCTCCAAGCCGGACGCAGCCCTTGGCAGCATCTGGAAGGAAGTGCTGGCCATACTTAAAAAGGACAAGATCCGCCTTTTTGTTTCGTTGAACAGGGCTGGCTTCACAGGCTTCAGCGGTGACACTGCCATGCTGAGCTTCCCCAAGGACCAGGCCATTCACATGATTCCCTGCCAAAAGGAGGAGAACAAAAGCGCTATCGAAGCCGCTTTCTCACAGGTTACGGGGAAAGCCGTCCGTGTCGATTTCACCTCCGGCGAGGGCCCAACCTCCGGCGAGGGCCCACCCTCCTCTCAGGGCGCCCCATCATCCCCGGCGAATAGATCCGCCAAGGCGACAGACGGTGCAGCCAAGCTGGAGAGCGCCGTCATAAGCGCATTTGGCGCAGACATCGTGGAGATAATCGACGAATGAACCTTCAATTGCAACGACATCGCTCATTTCTTTTTGAGGCTACCCGGAAGGCGGTTTTCGGGGGCCTTTTGTTTGCTTGCCCACATGCCAGCCATGCAGTCCCTTGAACGAACCGGAGCAGGGGCATCACTTCACTGCTGCAAAGTCAATCCTTTGCAACGCTTCTTTCGTCTTCTCTTTAACTTCCTTCGAAGCATATAGAACGCTGGCACAGTTCAGCCAAGGCACTCAGGCACAAAAATATTTGACCAATGCAAAGCCCGCGCAAGAGCCTTCCTGCGCGGGCTTTTTGTATGAAGCGCTAATTCGAATTTGTACCCATTTGCCTTGCTATCGCCAGAAGCTTGCGCTTAAGAAGCTGCAGCGCCGCCATCAAAGCCGTTGCTATTAAGGCAGTAAGCAGCATCCCATAGTCCATGTTGCCACCCCTTTTGAGGATCCTGTCCGTCATTCCCTGGGCTGGCCGCAAGCATCGCTGTGGGGGCACGACGAGCACCCGCAAGCGCAACCCGCTTTCCCCTTTCGCTTGTCTGAAACCATCTTAAGGACGACAAGCAGAACTATTGCAGCCAAAACAGCCAGCGTTATTATGTCGGGCATGTTTTCCTTAATGAATGCGAACATACCATCCTCCTTTCGCGTCATATGCAAAGCTTAAAAAATTTCTTTAAGATACTGATTAATCATATGCGGGTGGTCGCACTCTTGACAAAGGCAGCGCCATTCCTGGGCCTTCTGATGACGAGATACACGGCCACCAAAAGACAGACCATGGCGCCCAATGTCCCCGCGGTGAATGCGCTCCCTTCAGCCAGAAGCCCAAGCTGGTAGACCATGAAAGACACCAGGTAGGCCAGGGCCATCTGGTAGGAGATGGCAAAGGTGGTCCACTTCGCGCTGGCCATTTCGTTCTTTATGGCGCCTATTGCCGCAAAGCAGGGGGCGCACAAAAGGTTGAACAAAAGGAATGAGTAGCCCGCCAGCATCGTGAACGCCGAGCCCATATCCGACCCGTAAAGAACGCCCAGAACGCCGACGACCTCCTCTTTGGCGATAAGGCCCATGACCGTCGCCACCGTTGCCTGCCATGTGCCGAAGCCCAAGGGCGCAAACAGCGGGGCCACCCAGCCGCCGATCACTGCCAGCACACTGTGGTCGATGTCCTCCACCAAACCAAAGGAGCCGTCTGCCATGCCAAGGCTGGACAAGAGCCATATGGCGATACTGGAAATCAGTATGACGGTTCCCGCCCGCTTTATAAATGACCAGCTTCTGTCCCAGGTGCTCCTGGCAACGGATTTGATCTGGGGCATATGGTAGGCGGGAAGCTCCATCACGAAGGGTGAGGGATCGCCCGAAAAGAGCTTCGTCTTTTTAAGCGCAATGCCGGAAATGACTATCGCCGCGATTCCTATGAAGTAGGCCGAGGGGCCAACCCACCAAGCGCCCCCCATTATGGCGCTTGCCACCAGAGCGATTATCGGCAGCTTTGCGCTGCAGGGCATGAACGTGGTGGTCATAACCGTCATCCTGCGCTCCTTTTCGCTTTCGATGGTCCTGGAGGCCATGACCCCCGGAACGCCGCAACCGGTTGATATCAGCATCGGTATGAATGACTTGCCCGAAAGACCGAATCTTCTGAAAAGTCTATCCATTATAAAAGCGATTCTGGCCATGTATCCGCATTCCTCCAGCAAGGCAAGGAGGATGAAGAGTATGACCATTTGCGGCACAAAGCCCAGCACAGCCCCCACGCCGCCGATGATGCCGTCCACCACAAGCCCCACTATCCAGTCAGCCACGCCAAGGCTCTCAAGCAAACCGGAAGCGCCGGGGATAATCCACTCGCCAAAGAAAGTGTCGTTGGTGAAGTCTGTGACCAATGCGCCCACGCTTGTGACTGAGATGTAGTAAACGCCCACCATTATCGCGGCGAAAATCGGCAGGGCCAGCCAGCGGTTGGTCAACACCCTGTCGATATGATCGGAGGTGGAAAGATTGCTCCTTCGGGGTCTGCGCTTGACGCAGCGCGCCACAAGGCCGGTCACATACTCATAGCGCTCGTTTGTGATTATGCTTTCGGCGTCATCGTCATGCTCCAGCTCACATTCCTTAATTATCCCCTCAATCTCAGCCCTATCGCTTTCTGTAAGGCTCAGATGCTCCCTGGCCTTTTCATCGCGCTCGAAAAGCTTTATGGCGTACCAGCGCAGCTGCTCCGCAGGAACAGCCCTCTTGATCCTGTCCTCGATATGGGCAATCGCATGTTCAATTGGGCCGCCAAACACAGCCTTGGGCCCGCCCTTTTTTTCCGCCCGAGCCAATTGGGCGGCAATTTCGGCCACCCTCTCCGAGCCTTCGCCCTTTAGCGCCGAGGTTTCAACCACCGGGCAGCCCAGCTCTGCGGAAAGCTTGCCTACATCGACTTTATCGCCGTTTTTTCGCACCACGTCGATCATGTTAAGCGCGATGACCACCGGTATTCCCAGCTCCAAAAGCTGCGTGGTAAGGTATAGATTTCTTTCTATGTTGGATGCGTCCACTATGTTTACGATGGCGTCAGGTCGGTCGTTTATAAGATAATTTCTTGCGATAACCTCTTCCATCGTGTAGGGCGACAGCGAGTAAATGCCGGGCAGGTCTTGAACAAACACAGCCTTATGGCCCTTAAGATTGCCCTCCTTTTTTTCAACAGTCACCCCCGGCCAGTTCCCAACATATTGGTTGCTTCCGGTGAGATCGTTGAACATTGTCGTCTTTCCGCTGTTGGGGTTTCCCGCAAGCGCTATATGTGTAGCCACGTTTCGTCCTCCCTAATCATGTCTGCTTTGTCGGCCCTGTCATTCAATCTTTACGACTCCGGGCCATTCATCTGTGCTTTTCACTCAACTTCGATTATCCTGCAGTCTTCCTTCCTCAATGAAAGCTCATAGCCGCGCACATTCAGCTCATATGGATCCCCCAACGGCGCCGTTTTGCGCATAAAAACTTCCACGCCCTTGGTGATTCCCATGTCCATTATCCTGCGCCTAATAGCGCCTTCGCCATGAACTTTTACCACCCTGACAGTCTGACCGACCTTCACATCCCCCAATGTTTTCATAGCTCCCCCTTAAGGCAGATAGTCTGTAGATTTAGTTAGATTCGTCTAACCCATACTTAGCTAGAGTTTACTCTTGTGGTATGCTTTTGTCAATAGCTTTATTCAAAAAATACATGCTTTCGCGCGGCTATCTTCGGCTCATAGCAACTTAAAGGCTGGTAAAGTCGGCTCAGCTTAGTTATAATGAGCTTGCTCTATGCAAATAAAACTGCTGTCCTGCGGGCGCGCTGGGAAGACTGCCAACAAAGAAGCTGCAATTTGCAAGGCATCGCTTTTGCTTACAGGAGGAACTCAGAATGGAAATTTGGGATATTTTCGATGAGAACGGCGCCCCCACGGGCCGCACCATAGAGCGTGGCCAGCCCCTTCAGGAGGGTGATTTTCATTTGATCGTGGATGTTTGGATCAAAAACGCGAAGGGGGACTATCTGATTTCCAGGCGCGCGCCCTTCAAGGAGCCGGAAGCCGGACGCTGGGAACCCACCTGTGGCAGCGCCATAAAGGGAGACTCCAGCCTGGAAGCAGCCCTTAGAGAAACCCGCGAGGAGTTGGGCGTCTCGTTGTTGCCTGAAAACGGCAAGATGATAAAGCGCTTCTTCAATAGAGAGCACCGCTATATCGTCGATGTTTGGCTTTTTCTTCAGGAGGTGGACTTAGGCGCTGTGGTGCTTCAGCCCGGGGAAACTGACGGCGCAAAATGGGCTTCCAAGGAGGACATAATCGCCATGCAGGAAAGCGGGACCTTCATACGATTTAGACGAATCCCTTATCTGGACGAGCTGCCCTGATAAGGAATCCTCATTTCGGGGTTCGCCTCAGAGCCTTGCGCCTTGCGCCATCACAAACATTTTGCGGCAAGCATGCTTATCACGCCGTATTCATATGGACAAGGCCGCCCAAAAACGATATAGTGATCCTATGCAGGCAGGTCAATCTGAAAATGGTTTAACGCGAGAGGGCACTCAATAGCATATTAGCCTTTTTTGCCCTGAATTGCCCTGCAAAACTTAGCCGCATAGGGAAATGAAAAGGCATCGGAAGCCTGGACCGCTTAATAATCAATAATAAGGAGTTGATTTCATGAAAGCTCTTGTGCTTGAGGAGTATGGCAGATTCACGCATAAAGAAGTGCCGATACCCGAAATCGGCGAGGGGGACGTGTTGGTGAGAATCATGGCCTGCGCAGTCTGCGGGAGCGACGTGCACGGCATGGACGGCAGCACCGGCCGCCGCAGGCCGCCCATCATAATGGGCCATGAGGCGGCGGGCATAATCACGCAGGTGGGAGCCGGTGTGCATGACCTGGCAGTGGGCGAGCGCGTCACCTTCGATTCGACCATCTACTGCGGAGAATGCGAGCATTGCGGACGGGGGGAAGTCAACCTTTGCGGCAGCCGGCGGGTTCTGGGCGTCTCCTGCGAAGAATACCGCATGCATGGCGCCTTCGCGGAATATGCAGCCATTCCCGCCCGCGTTATCTACAAACTGCCGGACAATGTCACTTTCCAGCAGGCAGCCATGATTGAGCCCCTGGCGGTGGCATGCCACGCTGTTTCACTGTCACGGGTCACTTCCGGGGCAGCAGTGGTGGTGGGCTGCGGCACAATCGGCCTGATGGCTGCTCAGTTGCTGCGGGCAAATGGTTTTTCTCCGGTGATTGTCTCCGATATCGCCGAGGAAAAGCTTGCGCTGGCCGCCTCTTTGGGGTTTGAGCACCGGGTGAATTCATCGCTTGAAAGCCTGGCCGATGCAGTGTCGGCACTTACGGACGGCGAAGGTGCGGCCCTTACAATCGACGCCGTTGGAATCGCTGCCTCGGTGATGGACGCCATTTTATCTCTGCGCAAAGGCGGTGAATGCGTGCTTGTGGGCAACATTCAGCCTAATGTTACAATCCCGCTACAGCAGGTTGTAACAAAGCAGCTCTCCCTCTTCGGCTCATGCGCCTCCGCAGGCGAATATCCGCAGTGCCTTAGCCTTATAGCCGAGGGAAAGGTGGATGTGGACCGGCTGATTTCAAAGGCCGTTCCTCTTTCTCAGGGGAACGAATGGATACAGCGGTTGTACAACCGCGAAGCAGGTCTTTATAAGGTCGTTCTGCTTCCAGACGAGGAGGAAATATGAGAAAAATAAAGACCGGCGTCATAGGCACGGGCGCTGTCGGGCATTTTCACGCTGAGTTTTTTGCAAAACTTGCCCAATCGGAGTTTGTTGGCGTCGTCGGCCGCGATTATGAAAAGGCAAAAGCTTTTGCCGAAGGCTATGGCGTTCCAGCCTTTCCCAGCGTTGAAATTATGCGGCGCGAGACAGGCGTCGAGGCCGTTTCAATCTGCTCCCCCCACCCGGCGCACCGCGAAAACGCCGTGGACGCGGCAAACGCCGGCATACATATTCTGGTGGAAAAGCCCCTGGCTGACAGCCTTAGCGCCTGCGACGACATTTTGGCTGCAGCAAGGCGCTCCGGCGTCAAGGTTGGCGCAGTGTGCCAGCGGCGCTTCTACGCCCCTTGCCTGCGCATAAAAAAAGCCATCGACGACGGCAAGCTGGGCAGGCCCATCATCGGCACCATCACAATGCTGGGCTGGCGCGATCAAAAGTACTACAACAGCGCGCCTTGGCGGGGCACATGGCATGGTGAAGGCGGCGGTGTTTTGATCAATCAAGCGCCCCATCAGATGGATTTGCTGCTGTGGTACATGGGCGAAATCGACGAGGTTTACGCCGTGTGGGAAAACCTGAACCACCCCTACATCGAGGTGGAGGACACTGCCGCCGCCGTCATCCGCTTCAAGAGCGGCGCAATCGGCAACATACTTGTCACCAATTCGGCAAACCCGGCGCTCTACGGAAGGGTGAGCGTATTTGGCGAAAACGGCGCAGGAGTTGGCGTGCAAACGGACGGCGGGGCCATGTTTGTGGCCGGGCAATCCTCCGTGACGGAACCGCCATTGAACGATCTGTGGACAATTCCAGGCGAGGAGCATCTGCTTGAGCAATGGCAGCGCGAAGACACGGCTTTCTTTGGCAGCATAGACCCAACCCGTCACTACCACGGGTTGCAGATTGCAGATTTTCTAAGCGCCATCATCGAAGGACGCGAGCCCCTGTCGGACGGCCTTGCCGGAAGGCGAACGGTGGAGCTGTTTTCGGCCATATACCGCTCGGGAAGAACGCGCAAAGCGGTGAAGTTTCCTCTGCCCGCCCAGGACGACGGCGATTATGACGGAAGACTGGACTAAACTAAGTAAGCCGGTCAGCTTATGCCTTCGGGGTTTGTAATGATGAAAATAAAAGAATTGAGCAGGTCCGATTATCCCATATTGGAGGAGTTTATTTATTGGTCAATTTTTACTCCGCCCGGATTTCCGCTGCCAGAGAGAAGCGTTATCTTTCATCCTTCTATATATATGTATATTGAAGGCTTCGGCAAGGAAAGCGATTGCGGAGTATTTGCTGAAGCCGGCGGAAAAGCTGTCGGCGCGGCATGGGCAAGGATCATTCCCGCCTTTGGGCATATTGACGACAGCACACCCGAGCTTGCGATATCCATTCTGCCGGAATACCGCAATCAGGGTATCGGAACAAGGCTTATGGAAAGGCTCTTTGAGCTTTTATCCCGGAAAGGGTACGAGCAAACATCGCTGGCCGTTCAAAAAGAAAATCCCGCTGTGAATTTTTATCTGCGCTTAGGATACGAAATAATAGGCGAAAAGCCCGAAGAATATTTGATGGTCAAGAAGCTGGCCGACAGCGACTAGCAGGGAATAGAAAAGTGGGAGCATAAAAAGACGCTCCCACTTTTGCTGTCATGGAAATTATTCCGCCAGGGCGTCTATCATCTTCTCCAGGGCGATCTTCACATGGGCATAGGTGAGCCCACCCTGAATATATGCTGCGAAGGGCTCTCTTAAAGGGCCGTCGGCGCTAAGCTCAATGGATGAACCCTGAACAAAGGCCCCCGCCGCCATTATCACCTGGCTGGTATAGCCCGGCATTTCCCATGGCTCCGGCGTAACATATGCCTCAACGGGCGATGCCGCCTGCACCGCCTGACAAAGGGCGATGAGCTTTTCAGCGCTGCCCAGCTTTATGGCCTGTATTATGTCATTCCTTTTCTGGCCCGGCCCGGGAATGACCTCGTAGCCCATGTCCTCAAACACCTGAGCAATTAGCATCGCTCCCTTCACTGCCTGGTTAACCGTGTGGGGCGCCATGAAGAAGCCCTGGAAATATAGCCTGTAGCCAGGGGAATAGGATCCCACCTCTGCGCCAATTCCGGGGGACGTCATTCTGGTGGCGCAGCGGCGCACAAGCTCTTCTCTGCCGGCGACATATCCCCCCGTGGGCGCAATGCCCCCTCCCGGGTTTTTTATCAGCGATCCCGCCATAAGATCCACCCCCACATGGGTGGGTTCGACCACATCGGTGAACTCACCATAGCAGTTGTCCACCATCACGTTAAGAGAGGGATGTTCCTTCTTTATGGCCTCGGTTATCTCCCCAATTTCGCTCACGCTCAGGCTGGGCCTGAAGTCATAGCCGCAGGAGCGCTGCAACACCACCAGGCCCGTGCTTTCGTCAATGGCTTCAAGGGTCGCCCGGATGTCCACGCGGCCGTCTTTAAGCTCCACCTGTCTATAGGAAACACCAAACTCCTTCAATGAGCCTTCGCCGGAGCCGGTGATGCCAATTATCTCCTCCATTGTGTCATAGGGCCTGCCGGTGGCGTAAATTAGGGTTTGCCCCGGCCTCAGCGCACCAAAAAGAGCGATGGCCAGCGCGTGAGTCCCCGAAGCGATCAGCGGCCTGACCAGAGCGGCCTCGGCCCCGAAAACCTCGGCGTAGACCTGCTCCAGGGCGTCCCTGCCCTCGTCGCCATAGCCATAGCCCGTGGTGCCTGTGAAATGACGCGAAGCAAGGCGCTGCGATCCAAAAGCCGCCAGCACCCGCTTCGTGTTTTCAATTTCGATTTTATCTTGTGCTTCAAAGGCGGCTTTAAGCTTTAGCTCCGCCCTTTCAATCAGCCTTTCCCTGTCCATTTTCCTCCTCCGGCGCCGCTGTGTATGTCACGGGCCTTGCGGGGGTTATGGTGGAAATCGCATGCTTATAGACCATCATCTGCTTGCCTTCGGGGGAGTCCAGCAGCAGCACAAAGTTGTCAAAGGCCTTGATGTAGCCCTTTAGGGGCAGCCCGTTCAACAGATGAACCGTGGCCAACTGTTTTTCCTTGCGCAGGGCGTTTAGTATCACGTCCTGCAAAATCGCGGTTCTCGCCATATTATCACCTTCTCATAAAGTTCCTTCATATAATATCACAACGAAGGAAGTTGTGGTAGTTTTCATCAAAGAAAGCTAAAAAGTCCTCTTTTTCGAGCTTTTTAAAGGTGCCGGCCTCCAGCCAGGCGATGTCCGCATACTTCTTAAACCATGTGATCTGCCGCTTTGCAAAGTTGCGCGTCCTGCGCTTCAGGTTTTCGATGGCCTCGTCAAAGCTGCACTCCCCGTATATATATTCCGCGATCTCCTTATACCCCAGACCCTGCATGGATGTGGCGCTGCGCGGCACGCCCATGGCCAGAATTGCCCGAACTTCGTCAACAAGCCCGGCCTCTATCATGGCGTCAACCCGTCGGTTTATTCTATCATAGAGCAGCTCCCTGGGCAAGTTCACACCCATTGTAAGGGCTTCGTACCTGGGCGGGCGCTTTGCATCCTCCAGCATTTTTTCGCTCAATGTCTTTCCGGTGATATCATATATCTCAAGGGCCCGGATTATCCTGCGGGTGTCACCGGCAGGCAGGCGCCCCGCCGATGCCGGGTCGATCTGAGCAAGCCTTGCGTGCAGCTTCTCCTGGCCGCTTTCAATAAGATACTCCGTCCATTTTTGCCTGATGGCTTCGTCTGACTTGGCCCCCGCAAAGCTCATGGGATAAAGCAGCGCGCGGATATATAGACCGGTTCCCCCTGCCACCACCGGCAGCTTTTCCCGGGAAAGTATCTTCTCGATGGCGTCGTTTGCGCCCCTTTGCCATCTGGCGACCGAAAAATCATCAAAGGGATCGGCCACGTCCACCATATGATGAACAACCCTTGCCATCTGCTCCTTTGTGGGCTTGGCAGTTCCGATATCCATATGGCGGTAGACCAGCATACTGTCGGCGCTCACGATCTCTCCGCCGTGCTTTTCAGCAAAATCGACGGCTGCGTCGGTCTTGCCGGTTGCGGTAGGCCCTGTAATTATGACGATTCTTTGCCTCTTTCTTTCGCTCATCTAAACTATTCTGCCAAATCTGCGCTCCAGTTCGCGCTTTGTTATCTCAATTATTATCGGCCTGCCGTGTGGGCAGTGGGGAGGGCTGCCGCTTTCAAACAATGTCCTCAAAAGAGTCTCGATCTCCTCCTGAGCCAGAGAATCTCCCGCCTTTATTGCCCCCTTGCAGGCCATCTGTATGATGCGGTCCCGCTTTCTTTCCGGTTCGCGGAGAGAGGAAAGCTCTCCCAGCCTGTCCACAAACTCGCTGAAAAAGCCCGATATGCTGGGCTCGCCCAAAATCACCGGCACGGCGCTAACTCGCACGGTGCTCACGCCGAACTCGTCCACCTCAAAACCCGCCTGGGAAAGCGCCTCGATATTATCCATTATTTTCGCCTTATCGCTTATGGTCACGTCAAATATCCTTGCCACAAGAAGCTTCTGGCTGTAAACGCCCCCATCAAAGCGCTTCATGAACTCGTCATATAGCAGCCTTTCATGGGCGGCGTGCTGGTCGATCACAAGAAGCCTTTCACCTGAGCGCAAAAGCAGATATGTGCTGAAAACCTGGCCAATTAAATCATAGTGGGGCAGCGATGCGCCGGGCTCTTTCATTTCCTGCTGCGAAGGCTCTTTCGGTGCTTCTTCTGTAATAAAATCGGAGAAATCCGACTGCGGCTGAATATTCGGGGCAGCATATGCGCTATCCTTTAATATCATGGGCTTTGTCGGCGGTTTTATGCCCAGATCAACGCTTTCAATGCCCGAAGGCTCCGGGTTTTTCTGCAGGTTTTCGGTAAAATCAAAGACCGGAGGCCTTTGCTGGTGCGCCTGTTCCGGCACGAACGCTGCCGCTGCGTTTTTGAGATTGAACTGCTCTGTGACACTTTCAAAAACCACGTCATAGACCGCCTGGCGCACATAGGCTTCGTCGCTGAAGCGCACCTGGGTCTTGGAGGGATGGCAGTTCACATCCACCATTTCCGGGGGAACGGTGACGTTCAACGCGCATATGGGGAAGCGGCCGATCATCACCCGCTCCTTCATAGCCGACTCAAGCCCCTGGGAAAGAGGCGTGCTCCGGATAGTTCTGCCGTTGACGAAGAAAATCTCGTTTTGCCTGTTGCCTCTAGCAAGCGCCCCGCCGCCGATATAGCCGCTAACTTTCACATAGCCGCTTTTGCCTTCCACGGGCAGCATGTCCTTGGCGGTGCTTTGTCCAAAAACGGTGTAAAGGGCGCTTTGAAGGCTGCCGTCACCGGGGGTCTGAAATACGGTTTTACCGGCAATAGAAAACCTGATTGATATCTCCGGCCGGGAAAGAGCCAGGCTTGCCAGCATGTCGTTTATGATGCCGCCTTCGGCCTGAGGCCTTTTAAGAAACTTTCGCCTTGCAGGGGTGTTGTAGAAAAGATCTTTGACAATTATGGTGGTTCCCTGGGGACAGCCCGCCTGAGAAATGTCCACCACCGTGCCGCCCTCGACGCTTATGCGAACACCTATGTCCTCTTCCTTCGTTTTTGTGGTCAGTGTCACCTTTGAAACCGCCGAGATGGAAGGCAAGGCCTCTCCCCTAAAGCCCAGCGTGCCGATATCCGTCAGCTTATCACCGGAAGCTATCTTGCTGGTGGCGTGGCGCTCGAAGGCCAGGCGCACATCCGCCGGGGGAATGCCTGAGCCGTTGTCCGTTACGCGGATTTGCTCTATGCCCCCGCCGATTATGTCCACCGTAACCGCCGTAGATCCTGCGTCCAGAGCGTTTTCCACCAGCTCTTTGACTATCGAAGCCGGCCTTTCCACGACCTCGCCCGCAGCGATGCGATTGGCGGTGTTCTCATCCAGTATTTTTATCGCCTTACCGGCTGCTTCATTCATTTTATTCATATTGCTCATACTAATTTCGCCTTTTCCCTGAGCATATACAGCTCGTTAAGCGCCTCCACGGGCGTCATTGAATTCACGTCTATGGCCGCCAGCTCCTTGCAAAGCTCCACATAGGGCAGGGACGCCATGTCCACCTGGCCGGTTCCGCCCTTTGGTTCGTTTAAAAGCACGCTGCCGATGCCGCTGTGGCTCATGTCCGAAGCCTGAAGCCGGGCCATTATCTCCATGCTCCTTGAAACAAGACTTCTTGGAAGCCCCGCAAGGGCCGCCACCTGTATGCCGAAGGAGCGATCGGAGCCGCCTCTTACTATCTTGCGCAAAAATATTATCTCGTCGCCATGCTCCTTCACCGATATCCTGTAGTTCACCACGCCGGGCAACCTGCCTTCAAGCTGTGAAAGCTCATGGTAGTGGGTGGCAAAAAGGGTCTTTGCTCCCAGCTTTTTATTGTCCGCGATGTGTTCCACCGCCGCCCAGGCAATTGAAAGACCGTCAAATGTGCTTGTTCCCCTGCCGATTTCGTCCAATATAAGCAGGCTGCGCACAGTTGCTCTTGAAAGGATATCGCTAAGCTCGGTCATCTCCACCATGAACGTGCTCTGGCCGGAGGCGAGGTTGTCCTGGGCGCCAATGCGGGTGAATATCCTGTCGGTGAGAGAAATCTTCGCGCTCTTTGCCGGAACGAAGCTGCCCATGTGGGCCATCAGCACAATGAGGGCCACCTGCCGCATATATGTGGACTTTCCCGCCATATTAGGTCCAGTGACGATCATCATCCGCTCGCTCTCGCTCATATGGGCATCGTTGGGCACGAACTGGCCCTCGCCCATGCGCTCCACCACGGGATGGCGCCCCTCCTCGATGTCGATCTCGTAGCCCTCGGTCATCTGCGGGCAAACATAATCGTATTCAATGGCGCAAAGGGCCAGCGAATTCAGTGCATCCAGCACCTTCACCGCCCCGGCCGTGGATTTAAACCTGGCAATTGCCTTCAGCAAAGTCTCCCGAAGCTCCAAAAACAGGCTGTGTTCAAGTCGTATTAACTTGTCCTGAGCGCCTAAAAGCTCCTCCTCCGCCTCTTTAAGCTCCTGGGTGAAGAAGCGCTCGCAGTTGGCAAGGGTCTGGCGGCGGTTGTAGGTGTAGGGAACAAGGTCAAGCTGGCTTTTGCTGACCTCGATATAATAGCCGAACACGCGGTTATAGCCAACCTTAAGGTTGCGTATACCCGTCTGCTCCCTTTCTCCGGCCTCGAACTCCATCAGCCATTGCTTTCCTCCCGTGGCGATGTCCCGGAGCCTGTCCACCTCATTGTGATAGCCCTGGCGGATTATGCCCCCTTCTTTTATAGTCGCAGGCGGTTCATCGCATATGGCATGCCCGATAAGCCGGGATATGTCCTCCATGGGATCAAGAGCGCTTCTAAGCTCCGCTATCATGTCGGATTCCAGCCCCGCAACTGCCCCTATCACCTGAGGCACCGCATCCACGGACTTTTTAAGCGCCAGCATATCCCTGGCGTTTATGGAGCCGTATGCCAGCTTTGAGTTCAGCCTTTCGATGTCGTAAACCTGCTTTAATGCCTCGGAAAGGGTGGTGGCCGCCACATAGCTGCCGGCAAGGGCGCCCACGGCCCTTTGGCGCTTTGTTATCTGGCCGATGTCATATAGAGGGCTTTCGATGAAATGGCGCAATGTTCTTGCACCCATGGACGTTGACGTCTTGTTGAGCAGATGAAAAAGAGTTCCGCCCTTTTGCGAGCCGAACATGGTCTTGGTCAGCTCCAGGTTCCGGCGGGCGACAGGGTCCAGCACCATGTGGCGCTTTGTGTTAAAGACGGATATTGTATTTATGTGAGCAAGGGGGTTAAGCTGGATGCTTTCAAGGTATTTGAGCAGCATGGCCGCCGAAAAAGCACACTCGTCCATTCCTTTAAGCTGCGCCCTAGCCCCCCGGATGCGCCCTTCCACAACATGCAGGCATTCCTTCAGCCCGGCAAGGGGTTTTACCACCTGGGCCTTCAGCTTCGACCCAGCAGCGCTCAGCAAAAATACCGCCTCGCTGTTGGCGATTATCTCCGCCGGATTTATTCTGAAAAGAGCTTCTGAAAGCTCTGCCTTCCCCGCCGCCTGCACGCAGACCAGCTCGCCCGTGGTCACATCCGCGTAACAAAGGCCCGCATCGTTTCCGTCAGCGAACACCGAAAGCAGGTAGTTATTGGCGTTTTCCGGCAACACGCTTTCCTGGGTGATGGTCCCGGCGGTGACAATCCTTGCCACGCCCCTTTCCACCAGCCCTTTGGACTCGGCAGGATCCGTGAGCTGCTCGCAGACGGCCACCTTATAGCCCTTTTGCACCAACTGGGCGATATAGCCCTCCGCGGAATGCCAGGGCACGCCGCACATGGGCGCCCGCTCCTCCAGGCCGCAGTCCCTGCCGGTTAAGGTTAGGCCCAGCTCCCTTGAAACTTCCACTGCGTCCTCAAAGAACATCTCGTAAAAGTCGCCCAGCCTGAAAAATATGATACAATCTGGATTCTCGTTCTTTAGGTTGAAATATTGCTGCATCATCGGCGACAGCGCCATTGTGTACTCCCCTTATCTATATATGTATATTCTATCTTTATATAATTTTTAAATAAGCTTGCCGACAAGCGTGTTATGCTTCGCGCCTATTATCTTCACATCAACCATCTTTCCGTAGATGTCGTCCCGCCCCATTGAGTTTTCTATGTTGACTGTAAGCCCCCTGTCTATCCTGCCTGAAAAGCCGCTGCTTATCTTTTTATTTGCCCCGGACCGCCTGCTGATGCCGTCCACCAGAGCCTTTTGCTCTGAGCCTTTAAGCTCGTCAAAAATTTCCGCCGCGATGCCCTCCTGCAGGGCGATAAGCTCCATTATACGGGCCTTTTTATCGGCGTCGGAAATCTGGTTTTCCATTGAATGGGCCTTTGTGCCCCTTCGCCTTGAATACTTAAACGTATAGGCGCTATCGAATCGGGCGCGGCGAACCAGGGCCAAAGTGTCCTGGAAATCCGCTTCCGTTTCGCCTGGGAAGCCCACGATTATGTCCGTCGTTATGCCGATTTCAGGCATGTATTTTCTCGCCTTGTCCAATATCGACATGTATCTTTCAGCGGTATAACGCCTGTTCATGGCCGAGAGGATGCCGTTGGAGCCGGACTGCACAGGCAGATGAAGCTGCTTGCATATGTTTTTGCCCTCAGCCATCACCTCCAAAACCTCGTCGGAAAGGTCCTTGGGATGGCTGGTCATAAAGCGTATCCTGTGTATACCCACCTGATCGGCACGCCTTAGAAGACTTGCAAAGCAGGCTTTACTCTCGCCAAGGCCCTTGCCGTAGGAGTTAACATTCTGCCCCAGAAGGGTGACCTCCTGAACGCCGGCCTCTGCCATTTCATCCAGCTCTTTTATTATGTCGTCCATCCTGCGGGAGCGCTCCCTGCCCCTGACGCTGGGCACTATGCAAAAGGAGCAGAAGTTGTCGCAGCCGTACATGATGGTGGAAAATGCGCTTACTGCGTTCTTCCTCAATGTTGGAATACCCTCGGCGATGCTGCCTCCGGCTTTCATCTCGGTGCTTACCACACGCTTTTCGCCGCACAAGCTGTCCAGCATCATCTGAGGGAACATGTGCATCTGGTCAGTGCCAAAAACAATGCTCACATATGGGTGCCTTTTTAAAAGAGCCTGGGCCGCGCCCTCCTGCTGCATCATGCAGCCGCAGACACCTATAATAACGCCCCTGTCCTGCTCCCATATTTTCTTCGCCGCGCCGATATGGCCATATATGCGCTTTTCCGCGCCATCTCGCACGCAGCATGTGTTAAAAAGGATCACGTCCGCGTCCTTTATATCGCTGGTTTCTTCATAGTCCATGACGGAGAGCAGCCCCGCCAGCTTCTGGGAATCGTTCACGTTCATCTGGCAGCCAAAGGTTTCAATGTGAAATTTTCCGCCTCCGGCCATTTCGGCCACTTTTTTGATTATATCCTCTTGCCGCTTCATCTCATCCTGCGGCACAATATTCAAGTTCATGTGTTAAATTTCTCCCGTCCCTTCAATGTATGACCTCGCCGCCTCCACTGCCTCCTCCATGTTTTGAACGAGGGGCCTGTCCGAAAGGCCGACGATATGCACATGGCTTTGCCTGACCGGCACCAGTATTTTCTTTGCCGGCGAATTGCTCAGAGCGCTTGCCATGCCCTGTGTGATCTCGCCATACATGGAGTTGGCGATCATCATGCCTATGGGCGCAATAATTATCCTGGCATTGGCGCAGTTGTATATTATTGCGTTTTCGCCGGTGGCGCCGATATCTGCACCTGCTTTTAACATCGCTGCTGTAGCGAGGGCGTTTGTCCCCGCGGCGATTATCCTTACCTGCGGCAGCCTTTCCTTCAGCATGCGCACCAGGTTCCTGCCCATGCCGCCGCCTTGGGCGTCCAGCACAGTTATCTCATTTGGCATATGCTGATTTTCCAACGCTCATACCTCCATGGAAAATATTTGACGGTGAAGACTTTCATCGAATGCTGCCCTTCTTCCCTCGCAACCTGTGCGCTCGCAGATGCGGCAGTTTTCATAGCCCTGACGGCTTTGAAACCATATGCCCGAAACGCTCTTTGTGGGCAGCATCAGAAAGCTCTCAGTCAGCTCCACCCCAGTGCATTCCTCCGCCCTGCCAATCAGCGAAAAAAGTTGCCTTTGCGCCGAAAGGGGCCAGTCCGGATGGGAGCCGGGGTTGACGGCACAGAGCTTTTCAGCGCCGCAGAACCCCTCCACAGCTTTGAGCACATGCCTTTGCGCTTGTCTGAGGGCCTCTTGGCTAATCCGCGCCTGCCACATCTTCTCCACGGGATCGGCGGTTTCGTCCATAAGCCTTTCCAGCTCATCTCCACAGGTCACGACAAAGGCATAAACCGCGCCCGCTTCCCTTAAAAGAGCCGAAACAAGGCGGCTTTCTATCTTCGCACCCCCGACCTGAACCGAGTTTTCGTCCCAGGGGCCAGTTTCAAGAACCCGCACCGCCGCTCTTGGCCGCCCGTCAAGATTGGCTCGCTTCGCGAGGGCGTCAACTTCTTCAAAAAAGTAATCGTCCAGGCCCAAAACTGCAAGCATTTTTCGAGTATCTATCTCAAAAGGAATATCATCAAAACTTATCAGCATTGGCCTCACTCACTCCGCTTTCTGTAAATATTTCTGTGGATAATGTGGACAACCCTGTGCAAAACCCCCGTTTTTCTTCCTTTTTTCCCTCTAATTTACCAAAACTTTACATGTGGAAAAACATGGCAGGTATCACCCATGGTGTAAATGGCGATAAGTTTTACATATATCGCGCAAATATCTTCCGCCTTTTCTTTCACACCGCGCATGCCTAAGCTTTCCATATAAGCGCGTGTGTGATATTATTATAAAGCAGGAAAGTTTATAAGTAAAGCGCAGGGACAAGTATGCATAGCACAGTGAAAAGCAAACTTAAGGTATTTGACGCAACAACTTTAAAGCTTATCGCCATAATGGCCATGTTTATAGACCATCTGGGTGTGACGCTCTACCCCAACACGCCCTGGCTTAGGATGGTCGGGCGGCTCACATTCCCCATAATGGCTTTTTTTATCGCCGAAGGAGCCTCAAAGACCAAAAACAGGCTAAAATATGTGCTGAGGTTATTGCTTTTTGCGGCCATATCAGAAATCCCCTTTGACCTGATGCTGTCGGGGCAGGTTTTTAACCTGAGCCACCAAAACGTGTTGTTCACGCTGGCTCTTGGCCTGTTGGGTTGCTTTATGGTGGATAATATCCGGCAAGGGGTGAAGGCGCTTTCCAGCTTTGCAATGCTGGCGGCGCTGCTGATGGCAGGGGAGCTTTTGGCAACCGACTACGGAGTGCTGGGTGTGCTGACCGTGGTTTTATTCTATATCTTCGCAAGCCAAAAAAGCGGCATTCTCCAGGCGGGCTTTTTGAGCAACGGGGCCATGTCCGTTGCATTTTCAAATGCCATTCAGCTATGCGGCTTTGCGGCCATACCCCTGCTCTACATGTATAACGGGGAGCGCGGAAGCGGCTTCAAATATCTTTTTTACATCTTCTACCCGCTGCACATGCTTTTGCTTTGGCTTTTGCTACGCATATACTGAAAATGGGCCCTTGTCCGGGCTAATTTAGACAAATTTTAGGAGGCTGAAAATGCTTAATCTGCTTAACATGCCTATTGGCGGTCTGGTTATAATCGGGGCAATCCTCCTGCTGTTTTTGATATCGCTGATAGTCCTTTTTGCCGTCGCTGGCAAATACAGAAGGCTTCAGCGGATGCTGGCCCATTCAAGCGTGGACTCAGAGGAGCCCAGCTTCCTTTCAAGGGCCAAAAGGGACTTTGTCTCAGTCTACAGCCAAAGCGGCCCGGACACGAACACCCCCGCCATAATCGAAAACGCTGCTGCCATATCCCTTCGGCGCGCCCTGGCAGGCGAAAGGTTTATAAACAGCGTGGTCTCTTTGCTGATAACTTTAGGGCTTTTTGGCACCTTCTTTGGGCTAACCGTCGCCGTCTCCTCCCTTAAAGAGCTGGTGGGCAACGCGCCCGAGGGCCAGTGGCTGAACATACCCGGCGGCCTCTTGGGTGCGCTCACGGGAATGGATCTGGTTTTTTATTCGGCCCTTGCCGCAATTGCCTGCGCCCTTGTGATCGGGTTTTTGCGCGCCCTTGTTAGCCCTGGCGCTCAGCGCGAAAAGCTTCTTACCATGACCGAGCTCTGGCTTGACCACGAAGTGGCCGGAGAAACCGCTTTTAGCGGGCCCATAACCGTATCACACTCGCGCCAGGATTCCGTCCACGAGCTCAGGGCCCATGTGGAGGCCATACGCATTGCCCTGGGAGAGTGCGCCAAGGACATGGCCGGAACATTGGGCGACGCCACCGCCGCAATGGGGGACGTGGTTTCCCAGACGGAGCAGCAAATGGAGCAGTTCTCACGCACAATACAGCGGTTTAATTTCTCCCGCGAGACGGCCCGCAATGAAATTGCAGAGGAAACAAATGAAGAAGCAGCCCAAGAAACATATGGCGAAATCCATCAGGAAAGCCAGGGAGGTGTCGCCCTATGAGGAAGGCCCGCCGGAAAAGCGGCATGAGTCTTCTTTCTGGGGCAGCGGAGCAAGGCACAGGCCTTTCGTTTCCGCACATTCTTTTGTCCCTGGCCCTCGTGCTGTTTTTCCTTGTTTTCCTTGCATACATATACAACTCGTCTGTCTCAGACCTGCTTTCAAGCACCCAGGACGAACTTGCCCTGGCGTCGGCCCAACTGGATGAAACCTCCGCTCTTTCCATTCAGGCCGAAGAAGGCCTTGGCGCGCTGACAGGCGAGCTTGAAGATATCCGCTCTCAGCTTCAGCAGGAGCAAGATAAACTCAGCCAAACCACCGCCGCCCTGAAGGAGCAGGAGGAAACAATCCTCTGGCAGCAAGAATACATCAGCTCCGCCATGGAGGAGCTGAAAAAGCTCCAGGGGGATCTGGCTTCAGTGGGGCGTCTGCGCCTTTCGATGCAGGAGAATGTTCTCGCGGCAGCCGAGAAAGCCCTCGGCGAGGATTCGCAGGTGGAAATCGGCGAGGATGGCAGCATAATCATTCCCGAAAGCCTTCTTTTTAGCAGCGACTCCGCTAATTTAAAGCCCTCAGGAGAGAAGCTGATGCTGGAAATTGGCAATTCCCTGTATCTTTTCCTTCATGAAGCAGAAAATCTTGACTTTGTGGACTGCATAATCATTTCCGGTCACACGGATAACAAGGGCTCTCAGGACCAGAACCTTTTGCTTTCAGCAAACCGGGCCCATGCCATCATGGGTTTCATAATGACCGGCATCGATTTGGACCTGACGCTCACGGACGAAATATTTGCCTCGGCGGGCTATGGCTCGGCCCGGCCCATAGCCAAAAACGACAGCGAGAGCGGCCGCCAAAAAAACCGCCGGATAGAGATATCCCTTTCAATGAAGGATGAAAATGTTCTGAGGGGCTTGGACGAATTCCTGCAGGAGCCCCTGCCGGGTCCCGGCGAGGAGACCGCCGGCGAATAGCCCTGCTGCAACAAAGAAAACAAACCCCGGAGGACAACCAATGGCACTCTACCACGACTCCCGCGACATCCGCTGCCGCAAGCCCTTTGGCGCCGTACGGCAGGGTGAGGCGGTGACAATCAGCGCCCGATGCCAAAGGCCCGTGACGCTAAGGCTTTGGCAGGACGGAGACGAACGGCTTATCCCCATGACCCGCCGTGAAAGCTCTGACATCTGGCAGGCAAGCTTTACCGCAAAAAAAGTGGGCATAATATGGTATTTTTTTATTTCTGGAGAGGAAATTTACTGTGCGCCCGATGATCTTCTGGGCGGACAGTCGCGCCTCCACAAAAAGGGCCAGAGGCTGGACTCGCACCAGATCACAGTCTATGACGCCGGGTTTTCCGCCCCGGAATGGATGCGGGAAAGCGTGATGTACCAGATATTCCCCGATAGGTTCTTCGATGGCCGAAACGGTGAGCTATTAAAAAAGCGCACTGACATCACCGTCCACGCGGACAAATCCGAAATGCCTTATGTGATAAACGATGTGGGCGACAGCGACCCGGAGCATGTTCGCACGGACGATTTCTACGGCGGTAATCTGCCGGGCATTCAGCAAAAGCTGGATTATATAAAAGAAATGGGGTTTTCCGCGGTTTATCTTAACCCAATCTTTGAGGCCGACTCCTATCATAAATACGATACCGGCGACTACGAAAAGATTGACCCCACCTTTGGCACCAATGATGACTTCATAAGTCTTTGCAAAAAAGGTCAGCGCCTTGGCCTGCGCTTCATATTGGACGGCGTGTTCTCGCACACCGGTTCAAACAGCGTCTATTTCAATAAAAACGGCAAATACCCTTCTTTGGGTGCATATCAGAGCAAGAAATCCCCCTATTATAGCTGGTATAAGTTCATCAGGCATCCCGATGAATACGACTGCTGGTGGGAAATTGTTACTCTGCCCATTGTAAGCGATATGGATCCGGGCTACATCCGCTTCATTATAAGCGACAAAAATGCCATCATCAAAAAGTGGCTGCGACTGGGGGCCTCCGGCTGGAGGCTGGACGTTGCCGACGAACTGCCGGACGAGTTTATTGCCATTTTGCGCAAAAGTGTGAAGGCGGAAGACCCCGAAGCGGCGGTTATCGGCGAGGTCTGGGAGGATGCCACCAACAAGGTCAGCTACGGCCATCTGCGCTCATACGCCCACGGCGCGGGGCTTGACAGCGTGATGAACTACCCCCTGCGTGATGCGCTTATCGCCTTTTTGCTGGGCGAGGGAAACAGCCTTTGTCTCAAGCGAAAGCTGGACAGCCAGGCGGAAAACTATCCCAAAGAGATGTATTATTCGCTGATGAACCTCATCGGCTCCCACGACAGATCCAGGATAATTAACATCCTGGGCGAGTGTGACGATCAGCGCCTTACCCGCCAGCAGCAGCGGGAGGTGAAAATGAGCGAAAGCCAGTATGACACCGGCAAAAAGCGGCTTAAACTGATGGCAAAGGCCGTCTTTGCTTTGCCGGGAATACCCTGCGTCTACTATGGCGATGAAGCGGGCCTTCAGGGAATGAGAGATCCCCTTTGCCGCGCCTTCTTCCCCTGGGGCCATGAAGACAAAGAGCTGCAAAGCTTTTTCAGGGAGCTTATTGTGCGCAGGAACGGAAGGCAGGTATTAAAGACCGGCCATCTGACCGTGAGCGCACCCCATCCGGACGTGATCGAAATACGCCGCTATTACAGGGACGGAAAGGACGCCTTCGGCAATTTGCATGAACAGGATGTCTTTACCGCACGCATCGACAGGCGGCTTTAAGCGAACCCAACAACAAGCCTCCGCCCAATCCGGCTTCATCCATAAATTAGCCATTCGCAGACAATATGCAGGCCAAGCCCCTGATAAACATTCGCTTTGTCTGCCTACTATATGCAGATAAAAGGGCTTAACTATATTCCCTTGGATTGTGTACCCGGCATTTCGCTGCAGCTTTCTGCCTAAATCGAAAGAAAGAAAAAAGAAAAACTTGACAACTGGGATTACAGGGTGTAAGCTTGTGACTACAATATGTAATCGCTGGAGGCTTTTTATGAGAATCAGCCGGAGTGAGCAGGTGGTTTTAGACATCCTCTGGGAGGAGTCGCCCCTCACCGCAGCCCAGATAGTGGAGCGCTGTGAAAAGAGCAACCCCTGGTCGGATAAAACCATAAAGACATTCCTTCGTCGCCTGCAGGATAAGGGGGCTGTCATCGCTCAAAAGGGCGATGTATACCGCTATTTCCCCGCGCTTACCAAGGAACAGGCCGCCTTGGGCAAGGCCAGACAGGTGGTGGACGACATGTTTGAGGGTTCTTACTGGCAGATGACAGCCCAGTTCGTCAAAAACGGAGAGTTGTCCGACGATGATATCCGCAGCCTTCGGGATTATCTAAACGGCCTTCTTTCAAAGGAGGCGAAAAAATGACACAGCTTTTCAAGACAATTCTTTCGATGTCTCTATCCGGTGCTGTCGTTGCCCTTTTCGTGCTGACCCTGCGCTTCGCCTTTCTGGGGAAAATCCGTCCCTTTGCCTATGTGATTCTCTGGGGCATTTTGGCCTTGCGCCTGATATTGCCCTTCAGCCTGGAAAGCAGCCTGAGCATTTACAACTACGCTCCAAAGCAGGTGCAGGAGATTGTAGCCGCCGCTCCTGCGGACAACGCTTCGCCTCAGACGGCTGCGGTCGCGCCAAAAAACATATTTGTCCCTGAAGACGCTGCCAGAGAGCGCCCAACTGCGGCCCCTGCCTTCACTTCGGATACCGCTCCCTCATCGGCTGCATCCGCGATCGCTTCCGAAAAAAGCTCCATTTCACTTGATCCCTGGCTGTTGGCTGCATATCTGTGGATCTTTGGTTTTGCGGCGCTGCTGCTTTACATGGCCTTTTTAAACACCGCCTATCATTTCCACATAAAAAGGAACCGGCGCTATAATTCCGCCGGATTTGCCCTCGCCCTCTCCCGCGCCAGAGAAAACGCCGGCGTAAAGGCAGATGTCGACGCCTACGCCACCGGCTCTTTAGCCTCGCCCTCGGTTTTTGGCCTTTTTCGGCCCAGGCTGCTGATCCCCTTCAAGACTTTCGAGGGTCTTTCCCAAAGGCAGCAGGAATACATACTCACCCACGAGCTTTTCCACATCCGCTTCGGCGATACCTGGGCGGTGCTTTTGATGAACATACTCTGCGCACTCCACTGGTTTAACCCAATCGTCTGGCTGGCCCGTCATTATGCTCGAAAGGACATGGAGCTGATGTGCGACGCCCGCACGCTGAAGGCAATGGGCGCCCAGGGCGAGGACTATGCCGGCGCGCTGATTTTGGCGGCGGAACAGCTCCGCTGGCGGAGCCGCACATCGCTGATGATCGCCGCAATGGACAAAAAGCGGGATATCCGCTGGCGGGTCAAGATGGTTATGAAGCAAAGGGTTGTCAAGACTTCTTTGAGCGTCATTTCCTGCGTTTTAGCGCTGGCAATTGCCGCCGTGGGCTGCACAAGTGCCATTCAAGCAGGCGTTTCCACCACAGAAAGCCCATCGCC
>JBNRMR010000106.1:0-12750 GCA_050309705.1 Christensenellales bacterium | reverse complement strand
AATTAGGCGAGAACAACAGAGACGGGGGAAGCAAGCTAGCGGCCTTGGGGGGGGAGAGGGGAGGGGGAGGAGACGACCCCCACCCAGCCCGGGATAGCCTATCAGGGTCCTGGATTTAGTTGACATGCCTTAAAAGTAACTATATAATAGATGAGTACATAAGTCTATCTATGTGTGTCAGAAATTTTTATAAAGGAGTGTTTACACTTGGGCAAAAAAATGACCATCGACGGCAATACCGCGGCCAGTCACGTGGCATACGCTTTTTCGGATGTTGCGTCGATATATCCCATCACACCTTCCTCTACGATGGCGGAAGTCGCCGACGAATGGGCGGCTGCAGGCCGCAAAAACCTTTTTGGGCAATTATTGAGGGTCTCTGAAATGCAAAGTGAGGCGGGTGCTGCGGGCGCTGTTCACGGCGCACTGGTGGCAGGCGCCATGACCACCACCTTCACAGCCTCCCAGGGCCTTCTGCTGATGATCCCCAACATGTACAAGATCTCCGGCGAACTGCTCCCCTGCGTTTTCCACGTTTCCGCAAGAGCGCTGGCCGCTCATGCACTGAGCATATTTGGCGACCATGCCGACGTTATGGCAGCCCGTCAGACCGGCTTTGCAATGCTCGCCTCCAGTTCCGTTCAGGAAGCCATGGATATGGCCCTTGTGGCACACCTTTCCACGCTGAAGGCGAAGGTTCCCTTCCTTCACTTCTTTGACGGATTCCGCACCTCCCACGAAGTGCAGAAGATTGACGTTATCGAATATGAAGAGATGGCGAAGTTGGTTGACTGGGACGCCGTCAAGGAGTTTAGGGCAAGGGCCATGAACCCCGAGCATCCCCACCAGCAGGGCACAGCCCAAAACCCCGATATATACTTCCAGAACAGGGAAGCCGCCAACAAGTACTATGACAGGGTTCCTGCGATAGTCGAAGGTGTCATGGATCAGGTGGCGGAGCTTACCGGCAGAAAATATAAGCTCTTTGACTATGTGGGCGCGCCTGACGCCGACAAGGTCATCATAATGATGGGCTCCGGCTGTGAAGCCGCCGAGGAAGCCATCGATTATATGATGAAAAATGGCGAGAAGATCGGCATGATAAAGGTTCGCCTTTACAGACCCTTCGCTGCGGACAGGCTTCTTTCCGTCCTTCCCGCAACCGTGAAGAAGATAGCCGTGCTTGACCGCACAAAGGAACCCGGCGCGCTGGGAGAGCCTCTCTACCTGGACGTGAGCACCGCCATAAAGAACGCGGGCCTGGACGTCGCCGTTTACGGCGGCCGCTACGGCATGGGCTCCAAGGAGTTCACCCCCACCATGGTAAAGGCCGTCTACGACAACCTGAGCGCCGACCAGCCCAAGAACGGCTTCACCGTCGGCATTGAGGACGACGTGACCTTCACATCCCTTAAGCTGGGCGAGAAGATCAACGCCTCCGCCGAGGGCACCATCGCTTGCAAGTTCTACGGCCTGGGTGCTGACGGCACCGTTGGGGCCAACAAGAACTCCATCAAGATCATCGGCGATCACACCGATATGTACGCCCAGGGCTACTTCGAGTATGACTCCAAGAAGTCCGGCGGCTTCACCATAAGTCACCTGCGCTTTGGCAAGTCGCCCATCCAGTCCACATATCTGATTGACCATGCGGACTTTGTCGCTTGCCACAATCCCTCATATGTCACCCGCTACGACATGGTGGATTCCTGCAAGGAGGGCGGCACATTCCTGCTGAACAGCCCCTGGTCTTTGGAGGAGATGGAGGACCATCTCCCCGCTGATATGAAGCGGATGATCGCCAAGAAGAAGCTCAAGTTCTACAACATCGACGCCATTAGCCTGGCAGCCGCTGTTGGCATGGGCGGAAGAATAAACACCATCATGCAGGCCGCCTTCTTCTATCTGGCGGAAGTTATCCCCTATGCGGATGCTGAAAGATATATGAAGGAAGCCGTCGTCAGCAGCTATGGCAAGCGCGGCGAAAAGATCGTCCAGATGAACTATGCCGCAATCGACAGCGCCATCAGCGGTCTTGAGGAGGTCAAGTATCCTGAAAGCTGGGCGAACACCGCCGAGGGCGCAGTTTTTGTGGACATGAGCGATGACGATTACATCAAGAACGTCATTCAGCCCATCAGCAAGCAGGAAGGCAACAAGCTCCCCGTTTCGGCGTTCGATCCGGCGGGCCGTGTTCCCACCAGCACCACGAAATACGAAAAGCGCGGGATCGCCGTCAATGTGCCCGAGTGGCAGATCGACAGTTGCATCCAGTGCAACCAATGCTCGTATGTCTGCCCCCACGCAGTCATCCGCCCCTTCCTGGTGAAGGAAGGCACTGAAACCCCCGAAACATTCGAGACAAAGAAAGCCATTGGCAAGGAGTTTGCCGGCTACGGCTTCCGCATCCAGATTTCACCGCTGGATTGCACAGGCTGCGGAAACTGCGCGGATGTTTGCCCCTCAAAGGTCAAGTCTCTCATAATGAAGCCCCTGGCCGAGCAGGCTGAGGTTCAAAATGAGAACTGGAACTTTGCGCTCACTCTGCCCACCTTGGCGGAAACCGGCATCCAAGTAAACAAGAACACGGTTAAGGGAAGCCAGTTCCTCCAGCCTCTGTTCGAGTTCTCCGGCGCGTGCCCCGGCTGCGGCGAGACACCCTACATCAAGCTGATCACACAGCTTTACGGCGACAGAATGCTGGTGGCCAACGCCACGGGCTGCTCCTCCATCTACGGCGGAAGCTCGCCCACCTGCCCCTACACCGTAAACCAAGACGGCCACGGTCCCGCATGGGCCAACAGCCTGTTCGAGGACAACGCGGAGTTTGGTTTCGGCATGAAGCTGGCGGTTGACCAGCGCAGAGAGAAGCTGGCTGAGCTTGTTCAGAAGCTGATTGGCGCCGAGTATGCCCAGGATGCGCTCAAGGCTGCCGCACAGGCATGGCTGGATAACTTCGACGACGCAGAAGGCTCCAAGAAGGCTTCCGCCGACTTTATCGAGGCCCTTGAAAACGGCATCGACATGACCGGCACCGAGTGGGAGGCCGAATGGCTTGCCAACGGCAAAAAGTGCACCTGCGACGCTTGCGTTATCGCGGAGGAAATCCTTGAAAGCAAGGATATGCTCGTTAAGAAATCCGTCTGGATCTTCGGCGGCGACGGCTGGGCGTATGATATCGGCTACGGCGGGCTTGACCATGTTCTGGCCCAGGGCGAGGACGTGAACATTCTGGTGATGGACACCGAGGTTTACTCCAACACAGGCGGTCAGTCGTCTAAGGCGACACCCATGGGCTCTGTGGCGAAGTTTGCCGCGGCTGGAAAGCGCACCCGCAAGAAGGATCTGGGCATGATGGCCATGAGCTATGGCTATGTGTACGTCGCGCAGGTTAACATGGGCGCCAACCAGGCTCAGCTTTTAAAGGCAATCAGAGAGGCGGAGGCCTACAAGGGACCGTCGCTGATAATCGCCTATTCGCCCTGCATTAACCATGTGATCAACATGGGCAAGTCCCAGGCGGAAGGCAAGCGCGCCACTGAAGCAGGCTACTGGCCTCTTTACAGGTACAGCCCCGAGCTGGCCGACGATGGCAAGAACCCCTTCACGCTGGACAGCAAGGATCCGACAGCCAGCTATAAGGACTTTATCGTGAGCGAGGGCCGCTATGCATCGCTGCAAAAGCAGCTGCCAGAAGTGGCCGAGAAGCTGTTTGCCAAGGCGGAAGAAGACGCCATGGACAGGATTGAAACCTACAAGCGTATGGCGGAATAAGCAAAACACATATAAAGATAAAAGACCGGTGCAGTTTCGCATCGGTCTTTTTCATTGAGGATGTGCTGCGCGGAAGAAGGGGGGCTTTTATGGAGTTATACCATGGGACGAATATTGCCGGACAAGGTGGTCTTTCAGGAGATGTTTTCAGGCGCTCTGGAAAGGTTTTGCGCGGCGTGAGTGGATACGTCTACCGCTGCGTGGGCAAATGCGAGATGAGCGAAAGCCACGGTTTTAAGACCTGCCTCAATACCGCCATGATATCATTCGCGGCCATGTGATGAGATCGATTGAAAAGGATGATCTTTTAAACGCTCCCGGTCATCCGAATTATCTTTTATACCAGGAAAAATATCCGCAAGATTGGAAGGAAGCGCAAGTGCTTATCAAACACGGATTGCTGTAGCGGCAATGGAGGAAAAAAATAGAAAAAAGAGCGAGGGCGGAAAACTGCCTTCGCTCTTTGCGTGTTAAAGTCTACCTTTCGTAGGTCTTTATGATTGCGGGCATCATCACATAATAAAGAGGGATTGTCAAAAACCACATCCAGGTGGGGTGCCATATGCCGGTAAGGCTGCCCGTCAGCATAAATACGAATACCACTAAAACGGGGTATGAGCCGTCCAGCATCTTCTTCACTGCACTCAGAGGACTGATGTTTTCCTCGCCCCTCCTGATGCGAATGAGCATCCTTATGCCCGGCATCATCGTATAATATAGGGGGATGGTCAGGAAGATGGTCCATGTGGGATGCCAGAGGCGAAAGGCAAATCCCAAAAGCAGAAACAGGCCCGTAGCCAGAATAGGATAAACGCCGTCCAGAGCCTTCAAGAAAACGCTGCCGTCAGTGGGTGATTCGTGGCTTTCCTGGTTCTCTTCGTCGCCATCGTTTTCGGGAAAGCTTTCAGAGAAGCTTTCGGCATAGAATGAGCCGTCCTGATCAGGATCTTGCGCGGGCTCGGGCGGGGCTGCGCTTTCGTAATGCTTCGCACTGAAATCATCGCTAAGCAAAAGCGCGTCCAGCGATACATTATAAAGCTTCGCTAAAAGCACCATATTGTCCAGGTCGGGGGAGGATTCCGCCCTCTCCCATTTCGAAACTGCCTGTCTGCTCACACCGATTCTTTCAGCCAGCTCTTCCTGGGAAAGACCATGTTCCTTTCTAAGCATCATCAACCGGGTTGCTGTCTCCAGATTCATTTATATCATCCTTTCCGTGGCAGATAACTCATGGTATCTGGTATTATTTTATACTGGATTGCCCGGTTGCACAATACATTTCCGATTGCAATTGCAATAATATCGCCCAAAAGGGCGCAACCGGCGGTTGCGAAAGCCGATTTGGCGAAGCGAAGGGGAAAACGCTCCATCCCTTTGATTGGTTGTGTTGAACCCAGGATGGCTCATTAAGAGGAAGCATAAGCAATCAGCGCCAATATGGCCAATCCTATCAAAACCGCTATGGTAACTCTCAGGGGCGAAACGGGGGCCCTGCCGCCCACCCTGCCGGTTTGGCCGTTAACCATGAACTGGAACACTTTGTTTTTAAACTTGAAGGCCGAAGCCCAAATGGGCAACACAATGTACTTGTAGGTGATGTTGCTATAGCTTATATCCAGCTTTGATATTCGGCTGTCGTCGGCGTTATGATCTCTTCTTATTTTTTTTTCTATATCTGACCGGAGGAGGCTCTCCATCTGCTTCTTGCCCGTTTCAAGGGCGGAATCCAGGCCGACGGAATAGCGCTCGGCGGCAAAACCAGAAAGATACTGGGGGTTGTAGGGCTTGAGGCTCTCGAAGCTGAAGGGTTCCACTCGCTTAAGTATAACCGGATCATGGCGGGTGGTGCCTATGACCAGCTCGTCGTCAATGAACCTTTCGTATGTGCCCCGAGTGGGATACCAGTCGGTTCTCGTTTCGGTCTTGCCGTTTTTGGTATATGTTTTTTTAATGCCGTATTGGCCTGTATATTGGCAGTAGGCATCGGCGTCAAATGTCCAGTAGGGCATATACATCCCCGTGAAGGCGTCGGGCCTTGCGCTCTGCTTGGCTGCTCTTGGAGTAAACCACTTGCGCTTAAGCCACTTTTTAAAGTTTTCGCCGGCAGTCTGGGCTGTGACTTCAAAGGGAACCACGCCGTTTGGCGGCAGTGAGTCGTCCATCTGGGCGTCCATAACGTGGTTGGAGCCGCAGAAGGGGCAGACGCTGGCCACCTCCAGCGCGTCGTAGATGGCCTCTGCACCGCAGGAGTTGCATATTATCTGCTTTTTTTCCTGTCCCCACTCAAAGCTTTCGGTATGCCCGGCTCTGTGAATGTCCTGCTCGGTAATGGCATCATCGCTTTCGATGACGCTGGTGCGATATTCACAGTAAGGGCAGTGCAGCCCTCCCGTGGAAGGATCAAACTGCATGGTTCCCCCGCAGCTAGGACAGCTTTTGTCGGTCTCCTTCAGTGTTTTTGCTCTTTCCAGTTGCTCATATTGCTCATATTCTAAGCTCAATTCAATGCCCTCCCAAGCTTAAACAACGGTCTTTCATGCTAAGAGGAGGCGTCACCCTCGTCGAATATGTCGCCGCATTCGGGGCAGAACTTCGGCGGGTTCTGCTTATCATCAGGCTCCCAGCCGCATTTGTCACACTGGTATGTCTTTTCACCGGCTGGCTTTGGTTTGCCGCACTGGGGGCAGAAGCGGCCCTTGTTCTGGGCTCCGCACTCACATGCCCAGCCATCTTTTTCGGCAGGCTTTGGGCTTCCGCACTCGGCGCAGAACTTTCCGGTGTTGCTTGCTCCACAGGAGCAGGCCCACTGCCCTTCGGCTGGCTTTGGCTCCGGCTTCGGCTTGCCGCACTCTGCGCAGAACCTGCCGGTGTTTTCCTTGCCGCATTCGCAGGCCCATCCGCCCTGCTGCGGGCTTTGCGCCTGCTGCGTTTGTGGCTGCTGCTGGCCCATCGCGAAAAGCTGCCCGGCGTTCATGCCACCTGCACCCTGGGCCATATTCATGCCGGCAAAGGCCATCATTGGCCCTGCGCCCTGGTTTTTTGCGGCGTGAACCATGGCCTCGCTCTGGGCGCCCACAAGGCTTGCTGCCGCCATGGTGGGATCGCGCATCACAGCGCTGCGCTGGAGCTGCTTGATCATGTTCTCGTCTTCATCGGAGGCCTTAACGGAGCTGACACCGAAGGAAGCAATGGCGATTCCGCGAAGCTGCGACCATTTCTGGGAGAGGACCTCGTTCAGGGCCTCGGACATCTCGATGGTGTGGCCGGGCAGGCTGCTGTAGCGTATGCCCATGGCGGAAATTTTTGCAAAGGCGGGCTGAAGGGCGGTCATGAGCTCGGTTTTGAGCTGGCTGTCGATGCGCGCGCGCTTGAAGTCATCCTGGACGTTTCCGGAAACGTTGGTATAGAAAAGAAGAGGATCAATTATGCGGTATGAATATTCGCCGTGGCAGCGGATGGAAATATCGATGTCAAGGCCGATGTTCTTGTCCACCACCCGGAAGGGAACGGGGTTGGGCGTGCCGTATTTGTTGCCCATTATCTCTTTTTTGTTGAAGTAATAAACGCGCTGGTCCTTGCCTGCGTCGCCGCCGAAGGAGAAACGCTTGCCCACGTTCTTGAAGGATTCCAGAAGCGATTCGCCGAAGCTGCCATAAAAAAGGCTGGGCTCAGAGCTGGTGTCGTAGACGAATTGGCCGGGCTCATCAGAAAATTCAACGATCTTGCCCTGATCCACGATTATCATGAACTGACCTTCGTTTATCGCGACAATGGAGCCGTTGCTGATTACGTTTTCTTCGCCCTTGGTATTGGAGGATCTGCGGGAGTTCACTCGCTTTTGACCCTTGGTCACCAAAACCTCTTCAGGGATAGATTCGCAGTAGAAATAGTCGCGCCATTGGTCGGCTAACACCCCGCTGAGGGCGCCTATGCCTGCTTTTAACAAACCCATTTCGTGTCCTCCTTAGATAATCATGTATATATTTTGGAATGAAGCTTAATATAAAATATATTTTGCTATTTCAATTATATCATATCTCAATGAGATATATCAACGAAAAAGGCGCAACAAACCCTGAATATACCAATAAAATGGTGGTAAAAGTACGGGCTATGAAAAAAACCTCACTAACTATTGACATTAAAAGTGCATATGATATAATAAGGTCAGAGATGGTCAGGACGGTTGGCCAGCTTTTTATAATAGTTAGCAAAGGAAGTGATGAATATGCCTTTGTCGGATAGCATAGAACAGTTTATAAAGGACATGATGAGCGACTCTGATAGCGAGCTTGAGGTGAAAAGAAACGAGCTGGCGGCATATTTCGGCTGCGCGCCTTCGCAGATAAACTATGTTCTGGCCACCCGCTTTTCGCCTAAACACGGCTATATAATCGAAAGCCGCAGGGGTGGCTCGGGCTATGTGCGCATTATAAGAATGATGAGCGACGGAGATCAGTGCCCCTTTATAATGGCGCTAATAGGCCATATTGAAGGGAAATTGCGCCTTAGCTCCGCCGAAGCGATGATAAGCGCTTTGGTCGAGCGGGAGATAGTCACCGAAAGCGAGGCAAGGCTGATGCGGGCGGCCGTTTCAGAGGAGGCAATAAATTTGCCTGTAAACTCAAAGGATATTCTAAGAGCCAACATAATGCGAAGTATGTTGATATCGCTGGTCACGAAAAGCAGCGGTAAGACTTAGCCGGAAGAGACAACCGGGAGGGATGAAAAATGTTATGTGAAAAATGTGGAAAGAACACGGCAACTGTAAGGGCAAAGACAGTTGTGAACGGCTTTATGACGGAGAAAAGCTATTGCGCGGCATGCTGGTCCGACGAAAGCGAGCAGATGGCGGGGCATTTCTCATTCAGCGACTTGCTGAAAGGGTTTTTGCAGCAAACCGGGGATATGCCGGTTCAGACAATATCCTGCCCGAGCTGCGGCATGGAGCTGAAAAGTTTTAGGCACGGCGGGCTATTGGGATGCCCAGCTTGCTATGATGCCTTTGAAAAAGAGCTTTTGCCCATGCTGAAGAAAATCCATGGAAAGACCTTGCACGAGGGTAAAGCGCCCGTTGGCAGGCAAGCACAGGCAACGCCTGAAATGACTGTGAAAGCTGAAGCAAGCGAACTGGATGCCTTGAAGCGCAAGCTGGACGAGGCGATAGCTAAGGAAGAATATGAGAAGGCGGCTGTGTACCGCGACGAGATAAAGGAACTGGCAAAGGAGGAATGAATGTGAGCGCACGCGAGGACGAAGACAGGCGTGATGAAAACCAGGAAAGCGGCCATCACTCAAGCTATGACAAATGCAGATGCGAGCAGATGGTTCTTTCCACCAGGATCAGGCTGGCCAGAAACTTTGAGGGAATGCCTTTCCCCAACAGATTAAACCCCGAGCAGGCGGGGGAAGTGGTGGACAGAGCAGCGTCGGCCATTGCAAAATCGTCGATGAGCAACGATTTCTCTTTGATATTCCTCAAGAGCAACACCCCCGCCGAAAACAATGCTCTGGTTGAAAAGCATCTGGTAAGCCCTGACCTTTTAAAGCATGTGGACAGGGGCGCAGTGCTTTTAAGCAAGGAAAAGAACATCAGCATAATGATCTGTGAGGAGGATCATCTGCGGATACAGGCCATTATGGACGGCTGCGAGCTTGACAAGGCATACGCTCTGGCGTCCCAGGCAGATGATATAATCGCGCGGAGCGAAAGGTACGCTTTCAGCGAAAAGTATGGCTATTTGACGGCCTGTCCCACCAATGTGGGCACGGGAATGAGGGCGTCCTTCATGCTGCATCTGCCGACGCTAACCATGCTGGGCCAGGTGGAGGCCATTGGCCAGGCTGTGGGAAGGCTGGGCATGACTGTCAGGGGCTTTTATGGCGAAGGCAGCAGGGCCTTCGGAAGCATATACCAGATCAGCAACCAGGTGACTTTGGGCAGGAGCGAAGCCGACACTCTGCGCGCACTGGAGGAGATCGCCATGCAGGTGATCGACAAGGAGCAAAGCGCCCGCGAGATGTTGATGGAGCACAACGAGGACCAGATACGCGACAAACTTCTGCGCTCCTACGGCATTTTACGCTATGCCCACAAGCTGGGCTCTCAGGAGCTTTTGCAGCTCTGGTCGGATGTGCGCCTTGGCGTGAGCCTGGGCATGATAGACGAAATTGACACCCGCACGGCTGATTCGCTTTTGCTATTGCAGCCCGCGGAACTGATCCGGAGGGCTAAAAGAGAGATGACGGCGAACCAGAGGGATATTTTCAGGGCCGAATGCACAAAACTGATATTGTCGGGAGAAACCGATTGATATATGACCGGCTTAAGGCCAATATAAAATAAAGAAAACAGGAGTTGATATAAATGGCATTTCCGCAGAGATTTACACAGAGCGCACAGCGCTGCCTTAAATATGCCGCCGAGGAAGCGCGCAGCATGGGGCATAACTATATTGGAACCGAGCATGTTCTTCTGGGCATAATCAAGGAAACTGCAAGCGGCATGGACATCGCCATGGGCGGCGGTCAGATCGCCGCGGACGACCTTCGAAAGGCAATCATCGGCATGGTGGGCCAGCAGGAGTTCGATCCCGCCAAAGGCATTTCCTATACACCCAGAACGAAGCGGGTTCTTGAAAAGGCCGGCGCTGAGGCAGTGAACCTGGGCCACAACTACATTGGCGCCGAGCATATATTCCTGGCTCTGCTTTCAGAGAAGGACGGCATTGCTTGCAGGGCGCTGAGCGAAATTGGCGTGGATGTGGAGCGCAGCCGCGAGGCCATGTCCGCCCAGATGAGGAGACCCGGAGGCCCCCAGCCCGGTCCGGGAGCAGGTCCCGGCGGCGAAAACAGGCAGGAGGGCTCATCGGCAAAGACCCTGGACCAGTACGGCAGGGATCTGACACAGGCCGCCAGGGAAGGCAAGCTGGACCCGGTCATTGGCAGGCAAAAGGAGATAGAGCGCATTGTGCAGATACTTTCCCGGCGCACGAAGAACAATCCGGTGCTCATCGGCGAGCCGGGCGTGGGCAAATCCGCCGTGGTGGAGGGCCTTGCCCAGCGCATAATTGACGGCGACATACCTGAGCTTTTGAAGGGAAAGCGTGTGTTCACCCTTGACCTTGCAGGCATGGTGGCAGGCACGAAATATCGCGGTGAGTTTGAGGACCGGCTGAAAAACGCCATGAAGGAGCTTCAGCAGGACGGCAACACGATACTCTTTATCGATGAAATCCACACCATCGTGGGGGCCGGCGGGGCTGAGGGCGCCATTGATGCGGCGAATATATTGAAACCTGCACTTGCAAGAGGAGAAATGCAGTGCATAGGCGCCACCACCTTGGACGAGTACCGCAAGCATTTTGAAAAGGATGCTGCGTTGGAGCGCAGGTTCCAGCCCGTGACAGTGGGCGAGCCCACTGACGAGGAGAGCATCGAAATTTTAAACGGCCTTCGCGACCGCTATGAGGCACACCATAAGGTGCGCATAACCGACGAGGCCATAAAGGCGGCGGTGACGCTTTCAACCCGCTACATCACCGACCGTTTCCTGCCTGACAAGGCCATCGACCTGATCGACGAGGCGGCCTCAAGGGTTAGGATCAATTCATATATCGCTCCTCCGGATATGAAGGCATTGGAGGATAAGCTTGCCCAGATACGCACCGAAAAGGAGGAGGCCGTTCAGACGCAGAACTTTGAAAAGGCTGCAAGCCTTCGTGACGATGAGGCCAAGGTGCAGGCGGAAATGGCCGATATGCGCAAGGCCTGGGAGGATAAAAAGGGCAACGAAAACGGCAATGTGGGCGAGGAGGAGATCGCTGAGATTGTGTCCAGCTGGACGGGCATCCCGGTGACAAAGCTGACAGAGGACGAGAGCAAGCGGCTTTTGAACCTGGAAGATACTTTGCACGGCAGAGTTATCGGCCAGGACGAGGCAGTCACGGCGGTATCAAAGGCAATACGCCGGGCCATGGCAGGCCTTAAGGATCCAAAGAGACCCATCGGCTCGTTCTTGTTCCTGGGGCCAACCGGCGTTGGAAAGACGGAGCTGTGCAAGGCCCTGGGCGAGGCGCTCTTCGGGGATGAAAACTCCGTTATACGCATAGACATGAGCGAGTACATGGAAAAGCACTCCGTTTCAAGGATGATCGGCTCCCCCCCGGGCTATGTCGGCCACGACGAGGGCGGCCAGCTCACCGATAAAGTTCGCCAAAAGCCCTACAGCATAATATTGCTGGATGAAATTGAAAAGGCTCACCCGGATGTGTTCAACATACTTTTGCAGATACTCGACGACGGCAGGCTCACCGATTCAAAGGGCCGGACCGTGGATTTTAGAAACTGCGTTATGGTCATGACTTCAAATGCCGGCGCGCAGATGATTTCCCAGAGAAAGACACTGGGCTTTGGCGCCTCCCAGGGAGAGACGGCCTCCAGCTATGAGAAAATGAAGGAAACTGTGCTGTCGGAGCTGAAAAGAGTGTTCAGACCCGAATTCTTAAACCGCGTGGACGAGATAATCGTGTTCCACTCACTGGACCGCAGCCACACCAGGCAGATTGTAAGCCTGATGATGGACCAGGTGGCAAAGCGCCTTTCCGAAAGGGAGATATTCATCACCGCGACGGATGCGGCGAAGGATTACCTGGCAAAGGAGGGCTTCGACCCCGAGTACGGCGCGAGGCCTCTGCGCAGGGCCATTCAAAGGCTGGTGGAGGATAACCTCTCTGAGGAAATACTCTCAGGCAATGTCTCCATCGGCGACAAGGTGCTGGTGGACAGCGATGGAGAAAAGATCAGATTCTCCAAGCAGTAGCAAACTCAAAAAAGGGCATCGAAGGATGCCCTTTTTGTTTGTGCCTGGTCGGTGCGGGGATATTGTTTTATCACAGGGCTCCGCCCTGCACCCGCAAGGGGATTCATCCCCTTGACCCTTTATCAATTGCTTTATTAAAGTTTTAGTCAAGTTTT
>JBNRMR010000105.1:0-30020 GCA_050309705.1 Christensenellales bacterium | reverse complement strand
GAATACTTAGAGCTGAAAACCTGGAAGTAGCCGATGGTTAAAGTTTCTTCCAAGGGCAAAGTCAGCTTGTCCGCTTCGGGTGCGGTAGGCGCTGCGGTCTGGGTGCTGCCGCTGGTTGCGGGCGGTGCTGTTGCGGGCGCTGCGGTGGCAGTGCTCCCTGCTGCCTGGGTGGGTGTGGTCCCACTGGGCTGGCATGCGCCAAGAGCTACGCCAACAAGCACTACGCATAGAAGCAGTGCCATTATACGGGTTTTGTTCATAGGTTTGCCTCCTTAATTAATTATATGGTATTGTGTTTATGCCTTCCATTCATCAATAAGGCAGTCCAAAGCAGAAAGATGCCATAGTATTCGTTCAATTAACAATTGAATAGCATGGATTTATCCAACGCATAGATTGATCCGCTCGGATAAACTCAATGTAAACGAATTAGGTGCATATTATCTAACATTGCTTTGTTGACACCGTCATTATACATACCGAAAATTGACCTGTCAAGCATTAAAACATGGTTAAATATGTTTTTGAATAAAATAACGATTTCATTCTATAGAAATTGTATGTTTTTGGGCAAAAAGCAATTCATTGAACTTGCGATTTACTTGACTAACGTGATAAAGTGGTGTATAATCAGTCCAATATACAATGCTGAAAGTGAAGGTTTTGTCATGAGTAAACTGTCGGGAAAGCTAAATATATTGAAGGAAGGCGAGCTGAAAGTTCTGGAGCTGCGGGCGCTTTACGAATTATACGGTTACAAGAAATTTTCAATGGTCAAGTTCGAGGAATATGATTTCTACGCCCAGAACATGGACTTTTTGCAGAATAACCGGATATTGACATTCACCGGCGGCAAGGGGAAGCTGATGGCTCTGCGGCCTGATGTGACGATGAGCATAGTGAAAAAGACTAAGGCCAGCGCAAAGAACTGCGAAAAGCTGTACTACACGGAGAATGTGTACAGGATGGATGAAAACACATCGGAGCTGAAAGAGCTTTCCCAGATTGGCATAGAGCATATCGGTCAGGTGGACGCTTTTACGATCAACGAGCTTGTGCTGCTGGCGTCCAAAAGCCTTGATATTATAGATGAAGGGAATATACTGGATGTTTCCCACATGGGGTTTTTGAGCGGCGCTTTAAACGCAAGCGATGCGGGCGCAGATTTAAAGAAGAAATTGCGCAAGTGCGTGGAGGCGAAAAACCCCCATGAGCTGAGAGCCATAGCCAGCGGAAAAATCGATGAAAAAAGCGCGGAGCTTTTAATCTCTTTGATGAACATGCCTTCAGATTTTGGCTCCGCCATAGAGTTCGCAAGGGGCTTAGCCGCAAACGAAAGCATGGAATTTGCGGTGAAAGAGCTGGATGAACTGCATGAGGCGTTAAAGCTTTGCGGCGCCTGCGCCAAAGTGCGGCTGGATTTTTCCATCGACAGCGACGAGGCGTATTACAATGGGATCATGTTTCACGGCTATGTGAAGGATGTCCCCAGGCCCGTGCTGCGGGGCGGGCGCTACGACCTTCTGCTGAGCAAGATGGGCAAGCCCGGCCTTCAGGCGGTGGGGTTCGCCATATTCTTTGACGAACTGGAAAGATACCTGAACCCCGATGTGGACAATGACGTTGACGCGGTGATATTATATGATAATAAAAGCGACAGAGCCGCGCTGACCGGCCATGTAAGCGCCCTTGCAGAGCGTGGCATAAGGGTCTGGACGGGAACTGAGCTTCCGGAGGGCATGGTTTGGAAAAAGCTTTACCGGGTTGAGGGAAGAGAATTGAAGGAGGTGGGAAATGATGATTAACATCGCGCTGCCGACGGGCCGAATGGGCGATAAGATATATAAAATATTTGACGAGATGGGTTATGGCTGTGAGGATTTTTACGCCGATGACAGGAAACTGGTGAAGGAAAGCGCAAAGAACGCTGTGAGATATTTGCTGGTGAAGCCCTCGGACGTGGGAATTTATGTGGAGCGGGGCGCGGCGGATATCGGCGTGGTGGGGAAGGATGTCATTTTAGAAACCTCGCCGGATATATATGAGCTGTTGGATCTTGGAATCGGAAAGTGCAGCCTGGCGGTTGCCGGAAAAAATGGATACGTTGAAAACACCAATTCGGTTTTGCGGGTAGCCACGAAATATGCAAACGTCACCAGGGATTATTACCAGAGCATCAACCGGGAGATTGAGATCATCAGGCTGAATGGCTCCATAGAGCTTGCGCCCCTTCTGGGAATATCTGACGTGATAGTGGATATCGTGGAGACGGGCAGCACATTGCGGGAAAACGATATGGGAGTTTTCACATATATACATCCCAGCAGCGCCAGGCTTGTGGCCAACAAGAGCAGCTATAAATTCAAGCGCGCCCAGATTGAGGAGATAGTGACTCGAATGGGCGGCATAGTTGAAAAGGGAAATGGAAAATGATAAAGATAATTTCTGCGAATGACATCTACGAATATGGGGTTGAAAAAATCCTTGGGGGAAGCGAAGGCAGCGGCGATATAAAGAGGACTGCCCGCAACATTGTGGAGGATGTGCGCCAAAACGGCGACGAGGCTCTGGTCAAATACACAAAGAGATTCGACTGGCCTGATATCGGCGGCCCGGCGGATTTGCGGGTTACCGGCGAGGAGATCGACGAAGGTGAGTCTGGCTGCACGAAAGAATACCTGGCCATGCTTTCACGGGCGGCGGAAAATATTCGCGCATTTCACGAAAAGCAGCTTCGAACCGGCTTTGCAATGACTGAAAAGCCCGGGATAATTATGGGCCAGAGGATAACGCCTTTGGACAGCGCCGGCCTGTATGTGCCTGGAGGAACGGCCAGCTACCCCAGCACAGTGCTGATGGACGCCATCCCCGCGAAGATTGCCGGGGTTGAGCGGGTGATTCTGGCGACGCCTCCTGGAAGGAATGGGAAAATCCCCGGGGAGGTGCTGGCGGCAGCGAAGATGGCGGGGGTTAAGGAGATATACAAGATGGGCGGCGCTCAAGCGATTGCGGCCTTGGCCTATGGCACGCAGAGTGTCAAGGCAGTGGATAAGATCGTCGGGCCGGGAAACGCATATGTTGCCGAGGCCAAAAGGCTGGTGTTCGGCAAGGTGGGCATTGACATGATCGCCGGACCCAGCGAGATTCTTATAATTGCACACGGCGATAGCAGCGAGGAGAGCATAGCTGCGGACATGCTGTCCCAGGCGGAGCATGACGCAATGGCCAGCGCGATTTTGATCACCGACTGCCTAAGCCTTGCCCGCAGGGTGGCCGATGAACTGGAGAGCCAAATGGATAAGCTGCCCAGGAAGGAAATCTGCCGGGAGTCCATAGAAAATCATGGCGTAATAATTGTGACAGAGAGCCTTGAGGAGGCTGCGAAAATCAGCAATCTCGTTGCTCCGGAGCATCTGGAGCTTTGCATGGACGATCCCTTCGCCTTCCTTCCGCTGATAAAGCATGCTGGCAGCATTTTTATGGGCCGGAACACCCCCGAGGCTTTGGGCGATTATTTTGCAGGTCCGAACCACACCTTGCCCACCGGCGGGACGGCGCGCTTTTCATCCCCTCTTTCGGTGGATGACTTCGTGAAAAAGTCCTCATACATTTATTATGACAGAAAAGCCCTGGAAGGCGTGGGCGGCGATGTGGCGGCCTTTGCCAGAAGCGAGGGCTTGCAGGCCCACGCAAGAAGCGTTGAGATTCGCCTTGAAAGGAACAGGATATGAGTCGGTTCTTATCGCGCTCATATGAGGGCATGTCCCCCTATGTGCCGGGGGAGCAGCCCCGTTTTGGCGAGTATATAAAGCTTAATACAAACGAAAGCCCATTTCCTCCTGCGTCCGGAGTGCGTCAGGCGTTCTTGGGCGAGGAGGCTTCGCGCCTGAACCTTTATAACGACATGGGGGCGGGGAAACTGGTGGCGGCCATAGCGGATTTTTACGGCATTTCGCCTGAGAATATAACAGTGGGCAACGGCTCGGACGAAATACTGGCTTTTTGCTTCATGGCCTTTTGCGATCAGCAAGTCGGCGCATGCTATCCTGATATCAGCTACGGGTTTTACAGGGTCTATGCGCGGCTTTTCGGGCTTGAGACAAAGGTGATTCCGCTGAAAGAGAGCTTTGAGATCGATCCTCGGGGGTATTTTTCCGCCGGAAAGACAATATTCATAGCCAATCCCAACGCGCCCACGGGGATTTTCCTGAAGCTTTCGGAAGTTGAAGAAATACTGAAGAATAATCCGGAAAACGTGGTGGTAATCGACGAGGCATATGTGGATTTTGGCGGCGAGAGCGCGGTTAAGCTAATCGATAAATATGAAAATCTTGTTGTGGTGCAGACTTTTTCAAAGGCCAGGAACATGGCCGGCGCCAGAATTGGCTTTGCCATTGCCTCAAAGCCATTGATCGACGACCTTAAGCTGATTAAATATTCATTTCATCCCTATAATGTAAACACGCTTTCGCATCTGGCCGGGGCTGCCGCCATGAGGGACAGGGCCTATTTTGAAGAGTGCATAGGGAAAATAATTGCTAATCGAGAGTGGACAAAGGCCGAGCTGGAAAAGCGGGGCTTTGAATGCACAGATTCAAAGGCGAACTTCCTCTTTGCGAAAAGCAGCAGAATATCAGGGAGGGAGCTATGCGGGCTTCTTAAGGATAAGAAGGTGCTGATAAGGCATTTTGACGCGCCAAGAATAGGCGGCCATGTGCGCATCAGCATAGGCACGAAGGAGCAGATGCAGACTCTGGTTAATATGATTGACGAAATATTCTTTGAAGGCGGTGTTTAGCGGTGAAAGAAAAGCATGAAAAGATGGGTAGGACTGCGAACGTTTTCCGAAGAACGGGGGAAACGGAAATTGAGCTGAGCCTCTGCTTGAACGGCGGAGAAATCGATATCAGAACAGGGGTCGGTTTTTTGGATCATATGCTGAACCTGTTTGCTGCCCACGGGCGATTTGGACTGAAGCTCAGCTGCAAGGGCGATATAGGCGTTGACTTTCACCATAGCGTGGAGGACGTGGGCATCGCTTTGGGAGCAGCCTTTTCAAAAGCCTTGGGGGAAAAGCGGGGCATAGTTAGATATGGCAGCTTTCTTCTTCCCATGGATGAGGCGCTGGTGATGGTTGCACTTGATATTAGCGGAAGAGGCGGACTTTTTTACGATGCGCAGCTTTCTGCGGCTAGAGTCGGGGAGTTTGACACAGAGCTGGTGGAGGAGTTCTTCATTTCTTTGTGCAGAAATATGGGACTTACACTGCATATTAGGCAAATTGCCGGCAAGAACACCCACCATATTATCGAGGCCATGTTCAAAGGCGTTGGAAGGGCGCTGAAAGAGGCAGTTAGACTCGACGAAAGCCTTGGCGGGGAGATACCCTCCACAAAGGGAGTTCTGTGAAAATGATTGCTGTGGTGGATTATGGCGCGGGCAATCTGTTCTCTTTGGCGGCATCCTTGCGCTATCTCGGTGTGGAATGCATCATAACCGACGATGAGTCTGTAATAAGGGAGGCCGACAAGCTGATTCTTCCTGGAGTTGGCGCCTTTGGCGATGCCATGAAAAGGCTGACCGACCTTGGGTTGGTTTGCGCTTTGGATGGAGCGGTTCAAAAAGGTACGCCACTCTTGGGCATATGCCTGGGCATGCAGCTTTTGTTCGAGGAGGGCAGTGAGTTTGGCCTTCACAAAGGGCTGGGATATCTGCGGGGGCAGGTCTGCCCTTTGAGGGAAGACATAAGGGATGATCTTAAGATTCCCCATATAGGCTGGAATTCGCTGCAAATATACGACAAAAGCGAGCCGATGCTTAGGCACGCAAAGGATGGCGACCATGTTTACTATGTCCACTCTTTCTATGCCAAGAATTGTGATGGTTGCGTGAAAGCGGCCTCGGAGTACGACGTGATGGTGCCGGGTCTGGTGCGCTGTGACAATGTCTGGGGGGCCCAGTTTCACCCGGAAAAGAGCGGAGGTGTTGGGCTGAAGATGCTCAAAGCCTTTTGTGAAATGTAAGGGAAGGAAAAAGATAAAATTGAGGAGATGTTTATGAAGATTTTTCCGGCTATTGATCTTCGGGGGGGCAAAGTTGTGCGCCTGACGAAGGGAGATTATGATAAAATGGATATATACTCGGGCGACCCGCGGTCGGTTGCGGCGAGGTTTCTGCAAAAGGGCGCGAAATATCTGCACACGGTGGATCTCGACGGCGCAAAAGGCGGCGATTTGGCGAACCTTAGTGCTATAAAGTCAATCTGCGAGGAAAAAAGCCTGTTTGTGCAGGCAGGCGGCGGTGTCAGAGACGAAAAAAGAATCTTGAAATTGCTTGAATCGGGTGTGGCCAGGGTGATTCTTGGCACCGTAGCGGTTAAAAACTATGCTTTTACGAAGGAAATGGCGCAAAAGTATGGAGAAAAGATTGCCGTGGGTGTGGATGCCAGAGATGGCAGAGTTGCAGTTGAGGGATGGCTGGAAACCACTCAGGTTGATTCAATGGAGTTTTGTGAAAGGCTTCGGGACGATGGCGTGAAAACCGTGATATACACCGACATTTCCCGCGACGGAATGATGCGGGGGGCGAATATTGAGGCCTATGAGCGGCTTTCAAGGCTGCAGGGTCTGGATGTGGTGGCCTCGGGGGGCATCACATATATGGATGAAATCAGCAAGCTGAAGGCAATGGGAATTTACGGTGCAATTCTCGGCAAGGCGCTGTATGAGGGGATTTTGAAACTGGAAGAAGCGATTATCGCTGCGGAAGGAGAAAGATGATAACGAAAAGAATTATACCCTGCTTGGATGTGAGGAACGGCAGGGTGGTCAAAGGCACTAAATTTGAGGATATTCGCGATGTGAACGACCCTGTCGCCATGGCGAAGATGTACAACGCAAGCGGCGCTGACGAGCTGGTTTTTTATGACATTACCGCCAGCTTTGAGGGAAGGGCGCTTTTCACAGACGTGCTGACAGCGGTTGCCAGAGAGGTTTTTATACCGCTGACGGTGGGGGGCAGCATCAACGCCGTGGCCGATTTTGACCGGGTGCTGAAATGCGGCGCTGACAAGGTGAGCGTTAACTCAGGGGCCATACGCAACCCCGGGCTTATCGGCGAGGCGGCGGAAAAGTATGGCAGCCAGTGTGTGGTGCTATCGATGGATGTCAAGCGGGTGGACGGCAAGTTCCGGCTTTTTGCCAAGGGCGGGCGCGAGGATACGGGCATAGACGCTATCCGATGGGCGAAGGAAGGCCAGGAGCGGGGAGCAGGTGAACTGGTGGTGAACAGCATCGACACCGACGGCGTTAAAAATGGCTTTGATATCGAGATGCTTTCCGCCATTTGCGATGCGGTTTCGCTGCCGGTTATCGCCAGCGGGGGAGCGGGCAGAATGGAGCATTTTGCTGAGCTTTTCAAGGCGCTGCCAAAGGTGGACGCGGGCCTTGCGGCATCCGTCTTCCACTTCGGTCAGATTGAAATCAAAGAACTGAAGGACTATCTAAAAGCTGAAGGAATACCTATGCGCATATGAGCGGGGAGGCGTGAAATGACTGCTATAAATATTGATAACTTAAAGTTCGACGAAAAAGGACTGATTCCAGCAATAGTGCAGGAATATTCCACCGGCAAGGTGCTGATGATGGCTTACATGAACCGGCAGAGCCTTGATATCAGCCTTGCGGAGGGGAAAACCTGTTTTTTTTCCCGCAGCAGGGGCGAGCTTTGGCGCAAAGGGGAGAGCAGCGGCAATTACCAGGAGATTGTAAGCGTTAAGGCCGACTGCGATGGTGACGCGCTTCTCATAAAGGTAATCAAAGCGGGGCCGGCGTGCCACACGGGCGAGGAAAGCTGCTTTTATGGGGACATATTTGCGAACGAGAAGCATATAGATTTTTCAATGGACGATCTTTACAGCCTTGTTTTGGGCCGGAAGACGGAGAAAAAAGAGGGTTCTTATACCACATATCTCTTTGAAAAGGGCAAGGAAAAGATACTTAAAAAAGTGGGCGAGGAGTGCAGCGAGGTCATAATCGGCGCCATGAAGGACAGCATGGAGGAAACCATATATGAGCTTTCAGACCTGGCCTACCATGCGCTGGTGCTGATGGCGGAAATGGGCATAACTCCGGGGGATATCCGCACGGAACTGGCCGGGCGCCATGTGGTGGACCGCAAAACAAAGCAGGAAACCATGAAGTGATTGTCTTTACAGAAAATTATCTTTCGCTATCGGTTGTTTTGTGCTATACTATGTATGATTTTTAGCTAATCAGAAAGCTTCTCGCTGAAGGGGAGGGTATTTTTTGGTAAAGCGCAGAAAAAATGGAAATCTTTTCCTATTTATAGTTAGCTGTGCAACTTTGGCGCTGGGCATTTTTTTCATGATCGATTTTATCGGCAACTTCATGACTAAAGCCATGGTTTTTGCCTCCTCCATGCTTGTCATGGGGATTGCATACTTATCTTTTTATTCGCTCTCGCCAGGGGTCATGACTGCCGAGTGGCCCATAATCGAGGGGCTTACAGACGTCCTTTTGGCGATTGTGCTGTTCATGTCAATGAATACAGCCAAGACCGATATGATTCTATATATTCTTTCAATATGGGCGCTGACTGGCGCGGCTTCAAGGGTCATAACCTCTTTGAAGCTGAGCAAGGCCATAAAAAGGCAGGCCTTTTTTAATGCCGGGGCATGTTTTCTCTCCGCAGTTGTGATAATTGGCCTGACAATATTCACACAGATCCTCCCGCAGATCATCATGGGGGCGGGCATAATCATATATTCGTTTGGTTCGTTTGTCAGCCCGAGAAAGGCTTTATTTACAAAATCGAAGCAATCTGCATAAATAATGTTGGTTTTCTTTTGTGCAATGTGTTGACAAAAACATTTTTTGGGGCTATAATGACATCGTAGCTAGCATATGTAAAGAATATGTAAGCGGATGATAAAGATCTTATTTGCCGGTTTTACCGGTTAAGATAGGCAGATTGACTTTGGTTGAGAGAAGGCAACCAAAGTCAATTCTTTTTTTGTTCACCTTCCCCAAAGCATCTATACGCCTTTGGCGGAATTTACGCGGGCGGTCGTTTTAGCTGGCATTTCATCGAAAACATGATATAATAAGTTTAGCAATTTGCGAAGGAAATAGCGGATTTTGAGGCCGGGCAGAAAAGGCCGCTCACAAACAAGATATAATAAGTTTAGCAATTTACGAAGGAAATAGCGGATTTTGAGGCCGGGCAGAAAAGGGCCAGACGATATAGCGTGATTTTCTATTAATTTTTTGAACAGAGGTGCGATTTGCAGGATTTAGCCAAGCAGGAATCATTATTTGTGAAGATGACTCAAAGACCGGTGAAGCGTCTGATACTATCCCTTTCAGTTCCCACAATCGTCAGCATGATGATCTCGTCCATATATAATATGGCGGACACATACTTCGTCAGCAAGCTGGGTACCAGCGCGACGGGAGCGGTTGGCATCGTCTTCTCGCTGATGGTCATAATACAGGCGGTGGGCTTCACTTTCGGTGTGGGCGCAGGAAGCCTGATATCAAGGCTGCTGGGGCAAAAGAAGAACCAGGAGGCGGACAGCGTGGCTGTGACGGCGCTCTTGGCGTCTGTGTTCTTTGGCTTCATAATAATGGCGGTGGGGCTGATATATGTTCAGGATATAATGCGCATATTGGGCGCGACGGAGACGATATTGCCTTACGCGGTGGACTACGCCGGGCTCATACTCATCGGGGCGCCGTATATGACGGCCTCGTTGGTGATGAACAACATCCTCAGAAGCGAGGGAAGCGCAATACTTTCAATGGTGGGCATCGCCTCCGGCGCAGTTTTGAACATAATATTGGACCCCATATTTATTTTTGCGTTGAATATGGGCATGAAAGGCGCGGCTCTTGCAACGCTGATCAGCCAGTTTGTGAGCTTTTGCATCCTTCTGGGGATGCTGATGAGCAAAAGAAGCAGCATCAATCTTAAATTTAAGAACTTTTCGCTGAAACCGGCGATGCACAAGGAAATACTGAAGATAGGTTCACCTTCGTTTTTCAGGCAGATATTGGCAAGCGTAGCGTCTGTGTGTCTGAACACATTCGCCGGCCCCTTTGGAGACTATGCGATTGCCGCTATGAGCGTCGTGTCGCGGATAATGTTCTTTATGGTGTCCGCACTTTTGGGGTTTGGACAGGCCTTTTCGCCTGTGGCCGGCTATAACTACGGCGCAAAGCGCTATGACAGGCTCTGGGACGGCTACTGGTTTTGCATATGGTTTGCGGCGGCGGCTCTCAGCTTTTTCGGCTTAGTGGCGTTCATATTTGCCGAGGACATAATAACCCTTTTCAGGCCGGATGATCTGGACGTGATACTAACGGGGACATTTGCCCTTAGGGCTCAGTGCCTCACATTGCCCCTGCAGGCTTTCGTCATAATAAGCAATATGCTCTTTCAGGCCACAGGAAAGGCGGTCAAGGCGGCAGCGCTGGCCCTCGCCAGGCAGGGACTGTTCTTCATACCTTTAATATTCATTTTTTCAAAGACCTTGGGCATAACAGGGGTTCAGATCAGCCAGGCGGCAGCAGATATATGCACATTTGTGCTGGCTGTGCCGATAGTCTACGTTTTTATGAAGGAAGTTAAGGCGCTAAAAGACGGTATGGTAAAGCCGATAAGCGCGGATGATGAAATATGCTTGCCAGCGGCACAGCGGCCTTAAAAGGCTGGAAAAATAGCAAAACAAATGGGAAAAACGAAAATCAGGAGGGCAAATTATGAGCAACAGAAGTGACGGTTTAAACTACGCGCCCAAGGGAAAGGCAAGGCCTGTTGTTGAAAGGGGCGAGTTTGTGTTTGCAGCCACAGGGCTGGATCACGGGCATATAAACGGCATGTGTAACGGCCTGAGCGAGGCCGGCGGCGTTCTCAAATGGGTTTATGACCCCAATATCAAGGCAGCGGAAGCTCTGGCGGCAAAGTTCCCCGGGGCGAAGATTGCCAGAAGCGAGCAAGAGCTTTTGGACGACGCTGAGGTGAAGCTGGTGGCAGGCGCGGCTATTCCCGCCCGCAGATGCGCCTTGGGCCTCAGGGTGATGGACGCAGGCAAGGACTATTTCACAGACAAAACGCCGCTGACCAGCCTGGAGCAGCTTGAGCAAGCCAGAGCAAAGGTGAAAGAGACCGGAAGGAAGTACGCCGTTTACTACAGCGAAAGGCTGCATGTGGAAAGCGCGGTATATGCCGGGAACCTGATCGCCGATGGCGCTATTGGCAAGGTCTTGCAGGTGACTGGCCTCGGGCCCCACAGGCTCAGCAAGGCCACACGGCCGGACTGGTTCTGGAGCAAGACTGAAACTGGCGGCATACTCTGCGATATAGGCAGCCACCAGATAGAACAGTTCCTTTTCTATAGCGGCGCGAAGGATGCAAAGGTGACGTACGGCAGGGTTGCCAACTTTAACAACCCCGACTACCCCGAGTTTGAGGACTTCGGTGAGGCCGCTCTCGTCGGCGATAACGGCGCCAGCGACTATTTCCGGGTGGACTGGTTCACCCCCGACGGCCTTGGTGTCTGGGGCGACGGCAGGCTGTTCATTTTGGGCACCGATGGCTATATCGAGCAGCGCAAGTATATCGACGTGGCAAGATCGCAGGCGGGCAGCCAGCTTTATGTGGTGGACCATGGTAAGGAAAGACACATTGACTGCAACAACACAGTGGGCTATCCCTACTTTGGCCAGTTGATTTTGGACTGCCTGAACAGAACTGAAAATGCCATGACGCAGGATCACGCGTTCAAGGCGGTGGAGCTTTGTGTGAAAGCGCAGATGATGGCGGACGCAACCCGCGGCGAAGTATAAACAGATTTTCAATATATAATAAAAGGAGCGCCAAAGGGAGCTCAACTTAGGGATTTACGAAAACAAGTAAATTTTTGACCGACTCTCTTCAAGCGGAGGCTCAAAAGCAAAGACTGCACCGAAGGATAAAACCTTTAGTGCAGTCTTAATTATTGAGAAAATGACTTCTTGACAGGTTGTTTTCAAAAATGATTGGAAATGGGCTTATTCCATTGGTTTAATCTTTTCTTCGATGTAACTGATTTCTTCTTCAGTCAAGCCGTATTTTGCATAAATCTGACTGTCGATTTCAGGAACGCTCTTGCTCCAGTCGATGTCGGATTTTGTGGTGAAGTCTTGTAGAGGTACGAATTGGTACACATTCTGGGACACATTCTGGGACACTTTTAATATACCTACCATAAATCTAAAGAATTTTCCGCTCATGTACTTTTGAAGATTTTCGGCTTCAGATTGCGTGTCAAATGCACCTATAGGAATTAATGAATCTGTACATACAGATTGAGGATATCCAATATACGCTTTTCCAAGAATAGCAACCGGTTTATCATCGCTCAAAATACCGGCACCACCATTGCCTTTCGAAGTAAATACTTTGTATTTATCAATTACATTTATGTTTTTTGTGATATTTTCTCTCTTTGTATAACGAATTTTTTCATATGCACAACGAACTTCAATTGCACCATCAAAAGGTTTTTCTGCTGAGATTTTATCGAGTTCTGACTTTTTACCGACTATTCCAAATGCATTACGTCCAGAGGTTATAGTGGTCATCGATACAAATCCATTGGCAGTGCGAACTTTATCCAATATGCTTACCAAACAATTCATAGAGATAATAATATCCAATCCCTCTTCAAATAAAGGCCTTGTTGCTACATTTCTGCTGTCAGCATAGCACTCTGTGAAAACAACATTGCCAATGTGACTTTTATCAAACAGATAATAATTAACACCACCTGCAATTTCAACCCCCTTAAACAACAGTTTATTGTCGGGATAATTAAAAATTTTCGAAAAGTGATTATTGTCCTTGATAAACTCTCTAAGCTTGATAAAGGATTTATCTTGCGCATCTGCAGTAAACCATCTTGAAGGGGTAATGAGGGATGTGTAATCTGCGTTTAATTTAATAGTATTTTGAATAAACATAGGAAACAATTGCTTTGATAACGAAGCATTCTCTCCTGCATCGCTAATATTTTCCTGATATGGAGGATTTCCCACCACAGCGTTAAACTTCATTTCCTTAACTCCTCCTTTTTTCCAATAGCTTGGCTTCAGAACGCGGTCTGCAAACTGCTTAGGCTTATTCTTCATCATATTAATTAGGTCATCAAAATAATGAGCATTGACAGTCAAATCTTTAAATCCGACCAATGTGCGCTTTGTAATAGACTTTGCCATTGGGGTTTTGCAAATGACATAGACATTTTTCTTCACTGTATCTGCCCACAACTTTTCCTGTAATTCGTCTGTCATCTGTTCTGCCGAATAAGCAGAACCCTTACTGCGGAAAATGCTGTATGCTACAAATAAAGGATACAGTCCTGTTTTAGAGTTGATTTCCAGTATCTGTGCACTGGAATTTCCAAGGGTTTCGGCAGTAACCTTGCCCTGGTCAACATACCGTGGCACTTCAATCAGAACATTATGTTCAGGATCATAGAAGTCATAGCCGCCAAGACAATCGCTCATGTGCATATTTACCACTCGCCATGGGGTCAACACGGTTTCCTTGTCCGGATTCTTGAAACAGGTAAACAACTGTGCAATTTTCTTTACACGCTCTGTCGGAGGCAGTTCATCTGCACTTTTTACGGTGTTTCGTATTTTTCTTCCGGCTGCAATAAAAATTTCTGGGTCATAATACTTTATAAATCTTTTAAATATATCTTTTGTAACACCGTTCGGCATAAATTCATCCCAGGAGGAATCATCTACAAGGGTAACCAGATTTTCCATTGTAACATCCTCACTAATGTCAATATCAGCACCATAAATCAAAAGTGGCATACGAATGGAAATTCCTCGCAAAATTGATATTGCGGTTTGTTTATTTTTATTCTTTTCCTTGGCTTCATCAAGTTTTGCCTGTTCCTCAGGAGTACGCTCACGCTTTGGCTTTTTATCAATTTTTTTCAGTTCTTCGTATTCCTCATCGGTAAATCCCTGGTTATTGATATCAATTTCATTTGTTTTCTGCTGTGCCTTTGATGTTCCGATAATTTTCTTAAGGTCGGCAAAATCATCAAGTGCCACACCATCAAGTTTGCTTGCCTTTTAAATCGGGAAAGATGATTTTCTCTTTGGTGGTTATCCACCTGTTTCCACAAGCATGGTTGAATACAGATTTTCTCTCAAACCATTGTTCATCCACCAAGTTATTCTGCTCATTACATACCCAGGATGGTGTAAATACTTCTGCTTTATCGCGGGTTCGGTTTGCCTGATGCTCTTTAGCTTTAGCAATTCGAGGACGTATCAATTTGGAGTGCACCCCGGTTATTAACGAAGGTTGTATATGGCACTTGGCTCCGTAGTCCATTCCAAAGGACTCGTAATCACTTGTAGCCCAAATTATATTTTTTCTTGTTGTTCGGTCTATCAGAAGTTTAGCAAGAATAGCGTTCCCTAACTGACTAATCTCTTCTTCTAAAACATCTATCTCAAAATTTCCGCTCATGCCTTATCTTCCTTATCTTCAGCCGCTGGCACAAAATCCAGTATATCGTCCACACCGCATTCCATGACGCGGCAGATATTTTCTATGCTTTCCATTGAAATATAATGGTTGCGTTTCAGCCGAGTTAATACATTGCCGGAAAATCCGGCTCTCCGTTGTAATTCTACATTGGATATGTCTTTTTCTATCATCAAGTGAAATAACTTTTTATAACTGACAGCCATTTCACACCTCCACTTGTTTGTTGTATGCTTATTTATTTTATCACGAAAAAGTGATTTTTTCAATATTGGGATGTAAATTTCACAGATATCCAGCCTACCAAAATGGTACTCGAGAGTATTAGGAGTACTATTTTTATTTTTTATTTTCAACTTCAGCAGACTTTTTCCGAGCATAGGAACGATGTGATGCACTTCCTCGACGGGAGTGTACCGACCTTCCTTACCATGTCGGGCAGTTCGTCCGAGACGCCCTCCACGAAATCCATCCAGTCCACCCATGACTTCCTGCCGATATTGGTCGCAACAAGGTACTGACGGTTGCCGTTCCTCGTGACTCCCGGCATACGGGAGAGGCGGGACGGATTGCGGTTCTGCTTGTCGATGGACACGCCGTTTTTCTCCAAAAAATCGTAGAGGAACTCCACGCGCTTTCTGTACTCGTCGTAATTCTCCGCATCCACGCGGACGATGGCATGGAGACTCTTGCCTCCGCTGTGAACGAGCGCGGCGATAGGCAGCTCCAGCTTGCGGAAGACGATGTCCTGCTCCGCAACGGGGAGCGTGTCCGACTCCACCAGGGCAAAGCGGAACTTCGTGATGTTCTCGTTCTTCACGCCGTCACCGTCGAGGGGATTGAATCGAATCCACGCGCCGACCTGCGGTTTCCAGTCGCCTATGGTCGCGCCGAGGTCGTCGGGATGCTTTTTCAGCGATGCGATAAGTTCCCCGGCGGTGCGGTCGTACACGCCCTTGCTCGGCAGCCACTTGCCCTCGGCGTCCTGCCACACATCATTCGTGACATAGCCCACGCGGTCGTCTGCGTCAAAGAGCAGTTCGAAGTAGGTGATGAGGTCTGCGGAAGGGCTCCACGAGTCGGGAGCCGTGAATCCGTTAAAACCGTCAGCGCCGTCATATTCGATGGCGTCATCCCAATTGAGGCATCCGTCCTCGCCGCTGAAGGGAGTCCAGCCGCGTTCCTTCGCCATCTGGACGATGGTGCCGCCCTTGACGGGAGTGCCGGAGCCGTGAAAGCTGTTCCACTTGCGTTCGCACTCGCCGGGATGATAGCGTTTGTCGTTCCGGGACCAGTCGTCCCATATGGAGCAGGGGTAGCCCTCCTCCTTTAACGCCATGCCGACCGCGATCCAGTCGGCACGGCTCAAGGTCGCCACGTCAATGGCTTTCAAAGCCGAAAGTATATTGTTATCCATTGCCTCGCGCTTCTTGGCGAACTCCTTCTCCATGAACGCCCTTTCGGGATTGTCCGCAGCGGAGAAGTAATCCTTGTCCTCGTAGTCCATGTCATCGAGCGAGAACGCCGTGTGATAGCGGTGCCGCTCATTGCTGGCGTGTTCCTCACGCCGGGAGTCCAGGATGACGGTACCGATCTCTTCCGAGACCTCGACCTCCGTCACCTCGCCGGTTGAAAACTTGTACTTGATAATCATTGGAAAAACCTCCATTCGTGTTGGGAATGGAGGCTTCTCGCGGGTACAGCGCAAAAATGGCAATAGTAAACTGACCGCAGTCCTGTAGGAGTTCCCTCCATTCCGGGATTGCAGCTCTCTTGCTCATCAGATCGCTGTTGGGATATTCAGTTGCCCGTCAGGTGAAGTGAGCCATCGGTGATCGGTCGATGCATCAAGAGACGGTTCATACCACTCGCAATCGCAAAGTTAGAACGGCTTGAAAGAAATAAGTTTCGCGTTCACAAATTTTTATAGACTTTTGCGTTGTTTTGTGGTATAATGTGATTTAGGGCATTTTGGCTTTCGCACGGGAGGTGCGTTCCGCTTGCCACATCACGCTTTTAATTATAGAAAACGGGACTTTTAGAACTCGTAGGTTTGCCTACATCTGCCTACATAAGTGCCTACATCGGAAAGGAGGGTGTCAGCTTGAAGTTCTGTGACCTCGTGCAGTTCATGCATCACAACTACGAGAAGACGGTTAACGCCGGCGAGTTTGTAAAGATACTGACAGACGCCATCCTTGATGATGAGGCATTGGAGAAGGCTTCGCCGAATCCGATTTATGGGCTGAAGAAGTCCACGCTTGAGGCGTACTATAGCGGCAGACTGCCTATTTCGCAGAAAAAGGCATCCGCATTAACACCACGGCTTGATGAGGCAAAGTTCGCTGATTTCGTGAATACCTATTCCTTCGATGCCCTTAACCATATGAAGGACAAGCTGGTGGAGTTCGGCTTTGAAGTCGAGCCTTCCGAAGTCGGACAGGCTTGCGCCAACATACTGGCGCAGATCATACGCCGCCGCGCTGAAGGCTTGTCCGATGATGTGACCGTGCTGAACTATCAGCGCATGGAAACAGGAAGAAAGCTAAAAAATATAGCCCCTGCGACGATAGAGCGCAGAGGCGATAAGCTGCATATATCCGGCGAGGTCATTACGATTCATCAGGCACTCGTACCCGATTATATTGGAAAGCATGAACTGGATTACATCCGTGCCTTATACGAGGCGTATGCGCAGAAACTGAAGAAGGATACCTTTACGGCGGATGATGTTCCGTCCCTGCCCAAGCGGTATGCGGAAAACTACAAGGAACAGCGCATGGCATATTACAGTGCGGTCAGCATCGAACGCTCCGTCCGGGATATCTTTGATGACGGCGAGGATGAGTTCGGCAAACTGAGGGACGATGCTTGGCACGGAATCAACACTACCTATTGGAAGGATTACGATGACGGCTATGCGAGGCTGAATGCCGTCCTTGAGAAAACTACAAGCACTACCCTCGATAGTTCCGTACTCAGCCAAATGCGGAATCTGATCGGAAATTTGGAGAAGAAAGGCATCTGCCACATACTGGTGAATGACGGCGTGATTGAGTCGTGGGTGAACATTGATGAGCAATAAACTTTTCAATACACCTTTTGAACTGTCGCTCCATGTGGTGCTGCTTCTTGACGTGGCCGATACCGGGCTTACGCTCGACAGGATCGCCGCTTACGACTTTATTGCGATTTACTGCGAGGACTTCGGTGTTGCGGATAGGTCTCTGAATGGTGAGAACGGTTTTGCATTCAGCGAACTATCCGCGAGGCGGAATCTCACAAAGACCGCAATAAAAGACCTTGTGGTTGACGGGCTTGTCGTAGCCACGGATGATGAGACGGGTATTCTCTACTCGGTTTCGGAAAGTGGCAGGAAAATGGGCGAGGGTTTCCAATCGGAATACGCCGAGAGGTACAAGGAACTGATGAGGCTTGTCGTTGAGAAATACGGGAACTACAGCGATGTCCAGTTGTTCAACGAGATTAACAAGCAGTCCACGAAATCTTTAAGGAGGTAGCGCAATGGCGGGTTTTTACATCAAAAAAGTAATAGCGAAAAGTGCCGCCAAGGGTGATGCCAGCGTTTCCTTCGGCAGAGGGCTGACCATAATCCAGGGACGATCTGACAGCGGAAAGACCTGTGTGGCAAACTGCATCGACTTCATATACGGCGGTTCCGTAGATAAGCCGTTTAAGGAAAGCGCAAAGTATGACGGCGTGACGATGATTGTTGCATCCAATGATAAGGATGGAGAGATCTCACTCCATCGGGATGTAGGCAAGAACCAGGTGGAGGTCGTCAGCACTATTGAGGGAATCGACAGCGGTACCTACGATGTCAACTATCGCAAGGGAGCGAAGAATCCTCCGTTGAATGAAGTATGGTTAAAACTGATCGGCATTGAGCAGGAAACCATGATTGTGACAAATGCGCGGTTCGAGAAAAAACGGCTCACTTGGCGCAATCTCCTGCGGGTATTCTATCTTGACGAAAATCGGATAGATGACAGCGACTCCATAGTTGAGCCGAAACACCGATACATGGAAAACACCCTGTTTCTGTCTGCACTTTTGTACCTAATAACCGGGAGGTCATTCTCGGAAACTGATGCGCAGGAAGAGAAAAAGATAAAGAAGGCGCGCCGGAAAGCCGTAACAGACTATGTTAATCGGAAAATCCAGGACGCAGCCGGACGCAAAGAACAACTTGAAAAAGACCTGCACATATTTGACGGTGCAGATGTTGAGGAACAGATAGCCCAGGCGACTGCCGCCCTGCAGGAAACGCAAAGAAAGATCGACCGTGCGCTTGCGGAAAGCCAGAAGATTCTCTCGTCCATTTTGGACGCGGAGGAACGTGCGGCGGAATGTGATGTCCTGCTGACTCGCTATCATCGTCTTGCCGCGCAGTACAAAGCGGATATCCAGCGGCTTTCCCTTATCGTTGAGGGCGAGGAGGCATACCAGGAAGTTCCGCAATCAACCAAATGTCCGTACTGCGAAGGGACGATCACTCCGCGCAAACGGGTATCCTACATCGCTTCTTCCAAGGTTGAGATGGAACGGACTATGGCGCAACTCTCCGGGCTTGAAGAAACCGAACAGGATGTTGAGGACAGGAAGAAAGAAATCCGTGCGCAACTTGAAGAATTGAAACAACAGCGGGATGCTCTTGAATCCAAGATAAAGACGGAACTGCGTCCGCAGGAAAATGAACAGCAGAATACCGTCAATGCGTATAAGTCCTATCTCCGAATCGCCAGCGAGATCGCTTTGATTGAGACCTATGCCACCGACTTCGGAAACGACCTGACCGCTCTTGAAAACGAGCAGAAAAATGATAAGAAGCTGGAGTATCATCCCAAGGATTACTTTGGGGATGATTTTGCCACCACGATGTCCGAGTTCGCTAACAGTATTCTGAAGGAGTGTTGTTATTCCGGGCTTGTTCAAGCGCACTTCAATTTCAACACCTTTGATATAGAGGTCAACGGCGAGGACAAGGGAACGAGCCACGGCAAAGGCTATCATTCTTATCTGAACACGGTGATGATAATGATGTTGCGGAAGTATCTGGCGGCCAATGCCAAATTCGATCCTCACGTCTTTATCGTTGATACCCCTCTCCACGGTTTTGACGATGGTGTGGATGACAAGATGCCCGACAGTATGAGAGCCGGACTTTATCGCTATTTCATGAACCACCAGGACGAGGGACAGCTTATTATCATCGAGAACCTTGACCACATACCTTCCCTTGATTATGAGAAGCACGGAGTGGTCGTGGAAACCTTCGGAAAGGGCTTGATCCCGAATACGCGGTACGGATTCCTAAACGATGTGAAGTAACTAATGTAGCATAATAGAAAGAGAAAAATCACGGAGGTATTGCAAATGCGTTTCAGCTACAACAAACTTTTCAAACTTCTTATTGACCGAGGGATAAATAAAAAGACTCTGCGGGAGATGAGCGGTATCAGCGCCACCTCCGTTGCCAAACTTGGAAAAGGCGGAAATGTGAACACGGATGTTCTGCTGCGCATATGCGGTGCGCTGAAATGTGATGTCGGTGACATCATGGAATTTATTGATGATGAGGAGAGTAATGCTTTATCTGCATCAACAAAAGATAAAGCGAAAAATGTATGAGAGGAAGTAAAACCATGTTAGAACCAATTCGGTATGCGGAGTTCTGCACGGGAGTTGGCGGTTTCCGGCTTGGAATTGAGGCATCAGGAATAAAGGCTGAGCCTGTTTATACAAACGAAATCGATGACAATTGCGAAAAAACCTATAAGCAGAACTTCGGAACTGGTTTTGACTCAAAGGATATTTTTGAGATTAATCCATCTGCTCTGCCTGATTTTGATATGCTGTGTGCGGGGTTCCCATGCCAGCCATTCTCTGCTGCAGGAAAAGAGCTTGGATTTAAGGATGCCAGAGGAACGGTTTTTTTCAGGCTGATGTCTGTAATTGAGGCAAAAAAACCTCAAATTGTATTTTTGGAAAATGTCCCCAATTTGGTTAGGCACGATAAAGGAAGGACATTTAGAGTTATTACTGAAAAGCTAACGGATGCTGGATACAGCGTTTCTTCAGCCATATTGGACAGCGCATATTTCGGAATCCCTCAAAGTCGTTCACGCATCTATATAGTGGGCTTGCGTAAGGACGTTTATGGTGATTGTATTGTTGAATTTACAAAGAAAAGAACAGAAAAAACAGCTTTTCGGCCTTTTATCATTCACGGTGACCGCTCTATCCCTGTCACTAAAAGATGGGATGAGTACATCGACTATTATTTGGGCATCAAAACCATAGACGAGATGTCGTTTGATGTTCCTCGGACAAGAAAATCATTGGAACGTGTCGCAACAAATTGTGACCTCAGCGATTGCGTATTCCAGGTGAGGTCGAGTGGCGTAAGGGCATTGTCAATTGACAGTCCTTTGCCTACGCTTACCGTTTTGAACTCAGGCGGAGGAGCGCACATACCGATTCTTTCAAAAGAGCGTAGGCACTTGAGCGTTAACGAAATGAAAAGAGTTATGGGATTTCCAGATAATTATGATTTTACTGCTGTTTCTCGAACGGATGCAGCTAAACAATTGGCCAATGCGGTTTGCCCCCCTGTAATTGACTCTGTTTTCAGAGATATTACGGCAGCAATTGGCTATGAGGAGGAGTGACTGTTTTGAGCAAAAAGAAAACGAATATATATCTTCAGAGGCTGAACTCATTCAGCAAGGAAGTTGATTATAAATATAACTGTATCAGTCTGTTCAGCGGTGGCGGCGGTCTTGATCTTGGTGCGCATTTTGCTGGTTTCAAGACGCTATTGGTGAGCGATATTATTCCGGCATATACAGAGACAATAAAAGCTAATCTGCCCCATGTTTCTGTGTATAACGATGATGCAATGGATTTAACCGCTGAAAAAATCAGAGGTTTGGCTAATGTTGAAGGCGATGTGGATTTAATTATAGCCGGTCCACCCTGTCAGGCATTTAGTATTATGGGCAAAAGGCAGTCTTTGGATGATCCAAGAGGCAAATTGACTATAAAGTATTTTGAGCTTGTTTCCGGGTTAAGACCGAAGGTGTTTATGTTTGAAAATGTTCCTGGTTTAATGACAGTAAATCACGGAGAGGATTTTAGTAATCTCTTGGAGTTCATTGAAAACGAAACAGGCTATCAATTGTATAGAACCAAATTAAATGCATCCGACTTCGGTATTCCGCAAGAAAGAGAACGGATTTTCATCGTTGGTTTTAGGCCTGACATATCATGCGAATCCTTTTCCTTTCCAACAGGCGCGACAGGTCCTTTGCATGATCAGCTTCCTGATAAGATGCCAAGCAAGTATGCTTTGGAAAGCGTGGATGGATTGCCGAATCAAGTGATAAGAGTTCATACGGAGGCTGTAAGAAAGCGTTTTGAAGCAGTTCCTCAAGGAGGAAGGGATCGCGGCTCTTATTCAGACAGGCTTAGACCAGATATGCCATCGGGTACGGTGATGATTGGTTCTTCTGCAGGAGGTGCAAGACCGTTTATTCATCCATATGAGCCGAGAGCTTTGACGGTTAGAGAAACTGCGCGTTTACAGAGTTTCCCTGATTGGTATGAGTTTTCTGGCTCAAGAACCGAGCAATATCGACAGGTAGGAAATGCTGTGCCACCTTTATTGGCATATGAAATACTGTCGGCAATCAGAAAAGTGTTGGAGGCGCAAAATGTATCCTAATATTCCATATGAAGGTTTATCATGGCCAATTACTCAACACGCCGGTGTCTTAAAAGCAGAGGCGTTCGATGGCCTGTTGAATGCTTGTCTCCTGTGCAAGGGAGAAACTATAGATGTGGAGAAAATAAACGGCTATCTCGTAGATAACGGAATCCTTACAGCTAATGTTCGGGCAGATAGCAATCAGGTTGATGCTTGGAGAGATTACCAGCAGATTTTGAGTGAGTTTGGACTGATATACTCCACCAGGATAAGCAAGGTGCTTACGCTCACGCCTATAGCAATGGCCTATTTGAACAAGAGCCTTTCATATTCGGAATTGATCACCTTACAATTACTAAGGTATCAATATCCCAATGGGCATAAGTCTCAACTAAGCCCATCTTTGATGCAGAGCTATGGCGAGAACTTCAACTATGAATCTTTCACGGAGTTACAGGCACATTACAATATCCAAATAAGACCGGCGGCGCTGATATGGAAGATATTATATAAATTGTGGGAAAGCGGTGAACAGCCGATACTGTCGCTGGATGAAATGCAGGGCTATGCAGTACGGTGTACGGATATGTCAGATTATTTGTCTTGTACTGAAAGTATCATAGAATCACGGCATGATGGTTCGCAGCTTCAGCCGTTGACAAGAGCCAGAAGAAATATGGCAGATTGGATGAAGTTGCTTTCACAAACGCTTCTTTTTAATGTTAGCGGAGATGGAAATACCATCGCTTTATCCACCTATTCGATAAAGGAACGAAAGGCCGTAGATTATGTTTGTAGCCGTCTTTCTGATCCGTCCTCCTTCTGGGAGTACAAGGAAGATAACTTCAAACAGGACTGGTTCGATTTTTACGGTGATTACGATAACAGTATCGAGTATGTCCTTAAGGAAAGCAAATAAAGGAGGATTGAATCATGCAACAAGAATCCATGATATATGAACAGGCCGCGAACTTGGTGACGGATTATCCCAATAACCACACCGTCAAGTTCGAGACTCCAAAGGATGAAATCGTTAGTCTGCTTAATGATTTCAAAGAGAAATTTGCCCCGGAAGTCCTGAAATCATTGAGCGACGATGAGCTGCTGGGCTATATTTTCCTGACGGCGGATGGAAACAATGACAGCCTTTGCTATCATCTGGAGTTTAATCCGAAATTGAAGAGAACCTTCGGAAGTATTTCAGGCGGTTCATCTTTCAAGTTCGGTCTTTTCCAACGTCAAGAAGATGGAAAATGGACAACAGGTGCCCCTAAGACACCTCAAGTTCTTTCAGAGGCAGAAGCGCTGCAGTTTGGGAAAACAATCCGTGACAACCTTGTGAATGCTTGTGAAATGATTCAATCCAGATCACTCGATTCTGTTGAGGCTTATGAAAAACTGGATGATGACTTGAATGCGTTAATGGGAAAGTTTGCGACCTATGCATGGGTACAGAAGTATTTCCACATGATTTTTCCGGATCAATTTATCGGATGGTATGTAACCGATTGGCTCAAGCACATTCTGTTTGGGTTTGGAATTAATCCAAGTGAAAAATATTATGGGATGAACGGACAGCTTACTCTCATCAAAAAGAGGACAAGCTATATGTCGCCGCATTTCCAGGATATCTGCTATGCGATGTTTGGAGAAATCCGCCATTTCTATAGACTGGGTTCTTCTGATGATTCTGAACATTATGCTGAAAAATGGAAAGAGAAAGGTATTGTCGCTATAGGCTGGAAAGAAACTGGCGATTTACTTAACTATATCAAGAATGGCACTCTTGACAGGGACAAAGTGGCTGAAGCCCTGTCGACACATTATTATCAGAGCGACAAAAAGACTGCATCAAGAAAAGCTGGAGAAATAAAGTCTTTCTATGAGACATCGTCATCTTCCGTTATTACCGTGATGGATGGATCGCAATTGATAGCTTTTGTGGATGGTCTCTCTCCGTATTTTTATGATGCGAATGAGAATATGGCGCATCAGAAATCTGGAGTATGGCATTCTTCGTTCGACGAATCGGATAGACTCCCGGAAGATGAGGGGTACCTGACGACCTGTTATGAAATCAAAAAGCCCGAAAACCTTTTGTTTCTGTATGGAAAATACTACTGGTCGAACGGATCGGAGGATTCTTCTGCTACTGCCGACGAATACATACCGATTAGATTCAACACGGGTTATCAATCTTCTTTTGAGAGGAATCGTATCCTGTTTGGCGCACCCGGTACTGGCAAGAGCTATACGATAAACAAGGAAGCGAAAGAGCTTATCGGTGAAAATAATGAGGATGACTATGAGCGCGTTACATTCCATCCTGATTATGCTTATGCTCATTTCGTAGGGACATATAAGCCTGTTCCATCCAAGGATAGTCAAGGCAATGACACAATTACTTATGCCTATGTTCCGGGACCATTCATGCGAGTGTATGTTAAAGCCCTGAAAAATAGTCGAAATGCGAATGTTAGGCCATTTCTTCTCATAATCGAGGAGATAAATCGTGCAAATGTAGCCGCTGTTTTTGGAGATATATTCCAACTTCTTGATCGTGGTGATGATGAAGTCAGCGAGTATCCGATTCAGGCATCTGAGGATATAAAGGCATACCTTGCACGGGAACTTGGTGGTAAGCCGGAGGATTATACCAAGATTCGTATTCCTGATAATATGTTTATTTGGGCGACTATGAACAGCGCCGACCAGGGTGTTTTCCCGATGGATACCGCGTTTAAGAGACGCTGGGACTTCACTTATCTTGGCATAGACGATAGCGACGAGAAGATTCGCGGGAAATATGTATACCTTGCGGATGACAAATCACAAAAGGTTGAATGGAATAAACTGCGCAAGGCCATCAACCATTTCCTTGCAAAAGAGAAAATCAATGAGGACAAGCAGCTTGGACCTTATTTCATTTCGAGGAGCATCGTGGTTCCGTCAGAAGGGGATGAAATTGACAGAGAGAAATTCATCCGTGTTTTCAAGAACAAGGTTATCATGTATCTCTTTGAGGATGCCGCAAGGCAAAAACGAGCCAAGTTGTTTGAGGGGTGTTTCCAGAACAGCACTCGTTACTCTGAAATTTGCAGAGAGTTTGACATGCAGGGCATCGGTATCTTCAACCATGATATTCAGCTTGAAACCGAGCCGGAGGAGCCGCAGTGGACGCCGCCTAACGAAGAAAACTGAGGAGGTCGCAATAAATGATCTCTGAATTTGTAAGAGAGCAAAAAAGATATACACAAAAAGACCTGTGCAGAATACTGGAGTGTTCTGAAGAAAAGGCGATCCCGCTGATTCGGAAATTAAAGGAGTTCGGCGTTTTGAAAGCGGTTCGAGCATCGGATACTCAAAGGGATATGTCCGACCTTCTCGACGAGGACATCGAAGTCGCTGATGTGGAGGCAGGCGAGGATGAATACTACTATGTGTTCACTTTCGTGGGTGTCATAGTAGTTGCCGGACGTGTCATGAAGTGCTATCCGAAGTATCTGCTCCATGCGGATCAGCCCAAGGAAGAACTTCGCCAAGTGCTGAAGGTTCTTGAAAAATACAACACAAAAGAACAGATTGTTCGGATGTTCAATGACAGCAGCGAAAGCAGCGCATTTAATCTTCTTGCGGTGCTGCTGTTCCTGCTGCAGGATTATTTCGAGAATGGCGTTTATAACAATACCGAGGATATTATTGAGAGTAACGGCTCTGGCGAGATTTTGTGGGATAAAACGATAAACGAGACATTTACCATGCTCTCGAATAATCGCCCATACTATACTGATCTCCAAACAAAGAAGCGCGTTACTGACGACTTTGATTATTTCAAGCGGTTGCATGAATGCATCTTAACCAGGGCTTCTGAGGAACTGAGGGATGCGGAGCTTCTTGACCTCTTTGAAATGACAGGGGTGGATTTGACGGATGAAGAGCTGGATGATTTCGGCGACGAGGAATACATTCTTTACCGGATTGAGAAAGAATTGAATACTCAGTTCAACACAAGAAAGCAGCTCGTCCTGAAGACAATCTATGCTTACATCGACCACAGCGGCAGTCTATACGATATAGATTGTTTATCGCTATTCGGCACAAACAGCTTTAATCTTGTCTGGGAGGGCATCTGTGCTGATATCATGGACAATCAGCTTGATGTTAGACTTGGCGCACTTACATTGCCGATGTCGCTGAAAGCGGAATACGATAAAAACCAAAGACTCATTGACTTGATTGAAAAGCCTTTATGGACAGAAACAGGCAAAACAGCAAATGACACGCTGATTCCTGATCTGATTTCGATAAAGGAAGGGCAATTCATTATCTTTGATGCGAAGTATTATAATGCGCAGCTTGAACATGGTCGCACTCCAAAGGGACAACCTGGCATCGAGTCGATTACCAAGCAATATCTCTATCAGTTGGCGTATCAGAAGTTTATAACAGACCACGGCTTCATTGGCGTAAAAAACTGTTTTCTTATGCCAACAGAAAACAAGGAGATAGAGGATCGTGGCGAGGCATCTATGGAGATGCTTTCGGCACTTGGACTACAGAATATTAAGGTTCGTTTCCTTCCAGCCGACATGGTGTATGCCCATTACCTGTCAGGAAGAAAAATGGATATAGCATCTTTGAACCTATAACATAGTTACAAATGTACGAGCCGAGAATATAAACCAAGGAGAATGCTTATGTTTGAAACCAAGAAAACTCTCATCGTTGTTTATAAGGATGAGTTGCTGATGAACCAGCTAAAGAAGATGGTGGAAACACACGATGATAACGAACAGGGTGTCATCGGCACAAGGAACGATTCTATCAACATCGTCTCTTGGACGGAAAAGGTCTGGCTGGGTAACAAGAAAGCCGGAAATATCCAAGGAAAAATCCTCTTTCTCGGAGAGATAAAAGGCACAGATAAACTGATTCCCGTTATCGATGTGAAGTTTGATGAATGTGGAGTCAAGTTCGGCTGGGCAGGTAATCAGGCGGTCGTATATGCTGATCCGAAGGTGCTGACTACCCGCGAGGACTATGATGCGTTCCTTGAAAAACTCTCTGCGCTGCCTGTTCCGAGTTTCCTCAAGGCCACAAAGGAAAGCATAGCCGCCACGGGGACAGACCATGAAGCTGAAGAGGCAGTCGAGCCATCCACAGACGATGTCCCTGAAAATGCGGATGCTGAAACTGTTGTGGATGATGAGAAAAAGCACAAAAAGGTCGATATCCTTAAAGGCGTCAAAAAAGCGTTCTCGACGGGTGCGGATGCCATTGGAAAAGTTGGCACACAGGTCGCGTCAAAGTCCGAGGAGGTTTTCAGAAACAAGTCGCTGATGAAACGGCAGATGCTTTTCTATGGAGTGGTCAGCCTCTACAATGATGGGCTTGAAAAGTTTATGAATATGTGAGGTAACGGCCTATGCAGTCAAAGAATGAAATGCAGCAGGGCTGGGAATTTGCTACCGGGATAATGGGTGCGGATATTGCTGCCCGTATGGGACAGGAATATGTAAGCGCAGTCGAGGCGGCAATCAAGCAGCTTGAAGAAAACATAAATAACCACCAGTACAGGAACCTTGGAATCGGACAGCTCCAGGGGTATATGCTTGAGGAATGGGGAGCCGAGACATTCAATGTGGATGCGGTCGCGGCTGATTCGGCAGACCGTGCATCTGTTCTGCACAGCACTTTGAAAGACTCTGTTGATATCCAATTGGACTCCGGCGATGCTTATAGTGCGAAGTCCTATGTTACGGCAGAAAAAACCGCAAAGGCACAGGCAAGGTTCAGCCCGGAATCCGGTCACGCAAGCTATCATGACCAGGGCAGGCTTGTTCCTTCCGACCAGCTTTCGGATGCCAAGGCGACCGCTCATCGTGAGGCGTTGAGGAACCAGCCGATTCGCTCCGATGTTTCTGATGCCTATGCTGAAACCGAAACCAGGCTGACGGATACCATAAAGAATGATGAAGGCGTCAGTTCCAAAAGTGCGTCCAGAAAAGAACTGGAGGACATCGCCCGTGAAAGTAAGGATCAAAAGTTTAAGGCGGAAGATCACGGCGTAACTACGGACAGCGCGATCAATACGGAATATATGCTGAAACAGGCGTTGAAGGCTGGGTACACTACTGCGGCGATTACCGTTGCGTTCCAGCTTGCGCCTGAAATATACAAAGCGATAGATTTCCTTATCAAACATGGGGAGATCGACATTCAGCAGATAAAAAGGATGGGCACCAAGGGAATCTCCGCCGGAGCAGAAGGTTTCCTCCGTGGCTCTATATCTTCTTCTCTGCTGATAATGTGCGAAAAAGGTGTTCTTGGCGAGGCGTTCAAAGGTATCAATCCTACCGTTCTCGGTACAGTCGTTGCCCTTGTTATGCAGACGGTAAAGAACAGTATTCTCGTTGCTGCCGGAAAGATGAGTACGCAGCAGATGGGAGCAGCCTTCGTGGATACCGTGGTCATTTCAGGCGGCTATCTGCTCGGCGCACATATCGGCGGCATTATCGGTCAGGCACTTGGCTTTGAACTTCCTGTTGTAGGATACCTTCTCGGCAGCTTGATCGGTACATCGTTCTGCGTCATCTACAACATCGGAAAAAAGAAACTCATATCTTTCTGCGTGGACACAGGCTTCACCTGCTTTGGCCTTGTTGAGCAGAATTATGAACTGCCGGATGAAGTCCTCCACGAACTCGGTGTGGAAACTATCCCCATTCCAAGGACGCAGATTGAGAGGATCGATATTCCGAGAACGCAGACCTCGACCGCAGATATTAACAAGTCGGAATATGAAACCATTAACATTACCGTTCTCCGCCGTGGAGTTATCGGCGTGAATAAAATCGGATATGTCAGGACATGAAAGGATGATCCTATGCAGGTTAGAGAATACAATCAAAACGATTTATCGGATATGATCAGAATATGGAATGAGGTCGTGGAAGAAGGTATCGCTTTTCCGCAGGAAGATTGCCTCGATAATAAAAGCGGTGCGGAGTTTTTTGCATCTCAAAGCTACACGGGAGTTGCAGAGATAGATGGCAAGTTGGCAGGGCTTTACATACTGCATCCAAATAATGTCGGTCGTTGCGGTCATATATGTAATGCGAGTTACGCAGTTTCATCGGACATTCGCGGACAGCATATAGGCGAGAAATTGGTGCTGGACTGTCTGGCAAAGGCAAAAGAATTAGGCTTTCGAGTGCTACAATTCAATGCTGTTGTGGAAAGCAATGTCCATGCAAGACATCTGTATGAGCGACTCGGATTTGTCCAGCTTGGAACGATACCCAGCGGGTTCAGAATGAAGGATGGGCATTATGAGAACATCTGCCCTTACTACCATACGCTATAGGCTTGAATGTACCTTTTGATTATTCATCACACATTTTGATTTTGCATATACATTTTGATTTTCCCTCGGAGGGGTTCAAATTGAGGGTTCACAGTGGTTCAAACTCTCGCAGGCAAAGTCGCTGAAAAACTGAAAACGGGCATGAAAAAAGAGGGCTTCCGGCGGAACGATACCGCTGAAAGCCCTTGTTTATTGGGGATTTTCCTTGTATCAAAGACAGCGTTTACATAGACGATGGGTATAGTGGCACGAATTTTGACCGACCAGATTGGCATCGCCTTTTATCCCAAGTGGAAGAAGGCAACATTAGTACTGTTATTGTAAAGGACATGAGCCGTCTTGGGAGAGATT
>JBNRMR010000104.1:0-3271 GCA_050309705.1 Christensenellales bacterium | reverse complement strand
GTGATGGTATCGCCCTTGACAGCCCATTTGTAGGGGTCTATATCGCCTTCAAAGCGCCATTCACACTTTCCGCCCGCCATCAGCTCCAGCTCAATCTCGCCCTCAAAAATATCTGCGGCATCGTATTTTTCGCCAAGTATTTCAACCGTTGCGGATTTCCACACGCCAAGATAAGGCTCCGTCTTATCCTTACCGCCGCTTAAGGCGGAAGCAAGAACAATAATAAGGATAAGGATAACTGCCCCTATTCCGCCAAAGAGCAACATGTTTTTGTTAAACGGCTTTTTCTCTTTTGCGGCTGCCTGCTGCCCGAAATAGGATGGCGACTGGTAGTCCCCTTGCGCTTGGGCTGGCGGCTGATAACTGCTCGGCGGCTGCGCCTGATAATTGCCCTGCCCCGGGGGAGTATACGACCCCTGTGCAGGCGGCGTATAGCTGCCCTGTGTTTGCACGCCCACAGCGGCGCCGCTATATACCGGCGGCACGGTTTCTGGGCCTGCGCTTTGTTCAGGCGCGCCGACAGAAGGCTCGGCAGCTTCGCTTATCGAAGCTGCGGACAAGCCGCAATGCCCGCAGAATTTAGCGCCTGCTTTAAGCTCCGCGCCACAATGCTTACATGCTACCATTTTTAAATCTCCTTTATTATCGCTCGTGGTTCACAGTCCACAAACTGCATAACATCTCTGTACCTATATTTTAGCACATGATAGGGTTAAAATCAAGAAGCCGCCTCAGGGAGGGTGAAGAAAATGGCCGCAAAGAAACCATTGAGAGAAAAAGTTGACAAGCGCCGACGCGCAAAAGTGAAGGTGGGGGTTCTGCCTGATGGAAGCCCGGACTATCGCTATCCGTCCGCAAGAACGGATGCCGAACTGAAACCTAAAAAGGAAGAATTGTCTCGACTGTCGCAGGTAGGGGTTGTGCACCTTCAAGACATCACCTTGCTCGAATATGCTCAAGGTTGGTTTGACACATACGTCAAAGGGCTAAAGAGGTCCGCAGCAACGATCGAAATGTACGCCACTGCCTTAAACGCGCACATCCTGCCTGTGTTTGGCACGCGATATATCCGCACAATCACAGGCGCAGAGCTGCAAGTGTTCCTAAACGCTTTCGCCATGGAATCATATTCAAAGGTGCATAAGATAAAGCTCACGCTCACGCGCCTTTTTAACCGTGCACGAATTGACGGGCTGGTTGTGATCGATCCAGCAGAAGGGCTTGTTATGCCTGAAACCGTAGAGGGGACGCGAAGGGAATTGACTGAAGCGGAGGAAAGGGCTGTCCTCGAAGTGGCAGAGCAGCACCCTGACGGACTGCTTCTGCTTTCGCTCTTTTACACTGGTGTGCGAATAGGTGAATGCCTTGGGAAAAACTGGAGCGACATTAACTGGGACACCCAAGAAATCAGCATTGTTCGCGACATAGATTTTCATGCGGGAGGTGCTGTGGGAAAAGTTAAATCTAAAGCATCCGCGCGCACAATACCGATACCCGATCCACTTTTTGAAGCCTATGAGTCGCTAGCCAAAGAGGGGGAATCCCCCATATTTGTGTCTCAGGGCGGCGAGCATTTAAGCAAGTCGGTGTATGAGAGAAAGTGGGCAGACCTCATGGTCGCAGTCTACAACGCTGACCAGTCCATTGAGCACAGGCCCATGCCCTTGTATAAGCAGCGAGGCAGATATACTAAAAGTCAAAAGGACAAGGACAAAGAGAAGCAGCCCCCAGTTATGATGTCAATATTGACACCTCACTATTTCAGACACAATTACGCAACAATTCTTTACGATTTAGGCGTGCCCCTTGAGGTTGCCGCAGATTGGCTAGGTCACAGCGATATCAACGTAACTCGCAAAATCTACATTCATCTGTCAAGGGAAACCCGCGCAAAGCACAGCCGCGTACTGCTAAATTCGTTCCATGGTTGCCAAAAGGTTGCCAGAAACCCGGCTAACACTCTGGTAAAATAAAAAAAGGACTGCATATTTTGCTTATATACAGCCTTTTCTTTTTGGTAGGCCATCGGGGATTCGAACCCCGGACGCCCTGATTAAGAGTCAGGTGCTCTACCAGCTGAGCTAATGACCCGCGCTATACCGCCGCGGACGTACTTTAAGGCCGTTAACAGCCATTTTCAGGGCCTCGCACTTGCTGTTGAAATGCGTCTTGGCGCCCCGGCCTCAAGTCACTGATTAGTATTATATCCAGTCTCCTACTACTTGTCAACCCTAAATGAAAAAAAGGTGTAAAAAAATGTTGAAAAAAATTAACGATAAGATATGGCCCAAACCGGCGCCCTATATCATGTAATCCTCGCAGCCAGCTTCCGCCCGGCTGTTAAGCATATCCTGCAAAGTAACGCTGTCCAGATACTCGTTTATGACTCTGCTAAGCCCCTTCCATACGGGCAGCGTGGCGCAGTCGCCGCTCCTTGCGCACTCAACCGGATCATGCTCCAAACACGCCACCGGCGCAAGGCTGCCTTCCATTATCCTGAGTATCTCCCCCACGGTGTAGTCTGCCGGAGGCCTGCTCAGCCTGTAGCCACCCTGGAACCCGCGGCTGGCCTGCAAAACTCCAGCCTTGTTCAATGAGGGGACTATCTGCTCCAGATACTTTTTTGAAACCCCTTGCCTTTCAGCTATATCCTTAAGGGCGATAAAGCCCTCGCTTTGGTTCAGTCCCAGGTCAAAGAGCATCCTCAGCGCATATCTTCCTTTAGTTGATATCTTCATTTGAACACCTCGCTATCCCGATGATAACACATATCTGTAGGGCTTTCAACACAGCCGCCCTCTCCCCGCTCGTTCACTCATACTGGAAAAAATCGCTTGCCAGCATCATTGAAGAACTAGATTCCTCAGCGTGCTTAAAGTGCTTCTTGGCAAACATCGAGTAGTATTCTTTGCTCGTCACGATAATATGGTCAGCCAAAGCGATATCCAGAACGCCTAAGGCCTGCTTCAGGCTGTTGGTTGCTTCGATGTCCTCCTTCGACGGCTCTGGCACCCCCGATGGATGGTTATGAGCGAGGATGACCGCCGCTGCACTGTTCCTCAAAGCAACGACGGCAATATTTCTGGCGTAAAGTGGCGTTTGGGCGAAGCTGCCCCTTTGGATTATCTGAGAGCGGATCAGCTTCATGTCCGCCCCAAGGGAAAGCATCGCAATGCATTCGGTTCTCTCCGATCCTATGAGCCTCATGCAAAATCTCCCCGCCGTGGCGGAACTGCTCATCTTCTCGGCGTATATATCCTCTTGCTTAATC
>JBNRMR010000103.1:0-2785 GCA_050309705.1 Christensenellales bacterium | reverse complement strand
CCCCTTTACCGCGCAGCGCAATACTATAGGAGGGATGATATGATAAGCTTCGCAAAAAAAGCGGCAGCCCCAGGCGGGCTCGCCGATAAAGAACTCTTCGAAGCCCTGGAGTACGCGATTTCAGACTGCAAAAAAGACCTGAAAAAGGTTTTGCTGATACCGCCGGATTACACACGCTTTCATTCAGGCGCCGGCAAGATAACCAACTATTACTACAACACCTTGAAGGATTTCTGCCAGGTGGACATTCTTCCCGCCCTTGGCACCCATGTGGCCATGACGGAAGAAGAATGCGCTTTAATGTACGGCGATATACCCTTCGAACGCTTCTTTGTTCACAACTGGCGCACGGACGTCGTCAAGATCGGCACGGTGCCGGCGGAATATATAAGCGAGATTTCCGAGGGTCTTGTGAACGATGCCATAGACGTGGAGGTGAACAAGCTACTGCTTGATCCCTCTTATGATCTGATCCTTTCAATAGGCCAGGTGGTCCCCCACGAAGTAGTCGGCATGGCCAACCGCAACAAGAATGTCTTTGTCGGTTGCGGGGGCAACTCAATGATAAACGGCAGCCACATGCTAGGCGCTTTTTACGGCCTTGAGCGCATAATGGGCAAGGACCACACCCCCGTGCGCAAGGTGTTTGACTATGCCGAGGAGCATTTCCTGATGAATATCCCCCTGGTTTACGTCCTCACCGTGACCACAGCCAAGGAGATGGATATATTCATGCATGGCCTTTACATAGGCCGAGACCGCAGCTATTTTGAGCAGGCGGTTGAGCAGGCACAGGAGAAAAACCTTATCTTTGTGGACGAACCATTCAAAAAAGTGGTGGTTTACCTTGATGAAAAGGAGTTTAAGAGCACATGGCTGGGCAACAAGTCCGTTTACCGCACCCGTATGGCCATCGCTGACGGCGGCGAGTTGATCGTCCTTGCCCCCGGTGTAGACAAGTTTGGCGAGGACTCCGATATCGATAAGCTGATCCGCAAATATGGCTATGTAGGCAGGAAAAAGGTGCTTGAGCTTGTGGAGGAAAATGAGGATTTGAGAAACAATCTTTCGGCCGCCGCCCATCTCATACACGGTTCCTCGGACGATAGGTTCTCAATCACATATTGCACCAAGCATGTGACAAAGGACGAGGTCGAAGGCGTAAACTTCGGCTACATTCCCTATGATGAGGCGATCAAGACATATGACCCCAAGAAGCTGAAGGATGGCTTCAACACACTGGAAAACGGGGAGACCATATACTATATCAGCAATCCTGCCCTGGGTCTTTGGGCAGACAGGAAAAAGTTCTAAGTTTTAACATTAACGGAAGGCTGCTAAAGCTGGCTCTGGGAAAATAACTTGAACAGGCGGAGGAGAGAAAATGCTCTCCTCCGCTTTTTGTTATGATTCGAGTTAATAATATCTTTTTAGGGTTTATTTGGCAAAATTAGCATGTTATGGTATTATGTTTATATAATTCTATATGAATAAACTTGGAGGTATGCTCCATGATAAAAAAGCACGAGAAAGTCAATATGATCAAAGCGGCGATATTGCTGGTTTTGACAGCGGCTGTGTTTTTGATGCCTCCGCTGTTGGCTTCCGCTGCGTCGGTAACGGCGACGCTGCCGCTGAACGTTCGCTCCGGTCCCGGGGTGAGCAACCCCATAATCGCCGTAATGCTTGAAGGCGACAGCGCTGAAAAGGGCAGAGTGTCCGGAAATTGGTGCGAGGTGACCCTCCCCAACGGAACAAAGGGCTGGGCCAGTATGACATATCTGTCGGGGGTTGGGCAGAAGCCGACTGCAAGCCCCGGCGGATCTTCCGCTGCATTGCCATCACCTGTGCCAGCGCAGACTCCGGCGCCATCGATGGCTGCCCAGACTGCAAGCCCGACGGCTTCCCCTCGGCCACAGGCAACGCCGCCTGCTCATGCTACGCCTAAACCCTCTCAACAGACATACATCGCTGCGGTCAGCACGGCAGGCTCCCTTAACATAAGGGAAGGGGCCGGCATGGGCTACCCCGTCATTGGTTATATGTCAGCCGGGGAAAAGGTGGAGCTGCTGGAGCAGGGCCAGGAGTGGCACAAGGTCAGAAAAGGAACGTTGATCGGGTGGGCGAGCGCTGCGTATATAAGAATAGTCGGAGAAACGGCTGCGCCACTGGGACCAACTTTCAGGGAGAACAACGGCGCGTTTGTTAAGCTGAAAGGCGACACTCAGTACATGATTCTAATAAACAAGGAAACTCAGGTCGGCTCCGTGCTGTCAAAGGACATGGAAGGCTATTATACCATTTCGGTAAGGAACTTTGCGGTTTCCACGGGCAAGAGCAGAACCCCTACCCCAAGCGGCATTTTTACGGTGTATGAAAAGCACAGGTGGCGGTTCATGAAGGGCGATGTCTATTGTCAATATCTGCTGCGCTTTGACACGCATTTGCTCACCCATTCGCTGACATATGCCAGGAGAGATCCCTCAACTATGCATCGCAGCGCGTATAACAAGCTTGGCACACAGGCTTCATCCGGCTGCGTGAGGATGCGCTCGGTGGACGCCCTGTGGCTCTACGAAAACTGCGAGATGGGCACATATGTGCAGATCGTAAGTGGGGGGGATACAGCGGAGGGAATCCCGGAATCGATATCATATCCCAGCCTGCCCAGCGGGGTGTCGTGGGATCCGACAGATCCGACGGAGGGTAACCCGGTTTATGGTATGTATCAGGATTAATCAGCAAGGCCTCGCTATTTGAAGTTTCAAATAGCGAGGCCTTGCTC